>NZ_MABH01000062.1 GCF_001720585.1 Cereibacter johrii | reverse complement strand
CGCCATCGTCGAGGCGGTGGGTCGCGTCGATGTGGGTCAGGGCGCGGTGGTGGCGCAGGGCCTCTGCCTCGCCGTCGAGGCGCTGCCCGGCACGGATGCGATGCTCGACTGGGTGGCCGCGACCGCGCGGCGGCCCGATCCCGCGGGCGCGCGGGGCGTGCTCTACAAGGCGCCGAAGCCGGGGCAGGACCGGCGCATCGACCTGCCGACGCTGGGGCCCGCCACCGTGGCGCGTGCGGCCGCGGCAGGCCTTGCGGGCCTCGTCTGGGAGGCGGGGGGCGTGATCCTCCTCGACCGGGCCGAGGCGGTGCGCGCGGCCGAGGAGGCGGGTCTCTTCCTCTGGGCGAGAGAGCCATGAAATTCTTCCTGATCGCGGGCGAGCCCTCCGGCGACCGCCTCGGCGGCGCGCTCATGGCGGGGCTCTCCCAGCTCGCGCCGGGGATGGAGTTCGCCGGCGTGGGCGGGCCATCGATGCAGGCCCAGGGGCTCTCGAGCCTCTTTCCGATGGAGGAGCTCTCGGTCATGGGTCTGGCCGAGATCCTGCCGAAATATCTCCACCTCCGCCGCCGGGTGCAGGAGGCGGCCGCGGCCTGCCTCGCCTCGGGCGCCGAGGCGCTGGTGACCATCGACAGCCCGGACTTCGGGCTTCGCGTGGCGGCGCTGGTGAAGCAGGCGAAGCCGTCCGTCCGCACAATCCATTATGTTGCCCCCTCGGTCTGGGCCTGGCGGCCGGGCCGGGCGGCGAAGATGGCGCGGCATGTCGATCACGTCCTGGCGCTGCTGCCCTTCGAGCCGCCCTACATGACGGCGGCCGGCATGAGCTGCGACTTCGTGGGCCATCCGGTCGTGGCCGAGCCGCGCGCGAGCGAGGCCGAGGTGCAGGCGCTGCGCGAGCGGCTGGGGACGGGCCCCGCGATCCTCGTGCTGCCGGGCTCGCGCCGGTCCGAGGTCACGCGGCTCGCGCCGGTCTTCGGCGAGGTGCTGGCACGGCTGCGCCACCGCCATCCGGGGCTCACCGCCCTCGTGCCGACCGTGCCGCATGTGGCGGGCCTCGTGCGCGAGCTGGTGGCGGGGTGGCCGGTGCATCCGCTGGTGATCGAGGAGGCGGAGCGCAAGCGCGCGGCCTTCGCCGCCGCCGATGTGGCGCTGGCGGCCTCGGGCACCGTCTCGCTGGAGCTTGCGGCGAACGGCACGCCCATGGTGATCGCCTACGACATGAACCCGCTGTCGATGTGGCTCATCACGCGGATGGCGCGGATCGACACGGTGACGCTGGTCAATCTCGTCTCGGACAGCCGCGTGATCCCCGAATTCCTCGGGCCGCGCTGCAAGGCCCCCTCGATCGCGCCGGCGCTGCTGGGCCTTCTTGAGGACGAGGGCCAGCGCGCGGCGCAGGTGGCGGCCATGGAGCTTACGATGGAGCGGCTGGGGCAGGGCGGCGAGCCGCCGGGCCTGCGCGCCGCCCGCTCGGTCCTGTCGGTGCTGCCCGGCTGAGGGCCGCGACCGGCCGGCCGGTGGGGGCCGCCGTCCCTGCCGCGGGTGCGATCCGGCCGGGTGCTTCTCGGCGGTCCGCCTGCGGACACGTTGACGCGGGCCGCGGCCCCCTGTAGCGGACGGGCATGGCACGCGCACCCCTTCTCCAGCTTTCCGGCATTTCCCTCACCTTCGGCGGCGAGCCGATCTTCGACGGGCTCGATCTCGTGGTCCAGCCGCAGGACCGGGTGGCCCTCGTCGGCCGCAACGGCTCGGGCAAGTCCACGCTCCTCAAGGTCATGGCGGGCCTTGTCGAGCCCGACCGCGGCGAGCGCGTGGTGCCGGCGGGCACCTCCGTGGGATATATGGAGCAGGATCCCGACCTGTCGGCCTTCGCCACGCTCGGCGATTATGCGGCCTCGGGTCTCGCACAGGGCGAGGAATACCGGGTCGAGATGGTGGCCGAGGGGCTGAAGTTCCGCCCCGAGACCCCGGTCGCCACCGCCTCGGGCGGCGAGCGGCGGCGGGCGGCGCTGGCCAAGCTCATGGCCGAGGCGCCCGAACTCATGCTGCTCGACGAGCCCACGAACCACCTCGACATTCAGGCGATCCAGTGGCTCGAGGCCCAGCTGGCCGAGACCCGCACGGCCTTCGTCCTCATCAGCCACGACCGCGCCTTCCTGCGCGCCCTCTCGCGCGCGACGCTCTGGATCGACCGCGGGCAGGTGCGCCGCCGCGAGGCGGGGTTCGAGGGCTTCGAGGAATGGCGCGAGCAGATCTGGGCCGAGGAAGACGACCAGCGCCACAAGCTCGACCGCAAGATCAAGGCCGAGGCCCGCTGGGCGGTCGAGGGGATCTCGGCGCGCAGGAAGCGCAACCAGGGCAGGCTCCGGGCGCTGGCCGCGATGCGTGAGGAACGCCGGTCCCAGATTCGCCGGCAGGGCACGGCGGCGCTGGAATTCGAGGCGGGGCCGACCTCGGGCAAGCGCGTGATCGAGGCGAAGGGGCTCACGAAAGCCTTCGACGGGAAACCGATCGTGAAGGATTTCTCGCTCCGCGTGCTGCGCGGAGACCGCGTGGCCTTCGTCGGACCGAACGGGGTGGGCAAGACGACGCTCCTGAAGCTCCTCACCGGCGAGATGGAGCCCGATGCGGGCAGCGTGACGCTCGGCACCAACCTGCAGGTGGCGGTGTTCGACCAGACCCGCGCGCAGCTCGACCCCGAAGCCTCGCTCTGGGACAGCCTGACGACCGATCCGGCCATGCGCGTCTCGGGCCAGCAGGATCAGGTGCTCGTGCGCGGCCAGCCGCGTCATGTGGTGGGCTATCTCAAGGATTTCCTGTTCGACGAGCGGCAGGCCCGCGCGCCGGTGCGTTCGCTGTCGGGCGGCGAGAAGGCGCGGCTTCTGCTCGCGCGGATCATGGCGCGCGAATCGAACCTGTTGATCCTCGACGAGCCGACCAACGATCTCGACGTCGAGACGCTCGATCTTCTGCAGGACATTCTCGGGGATTACGAAGGCACGGTGCTTCTCGTGAGCCACGACCGGGATTTCATCGACCGCGTGGCGACGACGACGGTCGCGCTCGAGGGGCAGGGCCGGGCCACCGTCTATGCCGGTGGCTGGAGCGACCATCTGGCCCAGCGGGGCGAGACAGCGCCCGCCGCGCCGCCGCGGGCCGAGCCCGCGCGCGAGGCGCCGAAGGCCGCGCCGAAGCCCGAGGCGCGCAAGCCCTCGGAGGGCCTCACCTTCACCGAGCGCAAGCGTCTCGACGCGCTGCCGGGCCTCATCGAGCGGCTCGAGGCCGAGATCGCGAAGCTCGGGGAGTTCCTTGCAGCCGACGATCTCTTCACCCGCGAGCCGGTCAAGTTCCAGAAGGCCAGCGAGGCGATGGCGGAGCGTCAGGCCCTTCTTTCGCAGGCCGAAGAAGAGTGGCTGATGCTCGAGGACAAGGCCAGCAAAGGTTAGCCGATGCACGGGGCGCCGTGCGCTGGAATTGGCGCATGCCGGTGCCGGGGCTTCACCTCCTCGTGAGCAGATCTGGCGAACCCCCCTCCCGAGAAATAGGACATGTGCACGGAAGGCGTCGTCATCCCCGGCGACGCAAGACCGTCAACGAGAGATCCGGCATCCCCGCAAAAGCAGCAGTGCGGACGTCGGAAGCTTAATTGGAGACAGAGATGAAACGCATTGTAGCGCTCGCGCTCGGTGGCCTTCTTGCCGCTCCCGCCTTTGCCGGCGGCCCGGTGACCGTGGCCCCGGAACCGGTCGTCGAACCGGTGCCCGCCCCCGTCGTGGTTGCGCCCGTTGCCGACTGGAACGGTTTCTACGTTGGTGGCCAGCTGGGCTACGGTAAGGTCGACACGAACATCGACGGCGTCGATGGCAACGGCGCCATCGGCGGTGTGCACGCGGGCTACCGCTACGACTTCGGCCGTGCCGTCGTCGGTGCCGAACTGGCCTATGACGTGACGAACATCGACCTCGACGGCGTTGCCGACAGCGAAGTCGACAATGTCACCACGCTGAAGCTGATGGCGGGCGGCAAGATGGGCAAGGGCCTGCTCTATGCCACGGCCGGCGGCACCTGGGCTGACGCTACCATCGGCGGCGCGGACGTCTCGGACAATGGCTACGTCTATGGCGTGGGCTACGACTACATGGTCAATGACCGCTGGTCGGTGGGCGCCGAACTTCTGCGCCACACCTGGGACGATTTCGACGACTCGGGCGTCGATGTGGACGCGACCACGCTGCAGGCGAAGGTCGGCTTCCGCTTCTGAGGCCAATGGCCTGACCACAGGAAAGGGCGCGGAGCGATCCGCGCCCTTTTCCATGCCGCGGCATCGGGCGGCTCTCCGCGGTGCCGTGGATGTCGGCCCGGCGAGGCGCCTTGGGCCGATGAGACCGCGCAGAGGTGCGGCCTGCGACAATGTGTCCCCTCCCCTCCATCTCTTGAGCCGCCGCCGGGACAGTCCGCTATATTGCCGGCAGAATCGCGCTACTGGCGGGAATATGACGGTGATGGATGATCTGGACGGGAAGATCATCGGCCTTCTGGTCGAGGATGCCCGGAAGCCGCTGACGGAGGTCGCGGGGCAGGTGGGGCTTTCGACCTCGGCCGTGAACGAGCGTGTCCGGCGGCTGGTCGCACAGGGCGTCATCCGGCGCTTCACGGTCGATGCCTCGCCCGAGGCGCTGGGGCTGCCCGTTCTGGCGCTGATCTGGGCCGCCGTGCCGCACGCGCGGGAGGCGGCCTTCCGCAGCTTCGCAGCCACTCATCCGGGCATCGTCGAATGCCACCATGTCACCGGCGTCTGGTCCTACCTCATCCACCTGCGCGTGGCCGATCTTGCGGGCGTCGAGACCTTCCTGACCCACCTCAAGTCCGAGGATCTGCTGGAACGGTCCGAGACCATGCTGGCCCTCTCGACCGTGCGGTCCGCCCCCTGGGTGCCCCGATGAGCGCCTCCGACCGAAGACCCCGAGACGCCTGCTCGACGGGTGCCGACAGCGCGCGCGTCGCCTCGGCTTCGGCCGCGCCCCCTCGCTGTGCGGGTTGGCGTGCAGGACAGGCCGGGAGGACGGCAGTCGAGGGGAGGCCGGGAGGGGCCGATGTGGTCCGCCGCCCGGCACGGACAGGCGGCGGACGGGGCAGGAGTGTCGCGGCGGCGGCGGGCGGGCGGGCCCTCTCGCTCCGGCGCATCGGGCTCAAGGCAAGGCCGGCGCCGCGGTGCGCCTCGGCGGATCGGGGCAGGACGGGGAAGCGCAGGTCTCGCCGCCCGCGCCCCGTCGCCCGCAGCGGGAGGCGGTGCTGATGCTCTTTCTCAAGGCGCTTCTCATGGGGCTTGCCATCGCGGCTCCCTTGGGCCCGATCGGCGCGCTCTGCATCCAGAGGACGCTTGCGCATGGCTTCCGGGCGGGGATGGCGGGCGGTCTCGGCACGGCGCTGGCCGATGCCTGCTATGCCGCCGCGGCGGCCGGGGGCTTTGCGGCCTTCGCCGCGGTCCTCGACCGGATCCAGCTGCCGCTCGGGCTCGGCGGGGGGCTGTTCCTGATCTGGCTGGGCGTGAAGGGGCTGAGGACCGAGCCGCCCGCAGGGGCGGCGGCGGCCGCGGCGCCGCGCGGGCTCTGGTCGACGATGGCCGCCACCTTCCTGCTCACCCTCGCCAATCCCGCGACGATCCTCTCCTTCGCCGCGATCTTCGCGGGGCTCGGCCTTGCGCGCGAGGCGGATCTCGCCTCCGGTGCGACGGTGGTGGCGGGCGTCTTCACGGGCTCGATGCTCTGGTGGATCCTGCTTGCCGGTGGCGTGGCCATGGCGCAGCGCCGTCTGCCGCGCGCCTTCGCGACCTGGGTCGCCCGGGCCTCGGGCGGGCTCATGCTGGCCTTCGGCCTCTGGGCGATTGCGGCGGCATTCGGCTAGAGCGTCTCGCGGATCCTGCGCGGCAGGCCCTCGCGGATCAGCCGGTAGGAGACGGCGATGCGGTGCTCTGCCTCGTCCTCGGCGAGGTCGGGCCCGAAGGGCAGGAGCACCCAGCTCCGGTGCATGTAGGGCGCGCGCTCGGCACGCCCGGTCTCGATCAGCAGCGCCGCCGTCTCGACATCGGGGCATTTCACCGTGACCCCGTGCCCGGAGGCCCCGACGAGGGCGAAGATCCTGCCGCCGATCTTCCAGGCGTCGTGCCCCTCGTCCCAGGGATGGTCGAGGAGGGCGCCCGGCAGGGCGGCGCAGAGGCGGGAGACAGTGCTGCGATCCATCGGGCAACTCTGGGGCGGCGCGGCGCCCCTGTCCAGAGGCCCCTCGAATCCGTTGCCCGCGCCCGTCGGGGATGCTACCTCTCGCAGCATGAAGAGCATCTGCACCATCATTGGCTGCATCATTACCTGCTGACCAACGTCGCGGGCTGCTCTTTTCCGTTCCCTCCAAGGTCGTGATGTGAGAAGCCCGCGGGCGAGCCGAGCCTGCGAGGAGCCATGACCAAGATCCGCCTCACCAACACGAAGAGCCGCCGGAAGGAGGCGTTCGAGCCGATCGATCCGCTGAACGTGCGGCTCTATGTCTGCGGGCCCACGGTCTACGACCGGGCGCATCTGGGCAACGGCCGGCCGGTCGTGGTGTTCGATGTGCTCTTCCGGCTGCTGCGGCACGTCTACGGCGAGCGGCATGTGACCTATGTGCGCAACTTCACGGATGTGGACGACAAGATCAACGCGGCCGCGCAGGCGCGCAAGGAAGCGGGCGATCCGCGCAGCCTCGAGGCGCTGATCCGCGAGCGCACCGACGAGACGATCCGCTGGTATCACGAGGACATGGATGCGCTCGGCGCGCTTCGGCCCACGCACGAGCCGCGGGCGACCGAATGGATCGGCGCCATGATCGCGATGATCGGGGATCTGATCGCGAAGGGCCACGCCTACGAGCGCGAGGGGCATGTGCTCTTCCGCGTGCGCAGCTATCGCGACTATGGCGCGCTTTCGGGCCGGTCGGTCGATGACATGCTCGCGGGCGCGCGGGTCGAGGTCGCGCCCTTCAAGGAAGACCCGATGGATTTCGTGCTCTGGAAGCCGTCGGACGACGGGCTTCCGGGCTGGGAAAGCCCTTGGGGCCGCGGCCGCCCCGGCTGGCACATCGAATGCTCGGCCATGTCCTACGAGCTTCTGGGCGCGTCCTTCGACATCCATGCGGGCGGGATCGACCTGCAGTTCCCCCATCACGAAAACGAGATCGCGCAAAGCTGCTGCGCCCATCCCGAGGGCGGTTTCGCGAGGGTCTGGATGCATAATGAGATGCTGCTGGTGGACGGCAGGAAGATGTCGAAATCGCTCGGCAATTTCTTCACCGTGCGGGATCTTCTCGATCAGGGCTGGCCGGGCGAGATCATCCGGATGGTCTATCTCGGCACGCATTACGGCAAGCCCATGGACTGGACGGCCGAGAAGGCGGAACAGGCGAGGACGACGCTCAGGAACTGGGCGGAGATGGTCGAGGGAGCGGTGCCCGGCGAGGTGCGCGCCGAGGTGGTCGATCCCCTGTCCGACGATCTCAACACGGCGGGCGCGCTTGCAGCCCTGAACGATCTCTGGAAGCGGAAGGATGCTGCCGGCCTGCTGGCATCGGCGCATCTTCTGGGATTCGATCTGCAGGCGATCCGGCACCAGCCCTGGGCGCAGCCCTTCGCCTTCGAGGAGGTGGACGGGCGGTTCCTCCGGGAGGGCATCGACTACCAGCCGACCTTGAGCGTGATCGGATGGGGCGCAGTCGCCGACCGGACCCGGGAGACCGCGATCGCCATCCTGCACCGCTGGCTGGCCCTCCGCCACGTCGGGGACTTCGAGACCGCCGACCGTCTCAAGAGCGACGCGATGCGCCTCGGGGTGGAGTTGCGGGCGCACAAGTCGCCCACCGGCGTGGCCGGCGGACTGGCGAAGCTTGCCGACCGGGTCGATCCTGCCGCTCTGGAGGGTTTGCTGTGAGCGATGCGCCCCGGGCGGATCGGCAGGGCGGGGATCGGAGCGGGTCGGGCGCGACGGAAGCCGGGGGGCTGTCTGCCCCCCGGACCCCCCGAGGATATTTGGACCAGAATGAAGGGCAGGAACGCGTGGCGGGGCAAGGGGTGGCGTCGGGGTCGGTGAAGGAGCGGCTCTGGATCTATGACACGACGCTGCGCGACGGGCAGCAGACGCAGGGCGTGCAATTCTCGACGCCCGAGAAGCGGCAGATCGCCGAGGCGCTCGACCGGCTCGGGGTGGATTACATCGAGGGCGGCTGGCCGGGGGCCAATCCGACCGACTCGGAGTTCTTCGCGGCCCTGCCCGCCGTCCGGGCGCGGGTGGCGGCCTTCGGCATGACCAAGCGCGCGGGCCGCTCGGCCGAGAATGACGATGTGCTGGCAGCCGTGCTCGATGCGGGCACGGACACGGTCTGTCTCGTGGGCAAGACGCACGAGTTCCACGTGACGACGGCGCTGGGCGTGACGCTCGAGGAGAATCTCGAGGCGATCCGCGCCTCGGTGGCGCATGTCGTGGCCAGGGGGCGCGAGGCGATCCTCGATGCCGAGCATTTCTTCGACGGCTACCGGGCCAATCCCGCCTATGCGCTGGGTTGCCTGCAGGCGGCGCTGGGGGCGGGGGCGCGCTGGGTGGTGCTCTGCGACACGAACGGCGGCACGCTGCCCGCCGAGGTGGGGCGCATCGTGGCCGAGGTCATCGCCCAGGGCGTGCCCGGCGACCGTCTGGGGATCCACACCCATGACGATACCGGCACCGCGGTGGCGGCCACGCTCGCGGCCGTCGATGCGGGGGCGCGGCAGGTGCAGGGCACGCTGAACGGCCTGGGCGAGCGCTGCGGCAATGCGAACCTCACCACGCTCATCCCCACCTTCCTGCTGAAGGAGCCCTATGCCAGCCGCTTCGAGACCGGGATCAGCCGCGAGGCGCTGAGCGGCATGGTGCGGCTGAGCCGGATGCTCGACGACATCCTGAACCGGGTGCCGCGCCGGGCCTCGGCCTATGTCGGCGCCTCGGCCTTCGCGCACAAGGCGGGGCTCCATGCCTCGGCGATCCTGAAGGATCCCGCCACCTACGAACATGTCGATCCCGCCCTCGTGGGCAACGTGCGGGTGATCCCCATGTCGAACCAGGCCGGGCAGTCGAACCTGCGGGCGCGGTTGGCCGAGGCGGGGCTCGAGGTGCCTCCGGGCGATCCGCGGCTGGGGCGGATCCTCGAGACGGTCAAGGCGCGCGAGGATCAGGGCTATGCCTACGATTCCGCGCAGGCGAGCTTCGAGCTGGTGGCGCGGCGCGAGCTGGGCCTTCTGCCCAGCTTCTTCGAGGTGAAGCGCTACCGCGTGACCGTCGAGCGGCGGCGGGTGGGCCAGGGCACCATGACGCTCTCGGAAGCGGTGGTCGTGGTGCTGATCGACGGTCAGCGCGTGCTGTCGGTCTCGGAAAGCCTCGACGAGAACGGCACCGAGCGCGGCCCGGTGAACGCGCTGTCGAAGGCGCTGGCCAAGGATCTCGGCCGCTGGCAGTCGGTGATCGACGACATGCGGCTCGTGGATTTCAAGGTGCGGATCACGCAGGGCGGCACCGAGGCCGCGACCCGCGTCATCATCGACAGCGAGGACGGGCAGGGCCGGCGCTGGTCGACGGTGGGGGTCTCGCCCAATATCGTGGATGCCTCGTTCGAGGCGCTGCTCGATGCGATCAACTGGAAGCTCGTGCGCGACGCACGGCAGGAGGACAGCCGATGACGCCGGAAGAGGCCTTCTTCACCCTGCATTCCGGGCTCGAGCGCGAGGGCCCGGGCGATGCCGAGAGCCTCGCCTGGGCGCTCGGGGCCGCGCGCGTGCCCCGGGCCGGACGGGTGCTCGATGCGGGCTCGGGGCCGGGCGCGGATGTCGAGGCGCTGCTGGCCGCCGTGCCCGAGGGGCAGGTGGTGGCGATGGATCTGCACCGGCCCTACATCGACGAGCTCGCGGCGCGCCTCGGCGTCGATGCGCGGCTGCAGGCCGTGGCGGGCGACATGCGCGAGCCGGTGGGCATGTTCGACTTGATCTGGTGTGCGGGCGCCATCTCCGGCGTGGGGATCGCTGCGGCCCTTTCGGGCTGGCGGGCGCATCTGAAGCCGGGCGGCCGGGTGATCTTCTCGGAGCTCGGCTGGCGGATCGACAATCCGCCGCTCGAGGCGCGCGATTTCTGGGCCCGTTATCCCGCGATGCGGGACCGGGCGGGGATCCGTGCCGAGGTGGAGGAGGCGGGCTATCGCATCCTCGCCGACCGCTGGCTTCCCGACGCGGCCTGGCAGGCCTATTACGGGCCCCTCGCCGCGCGGATCGAACATCTGCGGGCGGAGGCCGAGCCGAGCCTCACCGACGCGCTCGATCAGGGCGCGGCCGAGATCGACCTCTGGCAGCGGCACGGGTCGAGCTACGGCTATCTTCAGGTGATCGCGGAGCCCGCCGCATGAGCCTCGAGGCCTGCGCGGCGCTGGTCGAGCGGGGCGATCCGGACCGTCATGCGGCGGCCATGGCCGCGCCCCCCGCGGCGCGGGCGCGGCTCTGGCCGCTCTATGCCTTCAACCTCGAGGTGGCGCGCGCACCCTGGGTCACGCGCGAGCCGATGATCGCCGAGATGCGCCTGCAATTCTGGCGCGACGTGGTGGAGGAGGCGCCCGCGGGCAAGAGCCGGGCGCATGAGGTGGCGGGGCCTCTGGCCGGGCTGATCCGCGAGGCGGCGCTGCCGGTGCCGCTGCTCGACGCGATGATCGAGGCGCGGCGGCACGACATCTGGGCCGAACCTTTTGCCGATGAGGCGGCCTTCGGCGCCCATCTCGAGGCCACGGCGGCCGGGCTCATGTGGGCTTCGGCGCTGGCGCTCGGCGCGCCCGCGGAGGCCGAGAGGGAGGTGCGGTCGGTGGGCTGGGCCGCGGGGCTCGCGGCCTTTCTGCAGGCGGTGCCCGAGCTCGAGGCGCGGG
>NZ_MABH01000061.1 GCF_001720585.1 Cereibacter johrii | reverse complement strand
TCAGGCGGCCGAGGCGCAGGGCGACCGGACGCAGGCCCTGGCCTTCCTGCGCCAGGTGCTGCCCCCGGCCGAGGGGCGGCGCCAGCTCCACCGCCAGCTCGGCCGGATGCTCGAGGCCGAGGGCCGGCTCGCGGAGGCCGCCGAGGAGCTGCGGGCCTCGCTCCTCATCGATCCGCGCCAGCCCGAGGTGGTCCAGCATCTCGTCCATGCCCGCCAGAAGATGGCGGCCTGGCCCCCGGCCCGGCTGGCGGTTCCCGGCCTGACCGAGGCCGAGGCCGAGCTGCAGTGCGGCCCGCTCGCCACCCTCGCGCTGCATGACGATCCCGTGCGGCAGGGCGAGGTGGCCGCGGCCTGGATCGCCCGGCATGTGCCCGATCCGGGCGTCCGGCTCGCCCCGGCCGGGGGCTACCGCCACGACCGGCTGCGGCTCGGCTATCTCTCGTCGGATTTCTGCCGCCATGCCATGAGCTTCCTCATCGCCGAACTGCTCGAGCGCCACGACCGCAGCCGGTTCGAGGTGGTGGGCTACTGCGCCTCGCCCGAGGACGGCAGCCCCGAGCGCGCGCGGGTGCTCGCCGCCCTCGACCGGCATGTGCCGATCGGCGCCCTCTCCGACGAGGCCGCGGCCCGGCGCATCCGCGCCGACGAGATCGACCTGCTGATCGATCTCAACGGCCTCACCCGCGGCGCCCGGCCGGGCATCCTGCGCTGGAAGCCCGCCCCGGTGCAGGCGGCCTATCTGGGCTATATCGGGCCGGTCCCGCTGCCCGAGCTCGACTGGCTGATCTGCGACCGGGTGACGGTGCCCGAGGCCGAGGCCGCCCATTACCGCCCGGCCCCGCTCCGGCTCGAGGGCTGCTATCAGGCCAACGACGGGCAACGGCCCCTGCTGCCCGCGGTCGACCGTCCGGGCGAGGGCCTGCCCGAGGCGGCCTTCGTCTTCGCCTGCGCCTCGCATTTCTACAAGATCACCGAGCCCCTCTTCGCCGCCTGGTGCCGGATCGTCGCGGCCGTGCCGGGGTCGGTCCTGTGGCTCGTCGAGGATACGCCCGAGGGGCAGGCGGCGCTGGCCGGCCGCTGGCAGGCGGCGGGCCTCGACCCCCACCGGCTGATCTTCGCGCCCCGGGTCGATCCCGCCCGCTACCGGGCGCGGCTGGCGCTGGCCGACCTCTTTCTCGACACGATGCCCTACAATGCCGGGACCATCGCCTCGGACGCGCTCCGGATGGGGCTGCCCGTGCTCACGCTCGCGGGGCGGACCTTCTCGGGCCGGATGGCGGCGAGCCTCCTCACGGCGGTGGGGCTGGAAGATTGCATCGCCCCCGACCTCGAGGCCTATGTCTCCCGCGCCGTGGCGATCGCCACCGACCCGGCGGCGGCCCCCGCCCTGAAGGGGCCCGCGCTCGCCGAGCGCTGGAGCCGAACCTTAGGCGACTGCCGCGATTTCACCCGCCGCTTCGAGGCGGCCCTGCTGTCGGTCGCCCGCCGCGCCTGAGCCCTTGCCCGCCTGCCGAAACGGAGCCTTAAGGCCCGCCGCCTACACAGGGACGCATGGCAGCCTTCGATTCCCAGCTTCCCGGGTCCATCGCCCTCGACACGCCCGTGCTGTCGACGCTGCGCGCGGTGTTTCTGGTGGCGGCCCATCACGGGGTGCTGCTCGGCCCCGACGAGCTGCCCCCGCTCGAGGCCGGCGATTTCGCGCCCGATCTGCTGCGGCTTCTGGGCGGCAAGGGTCTGCGCTGCCGGCTGCTGGAAGATGCGGGCTGGCGCACCGCCTCGCGGCTCGGGCAGGCCTATCCCGCGCTGGCGGAGCTGCGGGGCGGGCACTGGGCGGTGCTCGTCCATGCGGGCGGGGCGGAGGGTGCGCGGACCGTGGCCCTCCTCGATCCGCGCCGCGAGGCGCAGGGGGTGCAGGCCCTGCCCTGGGAGGAATTCGCCCGGGACTGGACCGGCCGGCTGATCCTGATCGGGCGCCCCGACCGGCCGAGGGCCGCCGAGACCGCCTTCGGGCTGCGCTGGTTCCTGCCCGCGCTCGCGCGCGAGAAGGGGCTCTTTCTCGGCGTCGCGGTGGCGGTGGTGATCGGCAACCTGATCTCCTACGCGCTGCCCCTCCTCATGCAGGCGATGATCGACCGGGTGATCGCCTACCAGGCCTGGAACACGCTTGCCGCGGTCGCCGCGGTCTTCGTGCTGCTGGCGCTGTTCGACGCGGGCTTCGGCTATGTCCGCCAGCGGCTGAGCCAGATCGCGGGCGGGCGGATCGACGCCCATCTGGGGGCAGAAAGCGTGGCCCATCTGCTCTCGCTGCCCATGACGCTGTTCGAGACCACGCCCGCAGGCGTGCTCGCGCGCAACATCCAGCAGACCGACAGGATCCGCCAGTTCCTGACCGGGCGGCTGCTGCAGACCCTGCTCGACGCGGCCCTCCTGCCCGTGCTCTTCGCCACGCTGGCCTTCCTGTCGGGCCGGCTCGCGCTGGTGATCGCGGCCTACGGGATCGCCATCGCGGGCTGCATCGCCCTCATGCTGCCGCTCCTCCAGCGGCGGCTGAACGCGGTCTATGCGGTCGAGGCCGAGCGGCAGGCCCTTCTGGTCGAGACGCTGCACAACATGCGCGCGGTGAAATCGCTCGCGGTCGAGCCCGCCCGCGGCGCGCTCTGGGAGGAAAGCCTCGCCCTCTCGGTGCGCAGGCAATGGGATCTGGGCCGCGTCTCGGCCGTCACGAGCACGCTCACCAGCCTGCTCGAGCGGCTGATGCAGGTGAGCGTGGTGGCCTTCGGCGTGGCGCTGGCGCTCGAGGGCGCGATCACGGTGGGCACGCTCGTGGCGGTGCTGATGCTGGCCGGGCGGGTCAGCGGGCCGCTGGTCCAGATCGTGGGGCTCGTCAACGAATGGCAGGAGGCCGCCCTGTCGATCGGGATGCTGCGCCAGATCATGGATCACCCGCCCGAACGGCCCGACAGGGCCGCCCTCGCCCGCCCCGCCCTCACCGGCGCGCTCGAGATCCGGGGGGTGAGCTTCGCCTATCCCGGCGCCGCCACGCCCGCGCTCGATCAGGTGAGCCTCGCCATCGAGCCCGGGCAGGTGATCGGCATCGTCGGGCGCTCGGGCTCGGGCAAGACCACGCTCACCCGGCTCATCCAGGGCATCGAGACCCCGCAGGCCGGGCTGATCCTGTTCGACGGGATCGACATCCGCAGCATCGCGCTCGGCCCCCTGCGGCGGCAAGTGGGGATCGTGCTGCAGGACAATCTGCTTTTCCGCGGCACGCTGCGCGAGAATATCGCCCTCGCCCGCCCCGAGGCCGGGCTCGAGGCGGTGGTGCGCGCGGCCACCCTCGCGGGGGCCGACGAATTCATCCGCCGCCTGCCGCGGGGCTTCGACACGCCCGTCGAGGAGGGGGGCGCGAACCTCTCGGGCGGCCAGCGCCAGCGCGTGGCGATCGCGCGCGCGCTGCTCACCGATCCGCGCATCCTGATCCTCGACGAGGCCACGAGCGCGCTCGACCCCGAATCCGAGGCGGTGGTCAACCGCAACCTCGCCGCCATCGCCCGCGGCCGGACCATGATCGTGGTCTCGCACCGACTCTCGTCCCTCGTGCGCGCCGACCGGATCGCGGTGCTCGACCAGGGTCGGCTCGTGGCCTTCGCCCCGCACGAGGCGCTGCTCGCGGGCTGCGAGATCTATGCCCATCTCTGGCGCCAGCAGACCGAGCATCTGTCATGAGGAGGCTCGCGCCCGAGGCCCTGGCCTATCAGTCGCCGCTCGAACGGATCCGGCACGAGCCGCTGCCCTGGCTGCTCCGGCTCTGGCCCTTCGGGGCGGGGGCGCTGCTGGCGGCGCTGGTGGGGCTTGCGGCCCTCCTGCCCATCGATGTGGTGGTGAGCGCGGGGGGCCGGATCGCGGCCGACGACCCGGCCGCGGTCCTGCGCCCGGTGACGGCCGCGGTGCTGCGCAGCCTCCTTGTGCGGCCGGGGGATCTGGTGGCGCCGGGCCAGCTGCTCGCGCGGCTGGACAGCCGGACCTCCGACGCCGATGCCGCGCAGCTGAAGGCGCAGGCCGCCGCCCTCT
>NZ_MABH01000060.1 GCF_001720585.1 Cereibacter johrii | reverse complement strand
GCTCCGCGCGAGGCGCCTCGGCGGGTGCCGGTCCCGGTCGCGCCAGAGCCGCCGCGAGCGCCGCCTCCAGCTTGGCCACCCGCGCCGAGAGACGGCGATGGCGCAGGGTCAGGACCAGCGTCGCGATGGGCGTGGCCAACAGGACAGCGGCCAGCAGCACCCCCATCAGGATGAAGAAATCCTCGTTCACGCCGCCCTCCGCCGCTCGCCCGTCCGCGGCACGATGCCACGGATCTCGGCGGATGGGCAGGGGCATCGCTCCGACAAAAGGTCCGCCTTTCCGAGGGATGGCGCACGGTGGCCGCAGCCCCTGCCCTCGAGGCGCCCCGGCACGCGCGCCCGGCGCGCTCCTCGCGCGGGCGGATCTGCCGTGACGGTCCTCGCCATGCGGGACAGCAGGGTCCGGGTGTCACCGACCGACCCGAAAAGACGGCGGGGCGCGGAGCCTTCACAGGCCCGCCGGGTGCCCGTCGGACAAACCCTCTCGCAGGGTCGGCCGCCTCAGGGCCGGCGCTTCCTCTCGGTCACATAGGCGAGCGCCAGCGGCAGCGCGTTCAACTCGCGCGAGGCGGGCCGGGCCAGCCGCAGGGCCGCGGCCGCGGGGGCGATCATGCCCATCAGCATCGCCATCCGCCGCACCGCCCGCCATGTGCCTTCGGGCGCATGGGCGAGATAGGCCGTCAGCGCCACGCCCAGCACATCGTGCGACGTGCGGTCGGCGCAGAGGCAGGAATGGATGAAGATCATCACGTCGAGCGCGAAATGCCGCTTGCGCCGCCGGTCGCCCCAGCGCGAGAGGCTGATGAAGCGCGCCTCGGCACCGTCCCAGCAGATCGCCCGCACCGTGGGCCGGCCATGCGTGATCCCCGCCCGATGCAGCCGCGCCAGCGCCTCGCCTGCCGACGCGAAGGCCGCCACCCGCTCGCGGCCCCGCACGTCGGGCGAGCGCAGGAGGTGGCGCAGGTTCGCGCCCGCGTCCCGCGTCACGAGCCAGTCGCCCTCGCCCCCGACCAGCCGGCCCACGGGAAGACCCGCCTCGGCCAGCCGCAGGAACGCCTCGCGCTCGCGACGGAGCAGGCGGCGCATGTCGCCCTTGCGCTGCCAGGCGCGGTGGGTGAGATCCTCGATTCGCTTCAGCCAGAGCTGATCGCCGTCCGGCAGCGGCAGGGGCCGGACGCGCACCGGCGGCTCGGCCAGCCCGGCGCGGATCGCCGTGGCGAAGGGGTCGGAGGGAAGGGCTGCATCGACCTGGGACATGGCAAATACCCCGGCGGCACCGTGCCGTCATGATCCGAGGTTAGCAGCGGATCGCGACCCGCCGAGAGAGCCTGTTGCCGCACCCGCGCAAGAAACTGTCGCGGAGGCGGCCGCACGGCGCCTGGGCGCTCCAGCGGAAGGGCCCGCCGTAGCCCGGCGTGGCGCGCCTGCCGCGAACGGGGCGGCAGCGGGGCGTCTCATGCCCGGGTCTTTTGGCTCGTGCATGCGGCCACTCCCGGGATCAAGGCCATAGCTTCTCGCGCGCGGGCCCGCAGCGGCCCGCCGCAAGGCAAAGGGGCGGCCCGGAGGCCGCCCCCCATCCATGCCCGTGCGGCTCAGCGCCAGCTGAAGAAGTCGGCCGGCGCGCGGCCCAGAAGCTCCGAGGCCAGTTCGACCCCGAGGGCCGCCGCATCCGGGATCGCACCGCGGATCTCGCCCGAGATCGACTCGGACCCGTCCGGCCGCAGGATCTCGCCGCGCAGCCACAGCTGATCGCCCTCGAGGATCGCGAGCCCCGCGATCGGCGTCTCGCACGAGCCGTCGAGCTTCAGAAGGAAGCTGCGCTCGGCCGCGAGCCGGTGCCCCGTGGGCACATCGTGGATCGCCGCCAGCATCTCCTGCGCACGCGGATCGTCGATCCGGCGCTCGATGCCGATGGCGCCCTGCGCCACGGCCGAGAGCATCTCCTCGGGCTCGATCGGCACCCGCGGCACCTCGTCCATCTTCAGCCGGTTCAGCCCGGCCATCGCGAGGAACGTGCCCCGCGCCACCCCGTCGTTCAGCTTCTTCAGACGGGTCTGGAGGTTCCCGCGGAACTCGACCACCTGCAGGTCCGGCCGCTTGTTCAGGAGCTGCGCGCGGCGGCGCAGGCTCGACGAGCCGACCGTGGCCCCCTGCGGCAAATCCGCCAGCCCCCCCTCGGCGAAGGTGATGAAGGCGTCCCGCGTATCCTCGCGCGGGAGATAGGTGTCGAGGATCAGCCCCTCGGGCTGAAGCGTCGGCATGTCCTTCATCGAATGGACCGCGATGTCGATTCCCCCGTCCAGCAGGGCCTCCTCGATCTCGCGGGTGAACAGGCCCTTGCCGCCGATCTCCTTCAGCGGACGGTCCAAGACCTTGTCACCTGTGGTTTTTATGACCACGATTTCGAATGCCTCTTCCGGCAGCGAGAAGGCGGCCGACAGGCGGCTGCGGGTCTCGTAGGCCTGAGCCAGCGCAAGCGGCGAGCCGCGCGTGCCGATCTTGAGGGGTTCAGCGGGGGTGGGCATGGAGTGTGTCATGCCGATTTGGTTAGCGCTGTCCATTTGCCCTGACAACTCCCCATATTGACATCCCATGCTCAGCTTGGGAACCAGCAGGCAAGCTGAAAAGGAGCACCTCCATGACCAAGACGATGCTGCGTGCGCTGAAGGGCGAGACGCTGCCCACGCCTCCCATCTGGCTCATGCGTCAGGCGGGGCGCTATCTGCCGGAATACCGCGCCACGCGCGCCCAGGCGGGAGACTTCCTCTCGCTCTGCTACACGCCGGATCTCGCGGCGGAAGTGACGCTCCAGCCGATCCGCCGCTACGGGTTCGACGCGGCGATCCTGTTCGCCGACATCCTGCTTTTGCCGCAGGCGCTGGGGGCGGACCTGTGGTTCGAGACCGGCGAAGGGCCGCGCATGTCGACGATCACCGACATGGCGGGCGTGACCGCGCTGAAGGGCCGCGACGACATCCACGAGAAGCTCGCCCCGGTCTATGAGACCTGCCGCATCCTCGCTCGCGAACTTCCCAAGGAGACAACCTTCATCGGCTTTGCGGGGATGCCCTGGACGGTCGCGACCTACATGATCGCGGGCCGCGGCAGCAAGGATCAGGCCGCCGCGCACAAGCTGAAGGACACCGACCGCCCCGCCTTCGAGGCGCTGATGGATCGCGTGACCGAAGCCACCATCGAATATCTCGCCAAGCAGGTCGAGGCCGGCTGCGAGGTGGTGAAGCTCTTCGACAGCTGGGCGGGTTCGCTGAAGGGCCAGGACTTCGAGGATTTCGCGGTGGCACCCGCCAAGCGGATCATCTCGGAGCTGAAGGCCCGCTTCCCGGGCCTGCCGGTCATCGCCTTCCCGCGCGAGGCGGGCGAGGGCTACATCGGTTTCGCCGAGAAGACCGGCGCCGACTGCGTGGCCATCGACAATTCGGTCAGCCCGGAATGGGCGGCCGAGAAGGTGCAGGCGGGCCGGACCTGCGTGCAGGGCAACCTCGATCCGAAATACATGGTGACGGGCGGCGAGGAGCTCGTGCAGGCCACGAAGCGCGTCGTCGAGGCGTTCCGCAACGGGCCCCACATCTTCAACCTCGGCCATGGCATCACGCCCGAGGCCGACCCCGAGAACGTGACGCTGCTGATCGAGACGATCCGCGGCAAGTGAGGCATGCGGGGCGGCTCACGCATCCTTGAGCCGCCCCCCGTTGCCACCGCCCGAGGTCCGAGACAGGGTGTCCCCTCCCTTGCCCGGAGCAGACCCATGCGGATGTCCCGCAGACCCTTCCTCCCCGCCCTTGCCGCCCTGACGCTCCTCACCCTCGCGCCCGCCGCGGCGATGGCCAAGCCCGAGGCCTGCCTGACCTCGCTCGAGGGTTTCCCCACGGCGCTCGCCTATGACACCAAGGACGAGGAGGTGCGCGCCAACCGCTCGATCCGCGAACGCTGGCTCGGCGGGTACGGCGAGATCACCTGCCCCGGCTATGTGACGCTGCGTGCCATGACGCCCGGGCTGAACGACCGCGAACGGTCGGTCTTCTGCCTCCAGTTCGACCGCGATTCCAACACCTACACGGGCTTTGCCGAGGGCAAGCGCGACGCCTATCTGCACTGCGCGCGCCCCTCGGGGGCCTTCTGCGAGAAGGTGAACGCCTCGACCGAGACCGCAGGCAAGGTGGCCGGCGCCGCCGGTCAGGTGCTGAGCGGCGTCCGGGCCGTCGAGAACAGCACGGGGGCGGTGGTGCTGTCGGGGACGGCCGGCTCGGTCTCGGCCGCGCTCTCGAACCTCGGGGCGACCGCGCTCGCCACCGTCACCGCCCCCGCCGCCCTGACCGCTGCCGCCGTCACCGTCGTGGCGGTGGGCGGCGCGGTCTATGTCTGCAGCGAATGACGCGCG
>NZ_MABH01000059.1 GCF_001720585.1 Cereibacter johrii | reverse complement strand
GGGCGCGACCGGCGCCTGGGCCGGGGCCTCCGCCGCGGCCGCCGCGCGCTGCTGATCGAGGAACTGCCGCATCATCGCCTGCTGCTCTTCCTCGCTCAGCGGTCGGACCTGCGCCAGCTTCTGCGTCACATCCTGCCGGAGCGAGTTCAGCATCGATTCGAACAGGGCAAAGGCCTCGGTCTTGTATTCCGACAGCGGGTCGCGCTGCGCATAGCCGCGGAAGCCCACGACCGAGCGCAGATGTTCGAGCGTCAGCAGGTGCTCGCGCCATTTGGCGTCGATGGTCTGCAGCAGGATCTGCTTCTCGATCGAGCGCATGGTCTCGGGGCCGAAGGCCTCGGCCTTCTCGGTCATCTGCCGGTCCGAGGCCTCGCACAGCCGCTCGCGCACCACATCCTGATCGACGCCTTCCTCCTGCGCCCATTTGGCAATCGGCGCGTCGAGGCCGAGCTTGTCCTGCACCGCGCGGTGCATCCCTTCGATGTCCCACTGGTCGGCGTAGCTGCGCGGCGGCATGTGCTGATCGATCAGATCGTCGATCACCTGATAGCGCATGTCCTGCGCGATCTCGGACAGGTCCTCGGTCTCCATGATCTCGAGGCGCTGGCTGAAGATCGCCTTGCGCTGGTCGTTCATCACGTCGTCGAACTTGAGGAGCTGCTTGCGGATGTCGAAGTTGCGCGCCTCGACCTTGGCCTGCGCCTTCTCGAGCGACTTGTTCACCCAGGGATGGACGATGGCCTCGCCTTCCTTCATCCCGAGGGTCGAGAGCACCTTGTCGAGACGGTCGGAGCCGAAGATCCGCATCAGGTCGTCTTCGAGGCTGAGGAAGAAGGCCGAGCGGCCCGGGTCGCCCTGACGGCCCGAGCGGCCGCGGAGCTGGTTGTCGATCCGGCGCGACTCGTGGCGCTCGGTGCCGAGCACGAAGAGCCCGCCCGCTTCCTTCACCCGTTCTTTCTCTTCGGCATGTTCGGCCTCGATCCGGGCGCGCACCTCGTCGGGGTGGGCGGCGGGATCGGCGGCCAGCGCCTGCATCACCTTCATCTCGACATTGCCGCCGAGCTGGATGTCGGTGCCGCGGCCGGCCATGTTGGTGGCGATGGTGACGGCGCCGAGCTTGCCCGCATCGGCCACGATCTGCGCCTCCTGCTCGTGCTGGCGCGCGTTCAGGACGTTGTGCGGGATGCCCGCGGCCTTCAGAAGGTCGGACAGGGCCTCGGACTTGTCGATCGAGGTCGTGCCCACGAGGATCGGCTGGCCGCGCTCGTGCGCGTCCTTGATCGAGGCGACGATCCCGTCGTGCTTCTCGCGCGCGGTGCGGTAGACGGCGTCATGCTCGTCCGCGCGCGCCACGGGCCGGTTCGTCGGCACCTCGACCACGCCCAGGCCGTAGATTTCCATGAATTCCTCGGCCTCGGTGGCCGCGGTGCCGGTCATGCCGCCCAGCTTCCCGTAGAGGCGGAAGTAGTTCTGGAACGTCACCGAGGCGAGCGTCACGTTCTCGGGCTGGATCGAGACGCCTTCCTTGGCCTCGATGGCTTGGTGCAGGCCGTCGGACAGGCGGCGGCCGCGCATCATCCGGCCGGTGAATTCGTCGATCAGCATGATCTCGTCGTCGCGGACGATATATTGCTGGTCGCGGTGGAAGAGCTTGTGCGCCCGGAGCCCCTGGTTGACGTGATGCACGATGGTCGTGCTCTCGGGGTCGTAGAGCGACTGGCCCTCGGGCAGGAGGCCGGTCTCGAGCAGGCGCTTCTCGAGGAACTCGTTGCCCTCCTCGGTGAAGGTCACGTTCCGCGTCTTCTCGTCGAGCTTGTAATGCTCTTCCACGAGTTCCGGGATCAGCTTGTCCACCTTGGTATAGAGGTCGCTGCGGTCTTGGCTCGGGCCCGAGATGATGAGCGGCGTCCGCGCCTCGTCGATCAGGATCGAGTCCACCTCGTCGACGATGGCGAAGAAATGGCCGCGCTGGCGCATCTCTTCCTTCGAGGCCTTCATGTTGTCGCGGAGATAGTCGAAGCCCAGCTCGTTGTTCGTGGCGTAGGTGATGTCGGCGGCGTAGGCGGCCTTCTTCTCCTCGTCGAACTGGAACGGATAGACCACGCCGGTCCTGAGGCCGAGCTGGGCATAGACCTTGCCCATCCATTCGGCATCGCGCTTGGCGAGATAGTCGTTCACCGTCACGACATGCACGCCCTTGCCGGCGAGCGCGTTCAGATAGGCGGGAAAGGGGGCGACGAGGGTCTTGCCCTCGCCCGTCTTCATCTCGGCGATATTGCCCTGATGCAGGAAGATCCCGCCCATCAGCTGCACGTCGAAGGCCCGCAGGCCGAGCGCGCGGCGCGCACCCTCACGGCAGTTGGCGAAGGCTTCGGGCAGAAGATCGTCGAGGCTTTCTCCGCCTTCCTGCACCCGTCGCTGGAATTCGGCGGTCTTCTGCTTGATGCCCTCATCCGAGAGAGCCTGGAATTCCGGTTCAAGGTCGTTGATGCGCGCCACGAGGCTGCGGACGGACTTCACCTTGCGGTCGTTGGGCGTTCCGAAGATCTTGCGCGCGAGCGTTCCGAGACCCAGCATGTTTTCTCCGCCTGGTCGTTCCTGACAAGCCAAGTCCTCTTGACATGATCGTGTGAGGCATCGGCCTTGCCCCCTCCGCCCGTAGTCTCCTAGAAGGCAGAACAGCCCGGCCCCGGCTCACGCGACCCAAGCGATGTAAGGGGATGGAGGGGTCAAGTCAACGTCGCGCGAGGGCGCGCCCGTTCAGGAGAAGGTGAGAATGGCGAACATTGCAAGGTTCTGGCGGGGGGCGTCCGTCGCGGCCGTCTGCGCGCTGGCGCTGGCCGCTCCGGTCCGTGCGGATGAGCCGACGGCCGATACGGTGGTGGCCACGGTGAACGGTCAGGACATCACGCTGGGCCACATGATCGCGCTCCGCGCGGGCCTGCCCGACCAGTATCAGAGCCTGCCCGACGATGCGCTCTTCAAGGGCATTCTCGAGCAGCTGATCCAGCAGGCGGCGCTTGCGCAATCCGTCGAGGGCTCGGTGACGAAGCGCGACCAGCTGTCGCTGCAGAACGAGGAGCGTGGCTTCCTGTCGGCCGTGGCGATGCGCCGCGTGGTCGAGGGGGCGGTGACCGACGAGGCGCTGCAGGCCGCCTATGACGCGCGCTTCGCCGATGCCGCGCCGCAGACCGAATACAATGCCTCGCACATCCTCGTGTCGAGCGAGGAAGAGGCCAAGAAGCTGAAGGAAGAGATCGACGGCGGGGCCGACTTCGCCGTGCTCGCCAAGGACCATTCCTCGGACGGCGCGGCGGCCAACGGCGGCTCGCTCGGCTGGTTCGGCCTCGGCATGATGGTGAAGCCCTTCGAGGATGCCGTGGTGAAGATGAAGCCGGGCGAGGTGGTGGGCCCGATCCAGACCCAGTTCGGCTGGCACCTCGTCAAGCTGAACGAGACCCGGATCGCCGAGAAACCCTCGCTCGACGACATGCGCGACGAGCTGGCCGGCCAGATCGAGCAGGAGGCGGTTGCCCGTCACATCGACGAGGTGACGGCCAAGGCCGAGATCACCCGGCCCGGCGAGGGGATTGACCCGGCGGCGCTTCGGAAGGAAGAACTGCTCGACTGATCCGCGAACCGGAGGCACGGGCATGGGCAAGACGGACTGGAAAGACGAAGCGAAGACGCTGAAGAAGAAGCTGTCGAAGCTCAAGGCCCGCGCGAAGGCCGGGAAGCCCGAAGCGAAGACCGCGGGTGCCAAGGCGGTGTCGCCGCTGGCCCCCGCCTCCTTCCCCACCCTGCCGGCCATCGGCGGGGTGGAATTCGCAGCCGTCGAGGCCGGCGTGCGCTACCAGAACCGCAAGGACGTGATGCTGATCCGGCTTGCGCCGGGCACGGCCATGGCGGGCGTCTTCACCCGCTCCTCGACGCGGGCGGCCTGCGTGCTCGATTGTCAGGCCAAGATCGGCAAGGCTTCGGAGGCCGGTGCGGCGATCATCGTGAACTCGGGCAACTCGAACGCCTTCACCGGCGCCGTGGGCGTCGAGGCGGTCGAGGCCGTGACCGGCGGCGTAGCCGAGGCCCTGAGCCTGCCGGTGGAGCGGGTCTTCTCCTCCTCGACCGGCGTGATCGGCGAGCCGCTGCCCTACGAGCGCATCACCGCGCAGATCCCCGCGCTGGTCGAGGGCCTGTCGGGGGATGCGATCGAGATGGCCGCGCGCGCCATGATGACGACCGACACTTTCCCGAAAGGCGCCTCGGCCACGGTCGAGGGCGAGGGCGGGCCGATCCAGATTGCGGGCATCGCCAAGGGCTCGGGCATGATCGCGCCCGACATGGCGACGATGCTGGTCTATATCTTCACCGATGCGAAGATCCCGCAGCCCCTGCTGCAGAAGATGCTGTCGCGGCAGGGGGAAGCCACTTTCAACGCGATCACCGTGGACAGCGACACCTCGACC
This sequence comes from Cereibacter johrii, assembly GCF_001720585.1. Lineage (GTDB taxonomy): Bacteria > Pseudomonadota > Alphaproteobacteria > Rhodobacterales > Rhodobacteraceae > Cereibacter_A > Cereibacter_A johrii. The sequence goes on along the minus strand of NZ_MABH01000059.1, from coordinate 3,340 downwards.
TCGGACGCGCTGCTGCTCGCCGCCACCGGCACGAGCCCCGCTGCCGAGCTCAACGGGCGCTCGAAGGCGGGGCGCGACTTCGAGGCGGCGCTGGGGCGGGTGATGCTCGACCTCGCGCAGCAGGTGGTGCGCGACGGCGAGGGCGCATCGAAATTCGTCGAGGTCCGGGTGACGGGTGCGGCCAGTGCCGAGGACGCCCACAAGATCGCCATGGCCATCGCCAACTCGCCGCTGGTCAAGACCGCCATCGCCGGCGAGGATCCGAACTGGGGCCGGATCGTCATGGCGGTGGGCAAGTCGGGCGCCGCGGCCGACCGCGACAAGCTCTCGATCCGATTCGGCGACATCCTCGTGGCCGAGAAGGGCTGGCGCAGCCCCGACTACCGCGAGGAGGACGGCGCGGCCTACATGAAACAGGCCGAGCTGGTGGTGGCGGTCGATCTGGGCCTCGGCACCGACAGCCGCACGGTCTGGACCTGCGACCTGACGCACCGCTACATCGACATCAACGCCGACTACCGCTCGTGAAGGTCGTCCTCGTCTCGGCCGTGGCCCTCATCGATGGCGACGGCCGCGTGCTTCTGGCCCAGCGGCCCGAGGGCAAGTCGCTCGCGGGCCTCTGGGAGTTTCCCGGCGGCAAGGTCGAGCCGGGCGAGAGCCCGGAGGCCGCGCTGATCCGCGAGCTGAAGGAAGAGCTGGGCATCGACACGAAGGCGAGCTGCCTTGCGCCGCTCACCTTCGCGAGCCACGCCTACGAGACCTTCCATCTGCTGATGCCGCTGTTCGCCTGCCGGCGGTGGGAGGGAATCCCCCAGCCGCGCGAGGGCCAGACGCTCGCCTGGGTGCGGCCGCAGGCGCTTCGCGACTATCCGATGCCCCCCGCGGACCTGCCGCTGATCCCCATCCTGCGCGACTGGCTGTAACGGTTCTGTGGCACAAGCGCCTCAATCGTTCATATGTCGCACCTTTAAGGCGCTCTACGACCAAAATCGTGAGTGTTTATTTATCGCTTTATGACTAACCTATGACTGGGGAAACTTGCTTCTTGGGGGAAAGCAGATGCTCAGGACGATCACGATCGGTAGCTGTGTCTCGGTTCAGGGCCTTCTCGTCGGCCAGATGGCGGATGGTAAGGTGATGGTTCGGGTCGACGAAAAGACGTACGTCGGCTACCCGATCCCGTCGAAGCGCGCCGCCTGACCTTCTGGCGCACAACTCGCGACGAACGAAAAGGCCGGGCAGCTGCAGCTGCCCGGCCTTTCCCATCTCGGGGATCCCGCCGCCCGCCGAAGCGGGCCGCGGGTGTCCGGCATCAGGCCAGCTTGCGCTGGACCTCCTCGCGCTCGAAGATCTCGATCACGTCGCCGGGACGGATGTCCTCGTAGCGTTCGAAGGCCATGCCGCATTCCTGACCGGACTGCACTTCCTTGACCTCGTCCTTGAAGCGCTTGAGCGTCTTCAGCGTGCCTTCGTGGATCACGACGTTGTCGCGCAGCAGGCGCACGCCCGCCGACCGCCGGGCCACGCCCTCGGTGACGATACAGCCCGCCACGTTGCCGACGCCGGTGATGCGGAAGACTTCCTTGATCTGCGCATAGCCGATGAAATGCTCGCGCACTTCGGCCTTGAGCAGGCCCGAGGCCGCCTTCTTCACATCGTCCACCAGGTCATAGATCACGCTGTAGTAGCGGATCTCGACGCTCTTCTGGTTCGCGGCCTGACGCGCCGAGGCATTGGCCCGGACGTTGAAGCCGATCACCGCCGCCTGCGAGGCCTCGGCCAGCGTGATGTCGGTCTCGGTGATCGCGCCCACACCGTAGTGGAGCACGCGCACGCGGACCTCGTCGTTGCCGACCTTCTCCAGCGCCTGCACGATCGCCTCGGCCGAGCCCTGCACGTCGGCCTTGATGACCACCGGCAGTTCCGCCACGTCGGCATCGGCCTTGGCCTTCGCCATGAGCTGCTCGAGCGTCGTTGCCGCGCCGGCCGCCGCACGCTTGTCGCGCGCCGCCTTCTCACGGTAATCGGCGATCTCGCGCGCCTGGGCTTCGGTCTCGACCACGTTCAGCACGTCGCCCGCTTCCGGAGTGCCGTTCAGACCCAGCACCTCGACCGGAACCGACGGGCCGGCCTCGTCCACGCGCTCGCCCTTGTCGTTGATGAGCGCGCGCACCTTGCCCCACTGCTGGCCGACGACGAAGATGTCGCCCCGCTTGAGCGTGCCGTACTGCACCAGAACCGTGGCCACCGGGCCGCGGCCCACGTCGAGCTTGGCTTCGATCACCGCCCCCTGCGCCTGCCGGTTCGGGTTGGCGCGCAGGTCGAGGATCTCGGCCTGAAGGGCGATGTTCTCGAGCAGCTCGTCGAGCCCGAGGCCGGTCTTCGCCGAGACTTCCACATCGAGCACGTCGCCCGACATCTTCTCGACGATCACCTCGTGCTGGAGCAGGTCGGTGCGCACCTTGTTCGGGTCCGCGTCCGGCTTGTCGATCTTGTTGATCGCCACGATCATCGGGACCTTGGCCGCCTTGGCGTGCTTGATGGCCTCGATCGTCTGCGGCATCACCGCGTCGTCGGCCGCCACCACCAGCACCACGATGTCCGTCACCTGCGCGCCACGGGCGCGCATCGAGGTGAAGGCCGCGTGGCCGGGCGTATCGAGGAATGTCAGGACCGCGCCGCTCTCGGTCTTCACCTGATAGGCGCCGATATGCTGCGTGATGCCGCCGGCCTCGCCCGAAACGACGTTGGTCTTGCGGATCGCATCCAGAAGCGAGGTCTTGCCGTGGTCGACGTGGCCCATGATCGTGATGATCGGCGGACGCGGCTGGAGGTCTTCCGCCTTGTCCTCGACCGTGTCGATCACATGCTCGACGTCGGCATCCGACACGCGCACGGCGCGATGGCCGAATTCCTCGATGACCAGCTCGGCCGTATCGGCGTCGATGGACTGATTCATCGTGACCATCATGCCCATCTTCATGAGCGCCTTGACCACGTCGGCTGCCCGCTCCGCCATGCGGTTGGCGAGCTCCTGCACGAGGATGGTCTCGGGCAGCTGCACGTCGCGCACCTGCTTCTCGGCCTTGTGGCCGAAGCCCATCGCCTTCTGGCGGGCCTTCTCCTGCTTGCGCTTCATCGCGGCGAGCGACCGCGTGCGGCCGCCTTCGCCCGAGAGCGCCTCGTTCAGCGTGAGCTTGCCCGAACGACGCGAGTCGTCCTTCTTGGTCGTGCGGTCGCGATCGGCCTCGCGCTCACGCTCCTTGCGCGAGGGCGGCAGGCCGGGCTTGGCCGACGGCGGCGCGGACGCGCGCGACTCGGCCGGTGCCGGTTGCGGCGC
>NZ_MABH01000058.1 GCF_001720585.1 Cereibacter johrii | reverse complement strand
GCGAGTTGCGCGAGGGCGAGGCCTCGCTCGGGCGGCTGACCGAAGCCGTCCATGCGGCCGAGGCGCGTCTCGCGGCCCTTGAGGCCGAAGGCCGCAGGCGGGCCGAGGCGCAGGCGCAGGCGCTGTCCGAAGCAGACGCCCGACTGGCCGCGCTCGAGGCGGCGCGTCAGGAGAAGGTGAAGGATCTGTCCAAGGCGGAGGCGCGGCTGACGGCGCTCAAGGTGGATCAGCGGACGCGGGCCGAGGCGCAGACGAAGGCGCTGGCGGAGGCAGAGGCACGGCTCGCCGACCTCGCGCAGCGCGAAGAGGCGGCACGGGCGCGGCTCTCGGAGGCGGAGACGGCCCCTCAGCCGACGCAGGCCCCTGTGGCCGAGGCCCCTCCAGCGCCGCCGGAGGCAGTGCCGGCCAGAGGGCCCGCGCGGGATGCGGCCGTGGTCGCCGCGGCGCTGGCGGGCGCTCCGGGGATGCCGGCGCCGGGCAGCGCGCCGCACCAGAAGCTCGCGGGTCTGCTTCAGGCGGGCGTCTGCCCGGTCGATGCCCTCCGCACCGCGACGGGGACGGTCAACCGCCAGTCGCTCGTGGCCCTCGTCCGATCCCTGGGCGGCTGCTGAGCCGCTCCCGTTTCCGAAGCGCAGGAGGAACCCTTGCCCGTTATCAGACTGATCGCGATTGCCCTGTTGCTCGTGGGCCTTCCATCCCGGCTTCCGGCCCTGGAGGTCAACATGCTCACGGGAGGTCCGACCGGAACCTACATCCAGATCGGCCGCGACATCGCGCAGGCCGCCTCGGCCTGCGGCATCGAGATGACCGTGCATGAGAGCGCGGGCTCGCTCGAGAATTTCCTCGGCGTCCGCCAGCGCCCGCGCACGCAGTTCGGCATCGTCCAGTCGGATGTGCTCGAATATCTCAAGACCTTCGCCGCGGACGATCCCGAGGTGAGCCGCGCGATCTTCGGCGTCCGCATCGCCTTTCCGCTCTACGACGAGGAGGTGCATCTTCTGGCGCGCAGGGAGATCGGCAGCCTGACGGAACTCGGCGGCAAGCGGGTCTCGATCGGGGTGGAGAATTCCGGCACCTTCCTCACCGCCTCGCTCGTGCTCGACCTCGCCCAGATCGCGCCCGGCGAGCGCAGGATGATGAACCAGGACGACTCGCTCAAGGCGCTTCTGGCCGGGGACATCGACGCCTTCTTCTATGTGGCCGGTGCGCCTGCGAAGATCTTCACCTCGCCCGAGATCGACGGCGAGCGGTTCCATCTGGTCCCGGTGGCCGACGAGGTGCTGCGGCAGGTCTACAAGCCGACCCAGATCCCCGCCGGCAGCTATCCGTTCCAGACCGGCCCCGTCGATGCCATCGCCGTCAAGGCCGTGCTGATGACCTACGGCTACGATCCCAAACGCAATGCCTACCACCGCGAAAGCTGCAAGGCCGTGTCCGACATCGCCCATGTGGTGAGCACCCAGTTCCCCGAGCTTCAGCAATCGGGCCATCCGAAATGGAAGCAGGTGAACCTGACCGACCTGCCGGCGGGTTGGGACATCGGCGAATGCGTCAATGCGGGTCTTGAGCCGGCCTATCGTCTGCCCTGCGATCCGCCCGAACCGGCCATGGCCGCGCCTGCGGACGCTTCGGCCGAGAGCGAGGCGAACCGGGCCTACCGGCGGCAGATTTGCGCCGTGGTGGGCTGCTGACCATCGGCGGGATCCGGCCCGGCCGGACCCCGCCGCCACCGTTTTGACAGAGAATGCACGGCGCCTTGACGCGGCGTTGCGGGCGGCAGGCGACAAGGGGGCCACACGCTCGCACATCGTCACGAGGAACCCGCCATGTCCCGCCTTCCGCTGCTTCTTCTGTCATGCCTTCTGGCCGCACCCGCCGCTCGAGCCTCCGACTGCCCGGATCTGGCGCTTGTGCTGGCGCTCGACAGTTCCCTCAGCATCGACCGCGCCGAATTCGCCCTCCAGACCGAAGGCTATGCCGAGGCCTTCCGCAGCCCGGCCGTGCAGGCGGCGCTGGCTGCGGCGGGCACCGTGGATGTGGCGGCCGTGGTCTGGTCCGACGGTGAGGCCGCGCCGGCTCGCCTCGGCTGGGAGCGGATCGCCGCACCCGAGGATGCCCGGCGTCTCGCGGTGCACCTGGCCGCGCTGGAGCGGGTCGCCCCGGGCCGGACCGGGGTGGGCGGGGGGCTTGCCGCCGCGCTGGAGATGCTGGCAGAGCACGGCTGTGCCGGTCGTCGCCTCGTGAACCTGTCGGGCGACGGCCGCGAGACGCTGGCGCCGCGCAAAGGTATCCGCGGCCAGCTCACGCGGGCCCGCGCCGAGGCCGAGGCCCTGGGCGCGACCGTCAACGCGCTGGCCGTGACCGACGAGGAGGCGGACCTGCCGGACTGGTTCCGGAGCCATGTGATCGTCGGCCCCGGCGCCTTCGTGATGGAAACGCCCGCGTTCCGCGGCTTTGCCGAGGCCGTCGCGCGCAAGCTCGTCCGCGAGATCGCGCCTCCCGCGCTGGCCGCGAGCAGGCCCGTCCTCCCGCCCCGCAGGCTCACCGGCGCAGGCGGCGGCGATCGTCCGGCGCGGCGCTCCTGAGGCGGGGCTTGCGCTTGCGCCCGGCCTGCCCGAGGGTGAGGCTTTGCCCGAAGGGGGATCCATGTCCCGACCGATCATCGCCATCCTGCGCGGCATCACGCCCGACGAGGTCGAGCCCGTGGGTGCCTCGCTGATCGACGCGGGCATCGACCGGATCGAAGTGCCGCTCAACTCGCCCGACGCGCTCGAAAGCGTGAGGCGCCTCGTTACCCGCTTCGGAGAGAGGGCGCTGATCGGGGCAGGGACGGTGCTGTCGCCCGAGGATGTCCTGCGCGTGGCAGACCTCGGCGCACGGCTCGTGGTCTCGCCCGACTGCAACGAGGAGGTCATCGCCGCCAGCAAGGCGCAGGGCCTCGTCTCGGTGCCGGGGGTCTTCACCGCCACGGAATGTTTCCGCGCGATCCGCGCCGGGGCGGACGGGCTGAAGCTCTTTCCGGCCTCGCTCGCGGGCCCGGCAGGCCTTCAGGCGCTGCGGGCGGTTCTGCCGCCTGCAGTACCTGTCTATGCGGTGGGCGGTGCCGAGGCGGACACCCTCGGCATCTGGCAGCGGGCGGGGGCGGACGGGTTCGGGATCGGGACGGCGCTCTACCGGCCCGGGCGGGCGGCCTCCGACGTGGCCGATCGGGCCCGCCGCCTCGTCGCGGCCTTCGATGAGGCCTGCGGCGCCTGACCGCCGGCAGAAACTTTCGCCGGGCCCCTCAAATATCCTGCTCCGCGGTCGTTCATCTTGCCGGAACTGGGCGCGGACCGGCCGTGCCTCCAGGGCAGGATGAGCGGATGCAGAGCAGGAGACACCGGATCGGCAGGACCGATCGGGCGGAGGCAAGGCCATGACGAAAACCGTTCTTGCGGTGGACGATTCGCCCTCGATCCGCTGCATGGTGGCGCTGACGCTGCGCGAGGCGGGCTACGAGGTGCTCGAGGCGTCGGACGGGCAGGAGGCACTGGAGCTTGCGCTCTCGCGGCCGGTCGACGCGATCCTGACCGATCAGAACATGCCGCGGCTCGACGGGCTGGGCTTCATCCGCGCCTTCCGCAGCCGCCCCGAAGGCAAGGGCACGCCCATCGTGTTCCTGTCGACCGAATCCGCCGACGCCTTGAAGGCGGAAGCGCGCGCCGCGGGGGCGCTCGGCTGGATGGTCAAGCCCTTCACGCAGGCCCAGCTTCTCGCGGTGATGAAGAAGCTGCTGGGCTGAGCTGTTGTCTGGACCAGTGGGGGCAGAGTGCGTGGGGGCCCCGGTTCGTCCCAGCCCGGCAGAGGCGCTGACGCCCGCCGGCTCTACAGGAAAGATCCGCCATGAGACTCTCGATCCGCAACAAGCTGGGGGCGAGCTTTCTCGTCGTCTTCGCCATGGCAGGCACGACCAACCTCTATGCGCTCTATACGATCAACAAGCTGAACGATGACATGGCCACCCTCGTTGCGCACGACTTCGAGCGCGTGCGGCTGGCCGAGCGGCTGAATGCCGAACAGCTGCGCATGAAGGGCGCGGTGCGCGACCATATGCTGTCTCCGCCCGCCGGCAAGGCGGCGAAGAAGGAAGAGGTGGCTGCGGCGCGGGCGAACATGCGCGCGACCTTCGATGCGCTTGTGGCGAGTTCGTCGGAGGCGGACCGGGCGACGCTGGCCGAGTACGAGGACCTCTGGAACCAGTCGATCCGCGTCAACGACAAGGCCTTGCTGCTGTCGGAGGAGGGCCGGGCCGAGGAGGCGCGCAAGCTCCTCTGGGGCGACTACTTCCCCCGCCTGCAGGCCAGCCGGATGGAGATCATGGAGGGGCTGCGCGACCGGAGCCTCGCCGCGCTGAAGGCGACCGAGGCCGAGGCGGCCGAGGCGCGTCACCTGACGATGCTGCTGATGGCGAGTTCCATCGCGGCGGGAACCCTGATTGCCTTCCTCGCGGCGGGCTGGCTGATCCTTTCGATCGGGCGCGGACTGACCCGGGCGCTGGCGCTGGCGCGGCGGGTGGCGGACGGGGATCTGACCGAGACGGCCGTGCTGCGGGGCGATGACGAGATCACCGATCTTCTCCGCGCGCTCAACGCCATGGTGCTGCGGCTGCGCGATGTGGTGGGCCGTGTCACCGCTGCCGTGGGCGAGGTGGCCTCGGGAAGTGCCGAGGTCGCCGCCACGTCCGAGCAGCTGAGCCAGGGCGCCAGCGAACAGGCGGCCGCGACCGTGCAGGCTTCGGCCTCGGTCGAGGAAATCGCCGCAACCGTCCGGCAGAGCGCGGAAAATTCAGGCGAGACCGAGCGGATGGCGCGGTCCTCGGCCGAAGCGGCCCGCCAGAGCGGCACAGCCGTCGCGGATGCGGTGTCGGCGATGCGCACCATCGCCGAGCGGGTCCATGTCGTGCAGGAGATCGCGCGCCAGACGGACCTTCTGGCGCTGAATGCCGCGGTCGAGGCGGCGCGGGCAGGCGAACACGGGCGGGGCTTCGCCGTGGTGGCGACGGAGGTCCGGCGGCTCGCGGAGCGGAGCCAGGCCGCCGCGGCCGAAATCTCGGATCTGTCGTCCACCACGGCGCGCTCGGCGATTGCGGCAGGCGGGATGATCGACAACCTCGTGCCCGACATCGCACGGACGGCCGACCTTGTTTCCGATATTTCGGCGGCCTCGCAAGAGCTTGCGGCGGGGGCTTCACAGGTGAGCCAGGCTCTCCATCAGCTCGACACGGTGACGCAGCAGAATACGGCCGCGGCGAGCGAGCTTTCGTCCAGTGCTGCGGACCTGTCGGAACGGTCGGAGGATCTGCGCGCAGCCGTCAGCTACTTCCGCATCGGCGGTCCCGTGGACCAGGCGCCGCGCCAGCCCGAGAGGACGGGCGTGATGCAGAAGGGCGCCGATGAACGGTTGGAGGACGATCTCGACGCGGCCTTCGAGCGCGCGCGCGTCGCATGAGCATCAAGGCGCGGCCTCGCCGCGCCTTCGGCTTCAGCTGAAGACCAGCAGGATCGCGATCAGCACCGAGGCCGCGACGAACACCGACCCCATGAGCGAGAGCAGCACACGTTCCGGCGTGAGCTGGTCTTCGGGGAGATCGACCTTCGGCTCCCAGAAGGAGGGGCCGGGCTGCCAGCTCTCGAACCGGTAGCTTGCCAGCGGGCGAACCTGGGCGGCAGTCTTCCCCATCACCCCGGGCCGGGATGCGCTCGAGTGATTGCGAAAACCGGCCGTCTTCCGATCCTGATCGGCATGGTCGCGGGCAGGGGCACTTGCATCATTTCGCATGGGATCTAGAGCACCAGTTCGTCTTCCGGTAGTATCAACTAAAGGTTGTAACCCTTCCTATACTTTAGCGATAGAGTTTCATTAAGATACAATCAAGCGCGATTGTTCCTTGGAGACCAAGTCACAGACGAAAGTGTGGGATCTGGCCATTTTGACACAGTCCCCGCTTGAGTTGGCTCTTGCCGAGCCTAGTTTTTCGCCAGTTTTGAAATGAGCGTTCCGATCATGTCCTCCTCTCCTTCCGACCCCCGCGCCCTGCCGGTTCCGAGTGGTCGAATTTCCCGTCTTGCGCGATTTGGCAGCCTCGCCTCGGGGATCGCCGGCAACGTGGCGTTGCAGGGCGCGCGCCAACTCGCCCAGGGCAGGCGGCCCGCGATGAGCGAGCTGATCCTGACGCCGGCCAATGTCGCGCGGCTGGCCGAGGAGCTTGCCCGGATGCGTGGCGCGGCCATGAAGGTGGGGCAGCTCCTGTCGATGGATGCAGGCGAGATGCTGCCGCCCGAGCTGGCCGCGATTCTGGCGCGGCTCCGGTCGGATGCGCATTACATGCCGCCCCAGCAGCTGCGCAGCGTCCTGACGGCCGCCTGGGGGCCCGACTGGCAGCGGCGGTTCCGCAGCTTCAATGTCCGCCCGATTGCCGCCGCCTCCATCGGGCAGGTCCATCGTGCGATGACGAAGGACGGCGAGGATCTTGCGATCAAGGTGCAATATCCCGGGGTGCGGCGCTCGATCGACAGTGACGTGGACAATGTGGCCGCCCTGTTGCGCCTGTCGGGTCTGGTGCCGAAGGGGCTCGACGTGGCGCCGATGCTGGCCGAGGCCAAGCGGCAACTTCACGAGGAAGCCGATTACGGGCGGGAGGGCCGCTGCCTCGCGCGGTTTGGCGACCTGCTGGCGGGGGCGCCGGAGTTCTGCGTGCCCCGGCTGCACGAGGCGCTGACCACGCGCGATGTGCTGGCGATGAGCCATGTGGCCGGGCAACCGGTCGAGGATCTGGCGGAGGCGCCACAGGACCTGCGCGACCGGACGATGAAGCTTCTGATCGGCCTCATGTTCCGCGAGCTGTTCGAGTTCGGCCTGATGCAGACCGACCCGAACTTCGCCAACTACCGCCACGATGCCGCGACCGGGCAGGTGGTTCTGCTCGATTTCGGCGCCACCCGCGACATCCAGCCCGGCATGGCCGACGGCTACCGGCAGCTCCTGCGGGCGGGCCTCGCGGGCGACCTGCCCGGATCCGAGGCGGCGATGCGGGCGCTCGGCTTCCTGTCGGATGCGGTGCCGCCCGACCTCCGCGCCCTGATGATGCGGATGTTCGAGATCTCGATGGAACCGCTGCGGGCACCGGTCTTCGACTTCGGCGCGAACGACATGGCGCTGCGGCTGCGCGACCTCGGGATGGAGATCGGAGAGCGGCGCGAGATCCATCATCTGCCGCCGGTCGAGACCTTCTACATCCAGCGCAAGTTCGGCGGCATGTATCTGCTGGCCAGCCGGCTTCGCGCCCGGGTCGCCATTGGCGATCTGCTTTATCCTCATCTTAACAACAGGTTGAGTGGCGATTCTTCAAGCAACGCGTGAAGAGGTGAGCCGCTCCCGCGTGACCTTGTCACACGACGGCGGCGGCGATGGGGCCTATGGTCAGCGTGCCGCGGCCCTCTGCCGCGGACCGTTCAGCAAGAGTGACCTGTCATGTCCCGTCTGCGCCTGCTTCTGATGCTGCTGCCGCTGTGCGCCCCTGTCGCCGCCTCCGCGCAACCGATTCCCTTCCATCCCGACCGGACCGAGGACTGCCTCTCGGACAAGAAGACCGCCGCCGAAGGGGCGGCCTGCATCGGCCTTGCCGCCGACCTCTGCCGCCGCGAGACGCGGGGCGCGACCGAGGTCGAGGAAGCGGCCTGCGCGGCCGCCGAGGCCAACTGGTGGCGTGACCGGATGACGGTCGCCTACGAGGCCGCGCAGAAGGAGGCGAAGCTGCGGGACGTGGAGTTCGCCAAGGCGATCTCGCAGGGCGCGCCCCGCATGACCGACGATCTGGCGGCGATGCACGAGGCCTGGACCGACTGGAGCGAGAAGCGGTGCTTCTTCGAGGCGGCCCGCCGGCGCGGCAAGCCCGACCGCATGGTGGTGGCCTCGGACTGTCTCATGCGCCGGACGGCCGAGGAGGCGCTGCTTCTGGAAGAAGCCGCCAGCCGGAAGCGCTGAGCCTGCGTCAGCCTGTCGCCCGCAGCCTTGCCCTCGATCAATGCACGCGCGGTGCATCTTTATAATCTGGCGCCACCCGGATCACGAAGGTGCCTGCGCCAGAAGGCACGTCCGGTCAGGCACCGGCAGAGGTGCGACTTGTCCCCAAACCTCTGTCGGTGTCGTCGCGGCCTCACGCTCCGGTGCGCAGGACGAGGCTTGCCAGACGCCGGAAAGGCGGCTTTCCTCTGGAGAGCCCGGCAGGGGGACGCCATGGAGATCCGTCTCGAGAAGATCGATCCAGAGAGCAACTGCTTCCGGTTCTACCTGATCCGCTGCGAGCCCGACCTGTTCGGGGGCGCGGCGCTGGTTTTGCAGTGGGGACGGATCGGCGGGGCAGGGCGCACGGACATCCGCGCCTCGGGCTCGCCCGAGCGCGTCCGGGAGATCTGCGAGCGGATGGTGCAGAGGAAGCTCCGGCGAGGCTATGCCGTCGCCGGAGCGGGGCTCATGCCGGGCGCCGCAGCGCCATGACGCAGCGGACCGGGATGTGGAAGTAGCGCCCGATCTGCGCGTCCGTAAGGCCGAGATCGGTGAGCGTATCGATCACCCGATCCGGCGAGGGCGCCATCAGCACCTGCGCGCAGAGGCAGGCCATATGGCCGCGGGCGTCCAGTTCATCCTGACCGGGGCAGAGGCCGGTCGCCTTCCAGATGCAGCTTGTCTCGTCGGGTTCTGCCGAACGGACGGTCTCGTCACGGGTCGAAGGGGGCGGGGCGGTCCTGCGGCTGCGGAACAGGGCCCGGTGCCGATCGGTCGTTTCGGTTATCATGGAGCAGTCCTCCTCTTCCTGCACCATTGCCGCCTGAGCGACAGGCTGAAGTCTCGCCGTTACCCTATCGAAGTCAATCTTCATCTGCGTGACGGCCGGATGGCAATCGCACAGGCTTGTAAACTTTTTCCTAACAAGCGGCTGTTTTCCCATCCTGTGCCGGCCAGCCTCCGCGAGCGGATCCGGGCAGGAAATCTGCCGGCACCGGCGCGGAGCGCCCCGAGAGCGGGGCGCCAGCGGCGGTTCACCCCTGGGATGTGCCGGCGCGCTGATTCTCGCCTCGGATTGCGGCGGCCGCCGGCCGGGCAGGGGCCAGCGTCACGATCGCGAGCCCCGCGAACAGCAGGGCCGCTCCCAGAAGCCGCTGCGCTGTTACCGCCTCGCCCAGAACGACGATCGCCAGAATCCAGGCGGTGAGCGGCTCGACGAGCGAAAGCGTGACGGCTGTCGAGGTGGTGAGCCCCGCAAGACCTCGCGTGAAGAGAGCATAGGCGACCCCCGTCGTGACCGCGCCGAGGAAGAGGAGCGCGGGCCAGGCGCGCAGATCCGCGACCCAGCTCACCGGCAGGAGGAAGAGCGCCGGGGCCGCAAGCAGCATGGCCACGCTGAAGGTCGCCGCGGCCAGCGTGTCCGAGGGCACCTGCGCGCCCACCCGGCCAGTCGCCACCGAATAGGTGGCATAGGCAGCGCCCGCGGCAGCCGCCAGGGCCGCGCCCGTCAGGGAGGCGCTGCCCGCGCCCGCCTGCGCCACCAGAAGCGCCGCGCCCAGCACCGAAAGGACCTGTCCCGCCGCCCGCAGTCCCGTGGGCAGACGACCCAGCACGGCCGCCTCATAGAGCGTCACCCAGACCGGGGCGCTGCCGATGGCGATGGCGGTGCCGACGCCCACGCCCGCCTGCGTCACGGCGACGAAGAAGAGGAGGTTGTAGAGCCCGATGGCGAGGCCCGCGACCAGCACCGGACGCCAGGGCAGCCGGCGGAAGGCGCGGCGGCTCTCGGGCAGGCGGAGCGCCATCAGGGGGAGGAGCGTGGCACCTACGGCGAGCCGGATGGCGGCGACGATCAGCGGCTCGCGCTCGGGCGGCAGAAGGCTCTGGACGGTGCCCGTCGTGCCCCAGAGGACGGCGGCGAGGATGACGCAAAGGAGGCTGAGGCTGCGGGACGGCATGGGAAGAGCTTTCGGAAAGGATGGGCGATCCTGCCACGGGGCGGTGCCAGCGGTCTTGTCCGCCCGTCCCGCTTCATGGGCCGGGCGTCCCCCAGAGCGCGCGCCATGCGCCGGGCGTCCTTCCGGTCTCGCGCCGCATGGCGCGCGTCAGCGCGGCCTGATCCGAAAAGCCCAGCTCGGCCGCGAGCTCCGCGAGGGAGCGGCCAGGCTGGCGCAAGGCGCCCTGCGCCAGCGCGATCCGCGTCGCTGTGACGAGGCGGGCGGGCGTCGTGCCGCGGGCCTCCGCAAGCGCCCGGTAGAGCGCCGAGCGGCTCATCCCCGCGACCCGCGCCATCCGGTCCACGGTCCAGTCGAGCGCGGGTTCGGCGCGGATGGCGGCCTCGAGCCGTGCGAAGGGGCAGGGGCGGGCATTTTGCCAGAGGCTGTCCAGAAGAAGCCGCAGCAGCGGGCCGCCCACCCGCTCGGGAAGCGTGCCGGTGGCGGCCGAAAGGTCCGCGAACTCGACGAGCCGCCGCGCGGCCTCGGGCACGGGCAGGAACCGGCGGTCGAGCGCGCCCTCGGGCAGGGCCGCAGCCGGCAGGTCCAGCACCAGCGACCGATTGAGGCCGCAGCCCTGCTGCGCATGGGGCTCGCCCGGCGCGATCACGGCCGAGACCGCCTGCGACAGCCGCGCACCGTGCCCGCCCACCTCGATCTCGAGCGTGCCGGCCATCTGCAGGACGAGCTGCGCATGGTCATGGTCGTGCAGGGCTCCGGCGCCGGAATAGCTGCGGATATGCAGGGCCTGGGTCATGGACGGGATCCTGTCGCGCGCATCGTCCGGCTTCTCCTGCCACAAGTTCCGCCGCGGTGCCATCTCCGCCATGAGGTCTCTGGACCTGCGGCGCCGGCGCCCTAAGCTCGGGACATGAAACAAGCCCTCGTGACAGGCGGCGCCGGCCTCATCGGCGCAGGGATCTGCCGGACGCTGCGCGCGCACGGCTGGGATGTGGCCTCCTTCGATCTCGAGGAGGCCCCGGAGGCCACGCGCTCGATCCGCTGCGACGTGACCTGCGAAGGGTCGGTGGCGGCCGCCATGGCCGAGCTTGGCTGGTCCGGGCTTGACCTTCTCGTGAACAATGCGGGACGGGCCGATCCGGTCACGGGCCCGATCGCCGAGCTGTCGCTCGCCGACTGGCGGCGGATGACCGACAGTCACCTCACCGCGGCCTTCCTCATGGTCCGGGCGGCGGTGCCGCTCCTGCGGCCCGGCGGATCGATCGTGAACATGGCCTCGACCCGCGCCTTCATGTCCGAGCCCGAGACGGAGGCCTATGCTGCCTCCAAGGGCGGTCTCGTCGCCCTGACCCAGGCGCTCGCGGTGAGCCTCGGGCCGCGCCTGCGGGCCAACGCCATCGCGCCCGGCTGGATCGCCCGCGGCGACGGGCTCCGGGACATCGACCATGCCCAGCATCCGGCGGGCCGTGTCGGCCGCCCGGAAGATGTGGCAGACACGGTGCTCTGGCTCGCCGAGGCGGGCTTCGTGACCGGTCAGGTCATCGTCGTGGATGGCGGAATGACGAGGAAGATGATCTACGCGGAGTGACGCCGAGGCGGCCGGATCATCTGCCGGAGCGGCCCGACCCGGAGGAGAACACGGCCGAAGGTCGGGCGAGTCCGGGCAGCAGGCCGCCAGGCGGCTGAAGCCGATGCGGCAGGCTCTCGGATGCAGGAGGTCGAAGTCGGTCGCTCAACTCCGCCTGGAGAAGAGCGGCTCCTGAGCTGCAGGCATGGTGGAGCCAGGCAATTCCCGGCATCGATTAGATTACATAATCTTGCTTATCAGATATTGATGCAGGCCGCTGGACGGCGCCCCTCCGCCGAGCTAGAAGCCTCCAGATCCTCGGATCCGCCGAAGTCTCGTGGCTTGCGGGTGTGAGGACGAAGCCGGGCCGTGGGACTGCTGAAGGCACAGAGGCGCACCGAGGCCTCAGGGCCGTGGCGGGACGACAGGCCGTCGAGGCAAGGAAGCGTGGCCGAGTGGTTTAAGGCTCTGGTCTTGAAAACCAGCGACGGTGCGAGCCGTCCGTGGGTTCGAATCCCACCGCTTCCGCCAATCTTCCCCTCGCGATCAAAGCGTTGCGGGGAAGTGCCTGATCCGGCGCAAAGATCGGCCAACACGACGGTTTACATCGTGGATCACACGCATCTTTCCAAGAGCTGCGAGGAATAGCTTGGCCCGGCAGAAAGACCGGAGATTGCACCCTGTTACCTTGTGGATCCCGTCTCGGGCTCCAGACCCATTGGCACCTTCCCCCCACAGTCAGGCAATCGTGCGGCGGCGTTGGTGCGACCCGGGGCGCGGGCCGCCACACGCGGGGGGCGCTTCTGCAGAGCCCCCTGCCGCGGGCTTCCTCAGTCCGCGAAGCCCAGAGAGGGCCCGACAAGGTCGAGGAGCGCCGAGACCCGGCGCTCGAGGTCGGCCACGTCGGGCGGCCCCGCTTCGGGGTGGGTCAGGCGGCGCAGGAGCTGGCGGTTCAGCGCGCCGCCCACGAGGCTCGAGCCGAGCCAGTCGGCATCGCTGCAGCGGATGCGCCCCTGCGCAGCCAGCCGCGCAATGCGGCGGGTGAAGGCCGCGCTGAGGCCGCCCATCGCATTGTCATAGAAGAGGCGCGCCACCTCGGGCGCAGCCGTGGCCTCGGACACGGCGAGACGCGTCAGCGCCACCTGCGCCGGGCACAGGAGAAACCGGAGGATCTCGACCAGCGACCGGTGCAGGATCTCGCGCGCGCTCCCCGGCGGATCGGGATCCGTCAGGCTCTCCATCAGCGGCCCGGCGTCGTAGGCGCGCAGGATCCCCTGCAGCACCGCGAGCTTGTCGGGAAAATGCTGGTAGAGCGTCCGTTTCGACATGCCGGCCGCGCAGGCGATCCGGTCCATCGTCGTCCCCGAATAGCCGTGGCAGACGAAGACCTGCTCGGCCGCCCGCAGGATCTGGCAGGTCCGCTCGGCGCAACTCAGCACCGGCGGCCTGCCGATCTTCGGTTTCTCCTCGGTCATGCTGCGTGTCCTCTGCCGGGCCCCTCAGGCCGTCGCGGCCGCAGGAGCGGTCTTGCGGCGACGGAAGAGGCTGTTCACCAGAACAAAGAACACAGGCACGAAAACGATCCCCAGAAGCGTACCCGTGATCGTGCCGCCGAGGATGCCGTCGCCGATCGCGCGCCGCGCCCCTGCCCCCGCGCCGGTCGAGAGCACGAGCGGCACCACGCCCAGCGAGAAGGCGAGCGAGGTCATCAGGATCGGGCGGAACCGCAGCACCGCCGCATGCCGGATCGCCTCCAGAAGCGGGTCGCCCTGCGCAAGCCGGCTGCGGGCGAATTCCACGATCATGATCCCGTTCTTGCCGGTCAGACCCACCACGGTGAGAAGCCCCACCTGGAAATAGACGCCGTTCGCCTGATGGCCCGCCCAGGCGCCGAGAAGCGCGCCCAGGATGCCCACCGGCATGGCGAGCAGGACCGCGATCGGCACCGACCAGCTCTCGTAGAGCGCGGCGAGGCAGAGGAAGACCGCGCCCACCGACAGGAGGAACAGAAGGCTCGCCTGATCGCCCGCCTCGCGCTCTTCGAGCGAGAGGCCCGTCCATTCGAGCGCGAAGCCCGGCGGAAGCTGGGCGCCCAGCCGCTCCATCTCGGCCATGGCCTCGCCCGAGGAGACGCCCGGGATCGGCTGGCCCTGGATCTCCATCGAGCGGACGGCATTGTAGCGCGCCACCTGCTGGGGCCCGTAGAACCAGGTCTGGTCGGCGAAAGTCGAGAGCGCCACGAACTCGCCGTCCTTGTTCGGGATGCGCCAGAGGTCGAGATCGTCCGGATCGGTCCGCGCCCAGGGCTCGCCCTGCACATAGACCCGCTTCACCCGGCCCTGGTCGAGGAAGTCGTTGACGTAGGATCCGGCCCAGGCGGTGTTGAGGAAATCGCCGACCTGTGCCGCGGTCACGCCCACCGCGCCCGCCTTGCGCCAGTCGATGTCGAGGCGGAACTGCGAGGCATCCTCGACCCCGTTCGGCCGCACCGAGGCGAGCAGCGGGCTCTGCGAGGCGAGGCCCAGCAGCATGTTGCGCGCGTCGAGCAGGTCCTCGTGGCTCTGGCCCTGCCGCGCCTGCAGGAAGAGCGTGAAGCCGTTCGAGTTGCCGAGCTCCAGCACCGGCGGCGGCACGATGGGAAAGACCATCGCATCGCGCATCCCCATGAAGGTCGGGAAGGCGCGCCCGGCCATGGCGGCCACGCTCTGATCGGGGCGCAGACGTTCTTCCCACGGCTTCAGCCGCACGAAGACGATGCCCATGTTCTGCCCCTGCCCCGCGAAGGAGAAGCCGTTCACGCCGAAGACGGCGCTCACATTCTCGGCCTCCTTCTCGAGCCAGTAGTTCTCGACCTCCTCGATGGCTGCGAGCGTGCGCTCGGCCGTGGCGCCCGAGGGGGTCTGGATCAGGGTGATGAGCACGCCCTGATCCTCGTCCGGCAGGAAGGCCGTGGGGGTGCGCTGGAAGAGGGCCACCATGCCGGCCACGATGACTCCGAAGAGCACCATCATCAGCACCGGGCGACGCACCACGCGGCCCACGAGCCCGCCATAGCCGCGGGTGGTCGCGTCGAAGCCGCGGTTGAACCAGCCCACCGGGCCGCGCCGGGCGGAATGGTGACCCCGCTTGAGGATCGTGGCGCAGAGCGCGGGCGTCAGCGTCAGCGCAACCAGCACCGACAGCGCCATGGCCGAGACGATGGTGATGGAGAACTGCTTGTAGATCTCGCCCGTCGAGCCGCCGAAGAAGGCCATCGGCACGAACACCGCCGAGAGCACCATGGCGATGGCCACGAGCGCGCCCGAGATCTCGTCCATGCTCTTGCGGGTGGCTGCCACCGGATCGAGCCCCTCCTGCTCCATGATCCGCTCGACGTTCTCGACCACCACGATGGCGTCATCGACCAGAAGGCCGATGGCCAGCACCATGGCGAGCATGGTGAGCGTGTTGATCGAGAAGCCGAGCGCCGCCATCACACCGAAGGTGCCCAGAAGCACGACCGGCACCGCGAGCGTGGGGATCAGCGTCGCGCGGATGTTCTGGAGGAACAGCAGCATCACGAGGACGACGAGGACGATGGCCTCGATCAGTGTCTTGACCACCTCCTCGATCGAGATGCGCACGAAGGGGGTGGTGTCGTAGGGCACTTCGTAGGTCATGCCCTCGGGGAAGAAGGCCGCGAGCTCGTCCACCTTCGCGCGCACCACATCGGCCGTGTCGAGCGCATTGGCGCCCGAGGCGAGCTGGATCGCCATGCCCGAGGCGGGGCTGCGGTTGTAGCGTCCGTCGATCTCGTAGCTCTGCGCGCCGAGCTCGACCCGCGCCACGTCGCGCAGCAGGACGAGCCCGCCGTCGGTCTCGGCCCGGAGCACGATCTGCTCGAAATCCTCGGGCGTCTGCAGAAGCGACTGGGCGGTGATCGTGGCCTGAAGCTGCTGGCCCTCGGGGGCGGGGCGCGCGCCGAACGAGCCCGCCGAGATCTGAGCGTTCTGCGCCGAGACAGCCGCCGTCACGTCGGAGGGCGAGAGATCATAGGCGTTGAGCTTGTTCGGATCGAGCCAGATCCGCATCGCGTGCTGCGAGCCGAAGACCTGCACCGAGCCCACGCCCGGCAGGCGGCTGATGCTCTCGACCATGTTCGAGGACATGTAGTCCGCCAGCTCCGAGGCGGAATAGGCGCCGTTGTCGGAGGTCATGGCGATGACCATGAGGAAGCCCGCCGAGGATTTCCGCACCGTCACGCCCTGCCGCACCACCGCCTGCGGCAGGAGCGCCTGGGCCTGGCTCAGCTTGTTCTGCACCTGGACTTGCGCGATGTCGGGATCGGTGCCGAGCTCGAAGGTCAGGGTGATCTGCGCGACCCCGGTCGAGGTCGAGGAGGAGGAGATGTAGCGCAGCCCGTCGAGGCCGGTCATCTCGCGCTCGATCACCTGGGTCACGGTGTCGGTCACGGTCTCGGCCGAGGCGCCGGGATAGGTCGCGCCGATCACCACCGCGGGCGGCGCGATCGAGGGATATTGCGATACGGGCAGGCGCAGGATCGAGAGGACCCCGAGCGCCATGATGACGATGGCGATCACCCAGGCGAAGACCGGGCGGTCGATGAAGAAACGTCCCATTGCGGCTCCCTGCCCTTCAGTTCGCGGCGGCGGCTTCGGCCTTCACGGCCGGCCCGGGCAGCGCACCCTGTTCCTCGGGCGCCACCGGCGCGCCCACGGCCGCCTTCTGGAAGCCCGCGACCACCACCCGGTCGCCCGTCTCGAGCCCCTTGGTCACGATCCAGCGGTCGCCGTCGGACTTCACGATCTCCACGGGGCGCGCCTCGATGACGTTCTGCTCGGTGACCAGCCAGACCGCGGGCACCCCCAGCCGGTCGCGGATGACGGCCTGATGCGGCACCGCCACCGCCTTGTCGGCGCGCGCCACCGGCAGTTCGACCTGCACATACATGCCGGGCAGCAGGATCCTCTGCGGATTGGGGAAATGGATCCGCAGCGTGACCATGCCCGTGGTGGGCTGCACCTGCGGCTCGGCCGCGGCAAGGCGGCCGCGCAGCGGATAGCGGCTGCCGTCGGCGAGGATCAGCGCCACATTCTCGTCGGCGCGTCCGACCGTGTTCTTGCCCGTCCGGCTGCGCCATTTCAGCAGGTCGGTCGCCGATTGCGTCACATCCACATGCACCCGGTCGAGGCTGCGGATCGTGGTGAGCGGCGCCTCCTGCCCTTCGGCCACCAGCGCCCCCGTCGTGGTCTGCGACAGGCCGATGGTGCCCGCGATGGGCGCGCGCACCGTCGTGCGGCTGAGGTTGATCTCTGCCGTCCTCAGCTCGGCCCGCGCCATCTGCAGCGCCGCCGCCGCCGCGTCGCGCGTGGCCACGGCCGTGTCGAGCCGCTGCTCGCTGCCCGCATTGTTGCCGAACAGCTCCTCGGCGCGGCGGGCGTCCTTCTCGGCCGAGCGCAGCGTGGCCTCGGCCTGCGTGACGGCCGCGCGCGCCGCCGCGACCGCGGCCGCATACATGTCGTCCTCGATCTTGTAGAGCGGCTGGTCCTTCTCGACCTCGGTCCCCTCCTCGAACAGCCGCTCGCGGATGATGCCGTTGACCTGAGGCCGCACCTCGGCCACTTCCGAGGCCGTCACGCGGCCCGGGAGGATCGAGATGATCGGATAGTCCTGCGCGGTCAGGGTGACCACCGTGACCGGAGACGGCGGACGCTCGGCCCCCGCGGGCCCTTCGGCACGGACGGCCGGGGCGGCGAGGATCAGGGCCGCAAGAACGAGCGGAAGGCGGGGGAAGGTCACGGGCAGACTCCATCGGCAGCGGTGGCCCGCTTAGGAAACCAACCAGTTTCCAAAGTCAAGCGTCCGCGTGCAGGGTGGCCCCGAATGCCCGTCTTTTCAGCGTGTCATACCCATCCGGCGGATCTGGCGATGAATTGTCGAGCGGTTCACGCCCAGCCGCCGCGCGGCCTCGGAGACATTGCCCCCGGTCTGGCGCAGCACCTGCGCGAGCACCGCCCCCGCCGCCTGCGGGACGGCCGGGCCGGCCGCGGACCC
>NZ_MABH01000057.1 GCF_001720585.1 Cereibacter johrii | reverse complement strand
CGCTGCGGCACCCAGGGCGGCCGCCTGCGCCACGTCGTCTTCCTCGTCTTCGCGGCGCATCTCGCGCGGCGGGCGCGGACCTTGGGGCTCACCCATATCCACGCGCATTTCGGGGGCGCGGCGGCCAGCGTTGCCATGCTGGCCGAGGTTCTGGGCGGGCCGCGCTTCAGCTTCACGGTGCACGGCCCCGACGAGTTCGATTCGCCCGTCGCCCTCACCCTGCCGATCAAGATGCACCGCTCGGCCTTCACGGTCGCCGTCAGCTCCTACGGCCGCAGCCAGCTCTACCGCTGGGCCGAGCCGGAGGACTGGCGGCGCATCCATGTCGTCCATTGCGGCATCGAGCCCGAGGCCTTCCCCGAAAGCCTGCCGCTCCCCGCAAGCGGGCCCCGCCTCGTGGCGGTCGGCCGACTGGCCGAACGAAAGGGCTATGCGCTGCTGGTCGAAGCCATCGCGCTGGCGGCCCCCGCCCTGCCCGACCTGCATCTGACCCTCGTGGGCGACGGCCCGCTGCGGGGCCTGATCGAGGAGATGATCGCCGAGCGCGATCTGGCGCGGCGCATCACCCTCACCGGCTGGACCGACGAGACCCGCGTGCGCCACGAGCTTGCCGCGGCGCAGGCGCTGATCCTGCCCTCCTTCGCCGAAGGGCTGCCGATGGTGGTGATGGAGGCGATGGCCGCCGGCCGCCCGGTGATCGGCACGCTGGTGGCCGGCATTCCCGAGCTGGTGCTGCCGGAAGAGACCGGCCATCTGGTGCCTGCGGGCGACGCGCAGGCGCTGGCCCGGGCCATCGAGCGGCTGGCGGGCACGCCGCTGGAGGTCCTGACCGAGATGGGGCGCGTCGCGCGCCTCCGCGTGCTGGAACGGCACGACATCAATCGCGAGGCGGCACGGCTCGCCCAGCTGATCGCGGCGGTGGATCCTCGTCAGCCGGCGAAGGTGTAGCCCACGCCGTGCACCGTGCGGATGAAGGGACTGCCGCTGCGGCTGGCCGGGATCTTGCGGCGCAGGCGGCTCACGATCCCGTCGACGACGCGGTCGTAACTCTCCCACTGCCGGCCCTTGATCGCATTCATGATCTGGTCGCGGCTGAGCACCTGCCCCCGCCGCACGAGAAGCGCGGCCAGCAGTTCGAACTCGGAGGTGGTGAGCTCGACCTCCTGCCCGTCCGGCGCCCAGAGCTTGCGCGCCCGAAGGCTGAGGCGGTAGCCGTCGAACTCGTGGTCGATGCCGGGGCGGCCCGTGGGCAGGCTGGCGGCCGGACGCCCGGTCCGGCGGAAGACGGCCCCCACCCGCGCCGCCAGCTCGCGTTCGCGAAACGGCTTGAGCAGCGTGTCGTCGGCGCCGAGCTCCAGCCCCAGCACGCCCTCGGCCTCGTCGCGTTGCGGGGCAAGCAGGATGATGCCCCGGTCGCTGACCTTCCGCAGCTCGCGCAGAAGCGAGAGCCCGTTGCCGTCAGGCAGCGAGGTGTCGATGAGATAAAGGTCCACCTGCTCCTGCGCGTCGACCTTGCGGAACTGCGCAAGGCTCTTGGCCGTGACCACCCGGAACCCCCGCTGCTCGAGAGTCGAACGGACGATGGTCAGGATCGCAGCTTCGTCATCGAGCGCAAGAATGCACGGGACCATCGGCTTCTCCGCTGTCGTGATCTGCTCAGTCAGACAACCTTAGCGTGTTCTGCCGGCGTGACAATGTATGGCAGGCCGCCCCATCGCCGCAGGGATGGCCGGCCGGGTTCGTTTCACTCACAGTTCACCCGGAGGTTCCGTCTCTCCGGCCCGCACCGAGGAAGATGCCGCGGCACGCAGCGGCCGTGTCGGGATGGCCGAACCGAGACAAGGCAAGGACGCTACATCTTTCGAGGTATGCAAAACTTCGCTCATCAGGAGAAACGGACGGGTCTTCACATCTTCAAGTTGAAGATCGCGGACCGTCTCAACCTGCTGGAGTGCTTGGCTTTCTGTTCCTGTGTCTTTTTTGCCAGATACGGCGAAAAATATCGGAGGGAGGGGGTATCGTACCCTCTTTCGCATAATCGGCACAAATCCGCCTACTACCTGTTAGAGTATAAGGTGAAGTACGAATCACGGAGCTGGCGAGCAGCCGTTGTTTTCGCTCGCCGGGGCAGAGAGCCCGCAGAAGGCACATCGTTTGGGGAGACGATATTGATGAAACTGCTTTTTGACGGTCGTGAGCGCGCCGGCTTCCGGCTGGCCTGGCCGTTCTTCCTCCGCCTGTCGCGCAGGCCCGCGGCCAATCTCAAGACGCCGAAGATCCTCACACGAGAAGAACTGAAGGAACTTTTCTCTCTCGAGCTTTCTCAATCCGCGACAGGAACCGAGCAACGCCCGCGCCCGGTGGGCATGAGCCCGCGCCGTCGCTTCTCCGCCTGAGAGCGCTGCCGCCGCGGCCCTTTTTTCTGTCATCCGGGAGCAGATCTGGTATTTCCAAGCGGGAGACTGCCACCGGAGACCCCAGATGCTGACCTATCTCTGTCTGAGCGACGCCGACGGCCCCGCCCGCTTCTACCGGGTGGAACTCGCCTACAATCTCTTCGGCGAATATACCGTCCTGCGCGAATGGGGCCGCCGCAGCCCCGGCCGTGCCGGACGACGTCTCGTCACCTGGTTCTCCAACCTGCGGGACGCCTGCCTCGCGGCAGAACGCTGGCACCAGCGCGCCCGGCGCCGCGGCTACCACACCACCATCGAAGGCAGAGCATGACGCATCTGTGGGTCCGGGCCGAGCAGCGGCCGAACGAGGAACGGGTCGGGCTGACGCCCGAGGGCGCCGCGGCGCTGATCGACCGGGGCCTCCGAGTGACGGTCGAGGCAAGCCGCGCGCGCGCCCTCTCGATCGAGGGCTATGCCGCCGCGGGCTGCGCGGTAGCCCCCGAGAATTCCTGGCCCACGGCCCCGGCCGACGCCATCATCTTCGGCCTGAAGGAGCTGCCCGAGGACGGCACGCCGCTGCGGCACCGCCATATCCTGTTCGGCCATGCCTACAAGGGCCAGCCCGCCGGGCGCATCCTGCTCGAGCGGTTCCGGGCCGGCGGCGGCACCCTCTACGATCTCGAGTCGCTCGTGGATGAGAGCGGGCGCCGCGTCGCGGCCTTCGGCTACTGGGCCGGCTATGCCGGCGCCGCGGTGGCGCTGAAATGCTGGGCGGCGCAGGCGCGGGGCGGGATCTGCGACCCCGTGACGACCTGGCCCGGACGCGAGGGCTTGCTGGCCGACCTCGGCGCCGAGCTTACGGCCGCCGGCGCCCGCCAGCCGCGCGCCCTCGTGATCGGGGCCCGCGGCAGGGTCGGCACCGGCGCGGCCGACCTCTGCGAATCCATGGGCCTCGCCGTCACCCGCTGGGACATGGAGGAGACCGCCCACGGCGGACCCTTCCCCGAGGTGCTCGCGCACGAGATCTTCCTGAACTGCATCCTCGCCCGCCCCGGCTGCCCGGTCTTCGTGCCCGCCGAGGCGCTCGAGGCGCCGCGGGCGCTGCGGGTGATCGGGGACATCGCCTGCGATCCGACCTCCGACTTCTCGCCGGTCAAGGTCTACGACCGCGTGACGAGCTGGACCGCCCCGGCCCTGCGGGTTCATGCCGATCCGATGCTCGACGTGATGGCCATCGACAACCTGCCCTCGCTCCTGCCGGTCGAGAGCAGCCTGGATTACGCGGCCCAGCTTCTGCCCTCGCTCCTCACCCTCGACCGGATCGAAGAGGGCGTCTGGGGCCGCGCGAAGGCCGAGTTCGACCGGCACATGACCCCGGCCTGACGGCCCTTTTCGAGACGGGCGCGCCCTGCGAGATCGGGCGCGTCCGCCTCAGCCCTTGCCGAGCAGCCGGTAGAACAGCCCGTCCGGCAGGAGCTGCGAGAAGCGGAAGAACGAGGCGAAGAGCACCGGGAAGTTGGCGCGGAAATTGTCCGCGCACATATGCTCGAACATCCGTTGCGCGGCCGTCTCGGGCTCCATGATGAAGGGCATGCGGAACCGGTTCTTCTCGGTCAGCCGCGTGCGGATGAAGCCCGGGTTCACGAGCTGCACCTCGACGCCCGTGTCGCGCAGGTCGGCATAGAGCGACTCGGTCAAGGCCATCACGCCCGCCTTGCTCGCCGAATAGCCGATGGCGCCCGGCAGGCCGCGATAGCCGCCGATGCTGCCCGTCACCACCAGATGGCCGCGGTTCGCGGCGATCATGCCCGGAAGCACCGCCGACAGAAGCCGCACGAGCCCCAGAAGGTTCGTGTCGATCATCCCCTCGACCCGGCCCGCCTCCCAGTCCTGCGCCTTCATCGGCCAGTAGGCGCCCGCGAGATAGACCACCCCGTCGAAGGAGCCGACCTGCGCGAGGGCCGCCTCGATCGACGCCTCGGAGGTCACGTCGAGCGCGACCGCCTCGGCGGGCGCCGGCATGGCCGCCACGGCCTCAGCCAGCCGGGCCTCGTCGCGACCCGACAGGATCACCTTGGCCCCCGCCCCGCTCAGTTTCCTGGCCAGCGCGAGACCGAGGCCTTCGCTGCCGCCGATGAGCCAATACCGCTTACCTACAAAGTCTCTCATCTCTCGATCCGTCTCAGTGTCGCCACAAGCTCGGCCACCTTGATCCCGAACTTGCGGAACTGGCTCCGATTGATGATCGTGCCATTCTCCAGCCGGTACATCCAGTCAATGACATCCAGCACATGGCCCCCTGCGTCATCTTGAAGCCGCAGCCGGTAGCGCAGGCAGAGCGACGATCCGAGGGCCCGCCCGAGGCCCGCGCCCACCACATCGTCGGCCTCGGCGCGCAGCGTCCCGTCATTGCCGAGCGTGAAGCGCCACTCACGCCGGTCGGTGGCGCCGCTGTCGTAGCGGAAGCTCTCGGTCAGCACCCCGGAGCTTCCGTCCCAGCGGCCTTCCATGTCGGCCACGAAGCGCGAGACGACCCGTCCGGTCGGCCCGTAGACGACGCCCTCGCAGAGGATCGGCCCCGAGAGATCCCGCCGCGGATCGAGCGACGGCCCCTGTGAGGCATAGTCATCCGGGCGCTGTGCGGCGAAGGAGAGCAGGCGGTGGCGCACGGCCAGCAGCGTGAGGGGGATGAGGGCGCCGAGGGCGAGGAACAGGAACGAGGTCACGGGTCAACTCTCCGGGATGGGGGTGGCAAGGAGCAGGAGGATGGCGATCGCCTTCAGCCCGCAGGGCACGAGCGCGTAGAGCACCGACAGGAGCAAGAGCGCCTCGGCCGGCCCGCCGCTGCCCGGCTCGAAGCCCGCGCGCTGCAGGAGGGGCAGCAGCGTCGCCGCGGCGAGGGCCAGCGCCAGCTTCGAGGCGAAGGACCAGAGGCCGAAGGCCGTGGCCTCGCCGGCCCCGCTCTGCGCCAGATGGCGGGCGAAGATCGCGGGCAGGAGCACCATATCGGCGCCCAGGGCCGCGCCCGAGGCCGCGCAGATCAGCGCGAAGGCCACGACATCGCCGGCCTCCAGAGTGAAGGCGAAGATGAAGGCGACCACCGAAAGCGCCATGCCGGCGAGGAGCGCGCGCCTCGCTCCGACATGCTGGGCCATGCGGCTCCAGCCCGGTGCGCTGGCCGCCGCCGCGAGGAAGAAGAGCAGGAGGAGCGGCCCCTCCGACCCCGGCGCGCGGAGGCGACTTTCGACGAAGAACAGGAACAAGGTCGAGGTGACGGCCACCGGCGCCGCATTGACCAGCGCGAGCAGGAGAAGCCGCCGGATGGTCGGATCGCGCAGCACCGCGCGCAGGTCGGGCTGCGGCGTGGCGGCCGAGCCCGTCCATTCGCGCCGCATGGCGAGCCAGGCCACCGCCGCGAAGGCCGCGAAGCCCCAGGCGAAAAGGCCGAAGCTGCCGAGCGCCACCGGAGCCACCGCCGCGAGCGACACGCCCACGAGCGCACCGGCCTCGCGCCATCCTGCGAGCCGCAGGTGCCCGCCGGGGCCGAGCCGCCCGGCCTTGGCCACGCCTTCGGAGTAGAAGGCGATGGTGAGGAAGGAGAAGGCCGAGAACAGCACGACCAGCATCAGTGCGAACCACAGAAGCGGCGCCACCGGCGGCGGCGCCGCGAAGAGCCCGACCATGGCCAGCGCAAGCAGGAGGAGCGCGCCGGCTACCATGGCGCCCCGTCTCTGCCGCGTCACCTCGGCCAGCCAGCCCAGCGCCGGATCCTGCACCACATCGACAAGCCTCAGGCCCGCCAGCACGGCCCCCAGCGCGCCGAGGCTCACGCCATACTGGTCCACATAGACCTTGGGCGCATGGATGTAGATCGGCAGGCCAGCAGCCGCGATCAGCCCCGCGAGGAGCGACCACGGCAGAAGCCGCGCGGTCACCGCGTGACGTCTTGCAGCGGCGGCGCGGGGCGGCTGCGGTAGCGCGCCCCCTTCAGCGCCAGCTTCAGCGCCTGCCAGTGGATCAGCGCCAGCACGCGACGCGACCCGAAGGGCCGCCGGAGACAGGCGCGCAGGATCCCCCGGTTCGACAGCCGCGCCCGCCGGCCGGTGAGCGTCGCATAGAGCCCGCCCTCGGAGGAGCTGTAGTCGATCCAGACACCCACCCGATCCTCGCGGATGTCGAAGCGGAAGCGATAGCCGCCCTCGATGGGCTGGAAGGGCGAGACATGCATGATCTTGGCGGCCTCGAGCGTGTCCGTCCGCTCGATGACGGAGCCGTCGGGCTTGGCGCAGAGATACCAGTGCCGGTCACCGAAGGTGTTGCTGACCTCGGCCACAACGCAGCGGAGCCCGCCCGCGGCATCTTCGCAGAGCCAGAAGCTGACCGGGTTGAACACATGGCCCAGCACCCGCGGCTGGGTCAGCAGCAGGATGCGCGCCGCGGGCGGCAGCCCCTGCGCCGCCAGCACCTCGCGCACCCAGGCCACGCCCCGTCCCTCGCCCGGCGCGCCGCCGTAGTCGCGATCGTGGAGCGCGATCAGGTTGGCCCGGTTGCGCGAGAACAGCGCCGGCCCCTCCACCGCCTCGGGATCGATCAGCAGATAATCCACCCCATAGCGGAAGCTGTTGCCGAGCGCCCCCTTGCGCCCGTGGAAGGTCTCGCCCTGCACATGATCGACCCACATGACGCGCCCCTCAGGCCGCGGCCGAGGCGGGAATGCGCCGGCGCATCGCCTCGACCACATCCACGGCGCTGGCGAAGCCATCCTCGTGGAAGCCGTTGCGCATCCAGGCGCCCGCGAACCAGGTCTGACGCTGGCCGTTCATCATCCGCAGCGCCGCCACGCCCAATTGCGCCGCAAGATCGTAGACCGGGTGGCGGAAGGTCACCACATCATGCACCAGCTCCTCGCGGACGGGGCGGGTGCCGTTCAGCGTCACGAACAGCGGATCGTCCTGAGGGATGGGCTGCAGCGAATTCATCCAGTAGGTGATGTCGATGGGCGCCTCCGGATCGTCGGGCTCGATATAGACCCAGGAGGCCCAGGCGGCCCGGCGCTTCGGCATCACCGACGGGTCGGAATGGAGCACCGCCCGGTTCGGCTGGTAGCGCACGGCTCCCAGCGCGCTCTTCTCGGCCTCCGTCGCATCGGACAGAAGCCGCAGCGTATCGTCGGAATGGGTGGCGAAGATCACCTCGTCGAAGGCTTCCCACTCGCCGCCCTCGGCCCGCACCCGCACCCCGCCCTCTTCGCGGCGCACGCCGGCCACCTGCGCCCCGGTGCGCAGGTCCACGCCGCGCGCCGTCATCGCGGCCTGCAGCCGGGTGACATATTCGATCGAGCCGCCCTCGACGGTGAACCACTGGTGCTGGCCCGTATGGGAGAGGAGCGCATGGTTCTGGAAGAAGCGCAGCAGCGCCTGCGCCGGGAAGTCGAGGATCCCGCGCGAGGGGGTGGACCAGATCGCCCCCGAGATCGGCAGGAGGTAATAGTCGCGGAACCAGTCGCCGAGGTCGAGCCGCGCGAGCAGTTCGCGGATCGTCATGGCCGGATCGTCCGCATGGTCGAGCGCATGGGCGTTGAAGCGCAGCACATCCATCATCATGTTGAGGAAGCGCGGATCCGCCATGTTGCGCTTCTGCGCGAAGACCGATCTCAGGTTCTTGAGCCCGTATTCCAGCCGCCCGCCGCGGACCGAGGCGCCGAAGCTCATGTCGCTTTTCGTCACCGGCACGCCGAGCTCGTCGAAGAGCCGCGTGAGGTGCGGATAATTCACCTTGTTGAACACGATGAAGCCCGTATCCACAGGCTGGTCGCCGCGCTTGCCCGCGAGGACCGTGCGGGCGTGCCCCCCCAACCGCTTCTCGGCCTCGAACAGCACGACCGCATGGTCGGAGGCCAGAAGATGCGCCGCAGCCATCCCCGAGATGCCCCCACCGATCACCGCAACGCGCCGCCGCGCGAACTCAGACGTCTCGAATGGCATGCCAATTTCCCCGTTCCCTTGCGAGACATACGGACTGTCGCCCGGGCCGGATCAGTCCGCCCGCGCTTTTTTCCCGCCTCGCGCCTGATCCAGACTGGCCCGGCCGCCGTAAGAGGGACGTTAAGATCACGGCAGGAGTCCATCCGAAAAATGCGGATGCAAGCCGGGGGAGGGTTTCCTATCTTCACCTCCGGGCGGCAAGGGGAAGGCCTGTTGTGACGGACAAGAGTGACGGGACGGACTGGGTGGCGCTCATGCGTGCGATCCGGGATCATCGGGACGAGGCGGCCTTTGCGAAGCTGTTCCAGCACTTCGCGCCGAAGGTGAAGGGCTTCCTGATGAAATCCGGCAGCGTGGCCTCCCAGGCCGAGGAATGTGCGCAGGATGTGATGGCAACGGTCTGGCAGAAGGCTCATCTCTTCGATCCCTCGCGGGCCTCGGTCGCGACCTGGATCTTCACGATCGCGCGGAACCGCCGGATCGACGGCCTGCGCAAGGACCGCCAGCCCGAGCCCGAGGATCTCGTCTGGGGCCCCGACAGCGAGCCCGACCAGGCCGACGTCTACGAGATGCAGCAGGAGAACGACCGGCTGGGCCGCGCCATCGCCCGCCTGCCCGAGGCGCAGCGGGCCCTGATCGAGCGGGCCTTCTTCGGCGACCTCACCCACCGGGAACTTGCGGCCGAGACCGGACTTCCCCTCGGAACCATAAAGTCGCGGATCCGGCTCGCGCTGGACCGTCTGCGCCAGCATATGAGTTGAGTGAGACCATGACGATCCGGCACCATGTTTCCGACGCCCTGCTGACCGCCTATGCGGCGGGCTCGCTTCCCGAAGCCTTCTCGCTGGTGGTGGCCACGCACCTGTCGCTCTGCGACGAGTGCCGGGCCCGCGCCGGTGCGCTCGACGCGGTGGGCGGCAGCCTGATGGAGGAGACGGCGCCGGTCGCGCTCTCCGAGGGCAGCCTCGCCTCCGTCATGGCCCGGCTCGACCGGCAGATCGAGAGGCCCGCCCCGGTGCGCCGCGCCGATCCGCGCGCGCCCACGCCGCTGGCCGATTATGTGGGCGGGCGGCTCGAGGATGTCCGTTGGCGCGCCCTCGGCGGCGGCGTACGGCAGGCGATCCTGCCGACGGGGGGAGAGGCCATCGCCCGGCTGCTGTGGATCCCCGGCGGGCAGGCGGTGCCGGACCACGGCCACCGCGGGCTCGAGCTGACGCTCGTCCTGCAGGGCGCCTTCCGGGACGAGACCGACCGGTTCGGCGCCGGAGACCTCGAGATCGCGGATCAGGAGCTGGAACATACGCCGGTGGCCGAGCGGGGCCTCGACTGCATCTGCCTCGCCGCGACCGATGCGCCGCTGCGCTTCAACAGCTTCCTGCCCAAGCTGGTGCAGCCCTTCTTCCGCATCTGACCGCGGCGGCCCGCCGGGCCGGAACGGGCGCCCTGCCATTCACGAAGCGTGAACGGCGGGGGGCATCACTCTGCGGCGTCGGTGCGCGGGCTCATCTCCTCGAAGTCGAAATTGTCCAGACGGCGCGCCTTCTTGCCCGCCTTGCCGGCCGAGATGCGGATCTCCTCGACATCGCGCGCGGCCTGGGTGAAGTGGCGGTCGAGATTGCCCACCCGGTCCGTCAGCCGGTCGATCTCGCGCCCGAGTTCGGCCAGCTCGCGGCGGATGGCTCCGGCCTGCGCCCGCATCCGCGCGTCCTTCAGCACCGCCCGCATCGTGTTCAGCACCGCCATGCAGGTGGTGGGCGAGACGATCCAGACCCGCGCCGCAAAGCCCTCGCGCACGATGTCGCCGAAATTCGCATGAAGCTCGGCGTAGACCGCCTCGGAAGGCAGGAACAGCATCGCCCCGTCCGCCGTCTCGCCCTCGAGGATGTATTTCTCGGAGATGGCGCGGATATGGGCCCGAAGCGCCACCCGCATCATCCGCTGCGCCTCCATCTGCGCGGCGGGATTCTCGGCCGCCCGCAGCGCCTCGTAGGCCTCGAGCGGGAATTTCGAATCGATCACGATCGGCCCCGGCGGCTCGGGCAGATGGATCAGGCAGTCCGCCCGCTTCCCGTTCGAGAGCGTGGCCTGCATCGTGTAGCTGTCGGAGGGCAGCGCCTTCTGCACGATGTCATGCAGCTGGATCTCGCCGAAGGCGCCGCGCGTCTGCTTGTTCGACAGGATGTCCTGCAGCCCCAGCACGTCGCCCGACAGTTTCTCGATATTGGCCTGCGCCCTGTCGATCGTCTCGAGCCGCTGGTGCAGGTCGCCGAGCGAGCGCGCCGTGCGCAGGGACGTGCCGTGCAGGCTCTCGGCCATGCCGCGCTGCACCTCGGCCAGCCGCCGCTCCATCAGCTGCAGCATTGCGCCCTGCGTCGAGGCCTGCGCCTCGGAGACATGATGCAGCCCGCCCGCCAGCCGCTCCTGCCCGTCGGACAGCATCTGCACCTGCTGGCCGAGCCAGCCGAGCTCGTTCAGCATCGGCTCGACCATCCGCGCCGCGCGGCCGGCGGCCCGCAGGATCAGCACGAGGAACAGGATCGCCACCAGCGCCCCGCCCACGCCCAGCACCAGCGGGTCGTCCCAGCCGAAGGTCCGGTCGCCGATGCGGATCATTGCGGGCGCGTCATCGCCGGCCGAACAGCCGCTCGATGTCGGCCAGCTTCAGCTCGACATAGGTGGGCCGGCCGTGGTTGCACTGGCCCGAGAGGGGCGTGGCCTCCATCTCGCGCAGAAGCGCGTTCATTTCCTCGGCCCTCAGCGCCCGGCCCGAGCGCACCGACCCGTGGCAGGCCATCCGCGAGAGCACCGCATCCAACCGGGCCTGAAGCCGGTCCGAACTGCCGAGATCGGCCAGATCGTCGAGAATGTCGCGCAGGAGCGGCGCGGCCTCGACCTTGCCGAGTATAGCCGGCACCTCGCGCACCGCCACGGCACCGCCGCCGAACGGCTCGATCACGAGGCCCGCGGCGGCCAGCTCGTCCGCGGCCTCCAGCAGCCGGGCGGCATCGGTGGGCGACAGTTCGACGATCTCGGGGATCAGCAGCGCCTGCCGGGCGATTCCCGTCTCGTCGCGCTGGCGCTTGAGCTTCTCGTAGACCAGCCGTTCGTGCGCGGCATGCTGGTCCACGATCACGAGGCCGCTCGCGGTCTGGGCGAGGATCCAGTTGCCGTGGATCTGCGCCCGCGCGGCGCCGAGCGGCCGGTCGCAGGCCTCCTCGGCCACCGGCGCTTCGACCCTTGCCGCGGGCGCCTCGGCCAGACCGGGCATCCCGGGCTCGGGCGCCTGAAAGGCGAAGCTGCGCGCCACCGCGGCGGCCGAGGGCCGGTCCATCTGATAGATCCGCGTCGCGGGGGCCGGGCTCGCCGCTGCGGGCATCTCGGGCCGGAAGGCCTCGAGCGTCTCGCCCGCGACGGTGGTCGAGGCCCGGTGCCCCGCCCCCGCCAGCGCCTGACGCAGCGCGGTGACGATCAGCCCGCGCACCTCGCCCGCCTCGCGGAAGCGCACCTCGGCCTTGGCCGGATGCACGTTCACGTCGACCCGCTGCGGATCGCAGATCAGGTTCAGCACCGCGGCCGGATAGCGGTCGCGGCTCAGCACATCCATGTAGCCCGCCCGGAGCGCCCCGAGCAGCATCCGGTCGAGCACCGGGCGGCCGTTCACGAACAGGAACTGCGCCACGCCGGAGCCGCGGGAATAGGTCGGCAGCGCGGCATAGCCCTGCAGGCGCAGCCCCTCGCGGGCCACATCGACCCGGAGCGCATTCTCGGCGAATTCCGCCCCCACCACCCGCGCCACGCGGCGGTGGAGGGCGTCGAACAGATCGCCCCCTTCGGCCTCGGCGCGGAACAGAAGCCGCGGCTCGCCGCTGGAATGGTCGGTGAGGGTGAAGCCCACCTCGGGCTCGGCCAGCGCCAGACGGCGCACCACCTCGGCGATGGCCTGCGTCTCGGCGCGGTCGGTGCGCAGGAACTTGAGCCGCGCGGGCGTGGCGAAGAAAAGGTCGCGCAGCTCGACCACCGTGCCCGCCCCGAGCGCCGCCGGACGCACCGGCTCGATCCGGCCCGCGCTGACGGCGATCTGCGCCCCCTCGCCCTCGGCCACCCGCGAGGTGATGGTGAGCCGGCCCACGGCCGCAAGCGAGGGCAGCGCCTCGCCGCGGAAGCCGAAGCTGCGGATGTCGAGGAGGTCGGACCCGTCGATCTTGGAGGTGGCATGGCGCGAGAGCGCGAGCGGCAGATCCTCGGCCGTCATGCCGCAGCCGTCATCGGTCACGCGGATGAGGGTCTTGCCGCCGCAGGCAATATCCACCGCGATCCGCCGGGCACCCGCGTCCAGCGCATTCTCGACCAGCTCCTTGACCGCCGAGGCCGGCCGCTCGACCACTTCGCCCGCAGCGATACGGTTGATGGCGGCTTCGTCGAGCTGCCGGATCACCGGGCGAGCGGCGCCTATCTTGGGGCTGAGGAGCGTCATGCCACCAGCCTTAGCAGAATCGCCGCCGCTCCGCCACCGGCTTCCCACCGGACGGCGGGCGCGGCCCGCCCATGGCAGGCCGCGTCAGCCGTCCGACGCGACCCCTTCCGGCTGGCCCACCACGACGAAATGCAGCGCCTCGGGCTTCAGCAGGCCCTGCGCCACCCGCTTCACATCCTCGAGCGTCACCGCCTCGATCTTCTCATTGCGCGTCACCGGATAGTCGATGGGCAGCCCCTCCATCTGCATCCCCACGAGGATGCTCGCGATGGGGCCGTTGCCGTCGAAGCGCAGCGGATAGGAGCCGGTGAGGTAGGTCTTCGTCGCCTCGAGTTCCTCGGCCGTCACGCCTTCGGCCGCGGTCCGCCGCCATTCCTCGCGCACGAGGTCGATGGCCTGCCCCACCGTCGCGTTGGAACTGGCGAAAGCGCCCATCATCGTCTCGGCATGATCCATCGGCAGCAGATAGGAGCCGATGCCGTAGGTGAGCCCCCGCTTCTCGCGCACCTCGGTCATGAGGCGCGAGCCGAACCGGCCGCCGCCGAGGATCTCGTTCAGCACATAGGCCGGGAAGAAGTCGGGGTCGTCGCGCTTGATGCCGGTCTGTCCGAAGCGCACCGAGGCCTGCGGGGTCGGGAAGTCCACCACCGTGACCCCGCCGTCGAGCTTCCATTCGGCCCGCGGCGGCATGGGCGCGCCTTGGGCGGGCAGGTCGCCCAGCAGCCGGTCGAGGAGCAGGCCGAGGCTCTCGGCGTCGATGTCGCCCGCCGCCGCCACATAGATCCGGTCGCGGGCGAGCGCCGCGCGATGCGCCGCGACCACCTGCTCGCGGGTGAGGCCCTGCACGCTTTCAGGCGTGCCCGAGCCGTCGCTGCCATAGGGATGGTCCCCGAAGGCCTGGGCATCGAACACCTGCCCCGAAATGTGGCTCGGGTCCTTGGCATCCGAGGCGAGGCCAGACAGCACCTGTCCGCGCACCCGGTCGATGGCATCGGCATCGAAGCGCGGTTCGACCAGCGCGAGGCGCAGGAGATCCACCGCCTCGTCGCGGTTCTCGGTGAGGAACCGGGCCGAGACCGCCACCGCATCCGTCGAGGGCCGGAAGGAGAAGCTCGCGGCGAGGCCGTCGCGGGCCCGCGCGAAGCCCTGCGCATCGAGAGCGCCCGCCCCTTCCTCGAGCAGGCCGGTCATCAGGTTGACCGCCCCCCGCGCCCCCTCGGCATCGAGCGAGGTGCCGCCGCGAAAGCGGATCTCGAGCGCGGTGAAGGGCAGTTCGTGCGATTCGACCAGCCAGGCGTGAATGCCGCCGGGCGAGGTCACGTCCTGGATCTGGACATCCGCCCGGACGGGCAGGGCGAACAGGATCAGCGCGGCAGCCAGGCGCAGCATCATTGGCTCTTCTCCTCGTCTTCCTGCATCAGCCAGCCGGTCACGGCGCGGCGGCGGTCGAACAGGTCGCGCGCCGCGGCCATCACCTCGTCGGGCGTCACGGCCTGAAGCACCTCGGGCCAGGCCTGCACATCGGCCACCGTCAGCCCCGTGGTGAGGGCGGCGCCGTAGCGGCGGGCGAGCCCGTCCACATTGTCGCGGGAATAGATGTCCTGCGCGCCGAGCTGGGTCTTGATCCGCTCGAAATCCTCGGCGTCGGGCCCCTCCTTCAGGAAGCGCGCGACCACGGCATCCATCGCATCCTCGGCCTCCTGCAGCGAGACGCCCGCGGCCGGCACGACCGCGAGACCGAAGGTGCCCGAATCGAGCCCGCCCCCGTCGTAATAGGCCTGCGCCCAGACCGCCTTCGGCTGGGGCCCGAACTGCAACTCGCGCGAGAGGAGCGAGGTGGTGGGGCTGCCGCCCAGAAGCTCGGCGAGGATGGTGAGCGCCGCGGCCTTCTCCTGCGCGCCGGTCTCGCGCGTGGCGGCGAGATAGCTGCGCGAGACATAGGGCTGCGCCACCCGCGGATCCGAGAAGGTCAGCCGGCGCTCGGCCAGCTGCGGCGGCTCCTGCGGGCGCAGCCGCTCGGGCAGGTTCGGCGTGGGTTCGAGCGCGCCGTAATGCTCTTCGGCCATGCGGCGCACCTCGGCCGGATCCACATCGCCCGCCACCACGAGGATCGCATTGTTGGGCGCGTAATAGGTCCGGTAGAAGCTGAAGGCATCCTCGCGGCCCAGCTGCTCGATCTCATGCCGCCAGCCGATGATCGGAATGCCGTAGGGATGGTTCAGGTAGGCCGCGGCACGGCTCTGCTCGGAAAAGACCGCGCCCGGATCGCTGTCGGTGCGCTGGCTGCGCTCTTCCAGCACCACCTGACGTTCGGTGCGGACATCCTCTTCCGTCATCTGGAGGTCCCGCATCCGGTCGGCCTCCATCTTCATCATCAGGTCGAGCCGGTCTGCCGCGATCCGCTGGAAATAGGCGGTATAGTCCCACGAGGTGAAGGCATTGTCGTCGCCCCCCTGCGCCTCGACCGTGGCCGAGAATTCGCCCGCCGACATCTCGTCGGTGCCCTTGAACATCAGATGCTCGAGGAAATGCGCGATGCCCGAATGGCCGGGCGGCTCGTCGGCGGCGCCCACGCGATACCAGACCATGTGGGTGACGACGGGGGCGCGGGGATCCTCGATCACCACCACCCCGAGCCCGTTCGACAGGCGGAAGTCGCTCACCGTCTCGGCCAGGGCCGGAAGCGCGAGCATGAGCCCGGTGGCGGCCGAGAGGGCCAGTCGGCGCAGCATCATCTTGTCCTTCCAAAAGATGGATCTGCGCGAAAGCTACCGCCGGACCGCGGCGCCGCAAGTCCCCCTACGGGCTTGTGATCTACTCGGTGCCGCCCGCCGGGGGGGCGGAGGGATTGCGGGCGCCCGCCGCGCGCCAGCGCGCAAGCTCGGCCTGCTGGTCGAGGGCCATCGGCCGGTAGGCCTTGAAATAGACGTTCACGTTGAACACCCGCTCGAGGAGGCGCCCGTCGTGGTCGCGCCGCCAGGCATAATCCTCGGTGGCCAGCGTCGGGCGGATGCTTGCGTCGCGGCCGAAACGGGTCGCATGAGAGACGACCGAGGCGTCGGCGGCGGGGATCGTCCCGGAGCGGGCCGGGTTGCCGCCCAGCGCCGCCACCGCGTCGCCCAGGGGATTCGGATCGGCGAGGTTCGCGCCGCCCGGCGTGGGCGCCGGCAGGGCCGCGATCGTCTCGGGAATCTCCAGCGGCTTCACCGGCATGATGCCGAATTCGTCCGGCCCGGGTCCGGTGGAACGCAGGTTCATCAGCTGCGGCTCGCCTCCGCCACAGCCGGCCAGCAGGAGCATCGCCAGTGCCGCACCCGCCCCTGCGCCTCGAGCTGCCCGCATCCCTCGTCTCCTTGCTGCCTCGTGCCCGTCTTTAGCGCAAAGGTTCCAAGCCGTCACGGGGTCTTTCCACCGCCGGGCCGCCCCGGGCCGTTGGCCTTGCCTCCCGCGGGCTTGCGCTTCGGCGCGGCCTTGGGCTTCTCGGGCTCGGGCTTCGTCTCGCGCGTGAAGAGCACGAGGCCGAAGGCGCCCGCGAAGATCGCGATGTCCGCCACGTTGAAGGCATAGGGATTCTCGATGCCGCAGCAGGACATGTTGAGGAAGTCCGCCACCGCCCCGTAGAGCACCCGGTCCACCACGTTGCCCAGTGCCCCGCCGATCAGGAGCCCGCCCGAGATGCGCGCGAGCCGCGTGGGCGTGCTGCGCCAGACCCAGCGCCAGACCCAGGCCGAGATGGCGAGCGAGACGATCACGAGGCCCCAGCGCACGATCTCCTGATCGGAGGAGCCGATGCCGAAGTTGATGCCCCGGTTCCAGGCCATGCGGAAGGTGAGCCACGGCGCGACGAGGTCGATCGCGCCGCGATTGGCGAGATCCAGCCCCCAGACGACGATCCATTTCGTCAGCTGGTCGAGGACGAAGACGCCGAAGGCCGTGAGCGCCGCGAGCCGCATGTCAGTGCCGGAAGTGACGCTGGCCGGTGAAGACCATGGCCAGCCCCGCCTCGTCGGCCGCCGCGATCACCTCGTCGTCGCGCATCGAGCCGCCGGGCTGGATGATCGCGGTGGCCCCTGCCTCGGCCGCGGCGAGCAGGCCGTCGGCGAAGGGGAAGAAGGCGTCGGAGGCCACGACGGACCCCTGGGTCAGCGGATGGGCGAGACCCAGCGCCTGCGCCATGTCCTGCGACTTGCGCGCGGCGATCCGGGTCGAGTCGACGCGGCTCATCTGGCCCGCCCCCACGCCCACGGTGGCCCCGTCCTTCACATAGACGATGGCGTTCGATTTCACATGCTTGGCCACGGTCCAGGCAAAGAGGAGGTCGGCCAGCTCGGCGTCCGAGGGCGCGCGCTTCGTCACCACCTTCAGGTCGAGCGCATCGACATGGCCCGCGTCGCGGTCCTGCACGAGGAAGCCGCCCGCCACCTGCTTGAAGGCAAGCCCCGGCGCCAGCGGATCGGGCAGCGCCTCGGTCGTGAGCAGCCGGAGGTTCTTCTTGGCGGCGAAGATCGCGCGGGCTTCCTCGTCGGCGCCGGGGGCGATCACCACCTCGGTGAAGATCTCGGTGATCTTCTCGGCCGTGGCCGCATCGAGCGGCTGGTTCAGCGCGATGATGCCGCCGAAGGCCGAGACGCGGTCGCAGTCGAAGGCGCGGGCATAGGCTTCGGCGAGCGTCGCGCCCCGGGCCACGCCGCAGGGGGTGGCGTGCTTGACGATGACGCAGGCCGGACCCTCGGCGGGGTCGAACTCGGCCACCAGCTCGAAGGCCGCATCCGTGTCGTTGATGTTGTTGTAGGAGAGTTCCTTGCCCTGCCACTGTTTCGCGGTGGCCACGCCCGGACGGGCCGAGCCGTCGGTGTAGAAGGCGGCCTTCTGGTGCGGGTTCTCGCCGTAGCGCATGGTCTGGGCGAGCGTGCCCGCGAAGGAGCGCCGGCGCGGCGCCTCGGCCTTCAGGGCGCCTGCCATCCAGGTCGAGACGGCCGTGTCGTAGGCCGCGGTGCGCGCATAGGCGGTCAGCGCGAGCTTCTGGCGGAAGGAGAGCCTCGTGGCGCCGTCGTGGGCGCGCAGCTCGTCGAGCAGCGCCTTGTAGTCGGCCGTGTCGGTCACGACGTTCACGAAGCGGTGGTTCTTGGCCGCGGCGCGGATCATGGCCGGGCCGCCGATGTCGATGTTCTCGATGCAGTCGTCGTAGGAGGCGCCCCGCGCGACCGCCGCTTCGAACGGATAGAGGTTCACCACCAGGAGGTCGATCGGCTCGATCCCGTGGGCCGCCATGGCCACCAGATGCTCGTCGTCGTCGCGCAGCGCCAGCAGCCCGCCATGGACCATCGGATGCAGGGTCTTGACCCGGCCGTCCATCATCTCGGGAAAGCCCGTGACCTCGGCGACGTCGCGCACCTTCAGCCCCGCCGCCCGCAGCGCGGCTGCCGTGCCACCGGTCGAGATCAGCTCCACCTCCAGATCTGCCAGGGCACGGGCGAGGTCGAGGAGACCCGACTTGTCGGAAACCGACAGAAGGGCGCGGCCAACGGGAACGAGGTTCGTCATCTGAGTGCCTCCAGGTCAATGCCAGGTCTGGGCCGGGTCACGGTCGATCGGGCGGGTTGGGCCGGTCCAGGTCTCGAATGGCCAGCGGAGTATCCTCTGTCTTCGCGAAGGTCCAGCCGATCCGGGCCTCGGAACTCACAAGAACCCCATGCAGCACGATCTGTTTCGTCGCCCGCGGCAACAGATGGGTGCGGTCGAGATAGACCGAGGGATCGAGCGTCAAGCGTGCATCTCCCTCGAACTGGAAGCTCCAGTCCTCGCCGCTGGCGAGCCTGAGGCCCACGCAGAGCCCGCCGCCCTCGACCGTGGGCCGCACGTCGGGATGGAGGTGAAAGCGCAGCGCGAAGCGCACGCCCTGCCCTCCGGCGCTCTTCAGCACGGTCTCGAGCCGCTTCTTCTCGGCCGCGGTCAGCGCGGCCAGCGTGTCGGCGCCCGAGAGGCTGCGTCCGTCCGGCGCCAGCAGAAGCTCGCGCCGGTGGGTCAGCCCATGCGTCTCGGCCCAGCCGGCATGGACGAGGCTGAGCTGCGCGCCCGCCGCGCCGCGCTGGCGGTGTGCGGAAAGGACGCGGGCGCGCTCGGTCATCTCTTCGCCCGACCGGCCGAGCCGCGAGGAGGAAAATCCCTCGATAGCGAGCGTCGAATGCGAGGGAGTCGCGCGCCCGGCCCGGTGCCATTCCGCCCCCCAGGCGCGGCCCGAGCCGCAGGAGATGATGACGGGCCTGCGCCCCGAACTCATCTCGAAGCCGAGCGTCGAGGCATGGCCGTGCGGACCCGCGGGCGGATCGGCCGCATCGACGATCACGCTCGTCCGGCCCACCGACAGGCGCAGATAGCCCATCGCGGCGCCCTCGGCCCGCAGCGGGGGGGCGGTGGCGGCCGCGAG
>NZ_MABH01000056.1 GCF_001720585.1 Cereibacter johrii | reverse complement strand
GGTCTGGCCGCCGCGGGCGCGGGCCTGTGGTTCGGCCTGCCGTATCTCGACACGCCCGCCGGCAGCCGCGTGGTCACCGATGCCCGCGCGGTTGTGGCCGCCCATGATCCGCTTGCAGAAATCGAAATCCGCTTCGCCGCGGGCGATGTCGAGACGGCCTTCGCAAGCCTGATGGCGCTGGCGAACGATCAGGCCGGCGCGCCGGAAACCCGGAGGGACGCCTATCTCGCGCTCGGGCGGATGTACGATCCGGCCAGCTTCAACGCCAGCCGCAGCCCGTTCAAGGCGCCCAACGCCTCGGCTGCGCGGCGGAACTATCAGGCGGCTGCGGACCTCGGCTCGGCCGAGGCGCGGCAAGCCATTGTCCTCTTGAGGGAATGACGATGCTGCGCCTGCTGATCCTCGTTCTGAGCCTCGCCGCCACCGCCCTTTGGGCCGGGGATGGCCGCCCGCTGGTCATGGAGGGCAAGTCCGCCCTGCCGCAGCGCGTTCTGGTGCGCGAGGCGGGCGAGCGTCTGGAGACGCCCGGCGGCCGGTCGCTGGGTCCGGTCGTGCCGCTGCAGCAGTTCTACGTCTATGCGCGTCAGGATGGCTGGGTCGAGGTCGGGCCGGGGCAGGACGGGCGCGATCTGGGCTGGCTGCCGGCGCAGGCGGTGGCCGACTGGAACCAGAACATCGTGGCCGCACTGGAGGTGACGGCGGGGCTGGAACGCACGCTGTTCTTCTCCGACTTCGATGCCGCCTATGAGGTGGTCGAGGCCGAGGATCCGGGCCGCGACGCGGCGGCGCTGCGTGCCGAGGCCGAGGCGGCCGAGCAGGGCGGGGCACAGTCGGACCGCATCGTCGCGCTGGGGCCGCGCGAGGCGATCGACCAGCGGCAGCGGCTGCATGTCCTGCCGATCCTCTCGGCCGAGGAGGCGCTGTTCGAAAGCGGCGCCTTCGTCAACCTGCTGAAGGTGGCGGTGGCGCGCGCGCAGGCGCCGGCCGATGCCTCCCGACCCATCGGCCAGCCGATGCGCGCGGGCATCGTCTTCGTCGTCGACACCACCCATTCCATGGCGCCCTACATCAGCGCCACCCGCGACGCGCTGCGCGAGGTCTATGGCGAGGTGGCGGCGGCGGGTCTGAGCGACCGGGTGTCCTTCGGGCTGGTCGGCTATCGCGACAGCCTGAAGGGGCAACCGGCGCTGGATTACGCCGCGCGCACCTTCGTCACGCTCGACGAGGGGCGGACGGCCGAGGGCTTCCTCGCCGG
Source organism: Cereibacter johrii (assembly GCF_001720585.1). Classification (GTDB taxonomy): domain Bacteria; phylum Pseudomonadota; class Alphaproteobacteria; order Rhodobacterales; family Rhodobacteraceae; genus Cereibacter_A; species Cereibacter_A johrii. The sequence continues at coordinate 14,162 of NZ_MABH01000056.1, read as the reverse complement.
GATCGCGCAGATGACCGAGGCCACGGCCTCGAGCCGGAACTTCCGCGAGGACAGCTATACCGGGATCGACCATGCGGTAACCTCCCTCGACTGGTCCGGCTACGACGTGCGCTTCCTCGTGCTGGTCACCGATGCGGGCCCCCGCGAGGCGACGGACGAACTGAGCGGCACGGGCCTCAGCGGGCAGGCGCTGAACCGGCTGGTGCATGAGGATCTGGGCGGCTACATCGCCGTGATGCACCTGCTGACGCCGAAGGGCGGCGAGGTGGGTGACCACGACCGGGCGCAGCGGCTCTACAGCGAGCTGACGAGCTTTCCCAACCTTCCGCCGCTCTACTTCCCGGTGGCCGAGGGGCAGGCCCGGGAATATGAGGCGGCGGCGCGTCGGCTTGGGCAGGTGGTGGTGAGCCAGATGTCCGCGGGGGCCGCGCCGCCGGCCCAAGGCGGCGAGATCGCCGAGGCGATGGGGCAGGCGATGCAGACGCTGCAACTGGCCTGGCTCGGGCGGCAGGAGGGGGCCGAGGCGCCGGACGTCTTCGAGGCGGTGATCGCCGACCGCGATTTCGCGCAGCCCGCGCTGCGCCCGGTGTCGATCCGGCTCCTGCTGTCCAAGGCGCAGCTGTCGGATCTGGCCGAAGCGCTGCAGATCATCGTCGAGAAGGCCGAGACGAACGTGCTCGATCCCGACCGCTTCTTCGAGCAGGTGCTGGGCGCCGCCGCCGACATGAGCCGCCGCCCCGAGCGGGTGTCGCAGCGGCAGGACGAGACGCTTGCCGGCGCGGTGGCGATTTCGGAACTGCTCGAGGGGCTGCCCTATCGCTCGCGGATCATGACGATCACCTCCGACGACTGGGTGAGGATGTCGATCTCGGAGCAGCAGGCTCTGGTGAATGACCTCTACGACAAGCTGGAGCGCTACCGGCGGTACAATGCCTCCTCGGACCTGTGGGTGAACTACCTGGGTCAGCCGGGTGCGGATGGCCTGCTTTATCCCATGCTGCTGGACGATCTGCCCTAGGATCGGGAACCGCCTCCGGTCAGCCGCGCCTGCGTCGGCGGCAGATCGGAGTGGGCCTACCCCCGCGCTGCGGAATTTCTCCCCTTGGGCCGCGCAAGATACGCGGCCGGTTCGGGATCTGCCGGCCGCGTCGGGATCGCCGCCCCTTGGCCCCGGGCCGAAACAGGACCCCTGCTGCGGATGCACCGAGCCATCCTGGCCTTTCCTCTCTCGATACTCAGGCGCGGTCTGGGCTTTGAGTGCAGTATCGGGAGCCGGGCGTGTTGACCCCACCTGCGCGTGCTTCAGACGTGGCCTACCATCTTGGCGGGGGCCCGGAGGATCGTCCCTGCTCGTGAGGGCGATGTGGATCCGGATCTCTGCCGTCTGACGTTGCTGAAGAACCCCGCCCTCGGCGCCGGATGCAGGACGTGATCCGCCCTCACGGGCAGGACAGGGATCTCTGGCTGAGCGGGACAGACGAGACGTGGGCGGCGAAACCGTGAAGAACGAGCTCGCCTTCATCGCGGCGCGCGCTGCCGAGCACGCCGTGATCCTCATGTGCCGGGTGCTTTCGGCCAGCACGAGCCGGTTCTACGCCCGGCGCCTCTGGCGCATGGATCTACAGGACCGCCCTTCGGACAGTCGGGCGACCGTTGCAGCATGGCCACCATCCTCCTCCCCGACGCCCGGCGGCCATGATCGATATTGCACGCTCAAGGTGAAACACATATCGAAAAACTCTCCCTCCGGTAATTTGGAAGGGCTGCGCGGATCTGCCGCTCGTTCCCTTAGGTCAACTGAGCGCCAGCCCGGTCAAATTCGGCACGAATTTGCCTCAATTTAGACCCCCATTCGACACATCGGATGCGGAAAAGCCGGGTGCAGCCCCCGTGGAGATTCTCATGCCGACAGTGAACCTGACCTCTGCCCTGACCTTCTCCGAGGGCGGCCTTCCGCAGCTCGTCGACCCGAACATCACCATCACGGGCGGCGGAGCCTTTACCGAAGGCTACATCGAATTCTCGGTCAGCTCGCCCACGGCGGGCGACAATTTCAGCCTGACCAGCGCCTCCAACCCGCAGGCCAACGGCGCGATCTCCTTCGACAACGGCGACGTCTATCTCGGGACCGGCTCGGCCCGCGAGCGGATCGGCTCGGTCGATGCGACCTTCAACGGCCAGGACGGCCAGCCGCTGCGCATCCTGTTCTCCAGCCCGCTGCCGAACGCCGGCTTCGAGGAAGGCGAGGCGAACTGGACCATCCGCGACGAGGAATATGGCGACAACGGCAACGAGCTGAACCTCGACGGCCTGCAGATCACGCTGGCCAATGACTCGGCCTACAGCGGCGGCACCGGCACGACCAACGTCCAAGACCCCACCAGCATGAACTGGAACGGGTCGGTGCAGGATGGTACGGGCGTCGACGGATCGCGGGCGCTCTATCTCGGCAGCGGCGGCGGCATCGTCGAGGGAGACCAGAACCCGGGCGGCAGCTATCAGGTCGACGGCTACGGCTCGATCCACGGCCCCTATGCCACCAGCTCGGTGATCACGGTCGCGCAGGGCGACTCGATCTCGCTCGACTTCCTGGCCAAGGGCGTGAGCGACGACTACGAGGTGTTCGGCTTCCTGCGCCGCGTCGATGCGAACGGCAACTTCCTGAGCAACAGCGTCAGCAGCCCCGACAACATCCTGCTCTTCGCCCAGCGGGGCGACGACACCGGGGGCTGGACGACCATCAGCAAGGAAGGCCTGCCCGCAGGCAACTACCGGTTCGAATTCGTCGGCGGCACCTATGACGGCACGGGCGGCCTCGCGGTGGGCTCGAACCTCTATGTCGACAACATCCGCCTGATCTCGTCCACCTCGGTGAACGACAGCGTCGCCCAGGCCATCGCCCGGCAGGTCGCCTACCAGAACGACGCCAATGACGCGCCGATCACCCGCCAGATCACGGTCACGGCGGTGGACGGCAACGGCACCAGCGGCTCCTCCTCGAACGGTCTGACCTTCGCCGCCGAAAACGACGCGCCGAGCCTTGCCAACAGCACGCTCACCTCGATCGCCGAGGACAGCAACCCCGCCGGCCAGACCATCGCCGCGGCCTTCGGCGGCTCCTTCTCGGATCCTGACAACGCCTATTCGCCCACCGATACGATGGCGGGCGTCGTCATCACCGGCAATGCCGCGACCGGCGCCCAGGGCGACTGGCAATATTCGACCGACAACGGCGCCACCTGGATCTCGATCGGCAGCGTGACCTCGCAGAGCGGGCTCGTCCTTTCCTCGGCCACGCTCATCCGCTTCGATCCCGCGCTGAACTGGAACGGCACGCCCGGCGCGCTGACGCTCCGTGCGCTGGACAGCACCTATGCCGGCAGCTTCACCAACGGCACGACGGCCGTGAACCTCGACACGACCGGCGCCACCGGCACCGGCGCGCTCAGCCAGAACAGCGCCACCGGCTCGATCACCGTCACCCCGGTGAACGACGCACCCGTCTTCACCGCGGCCCCGGTCGCGCTGACGGTGGCCGATACCGAGGCCGTGGACAGCCCGGCCGCGATCACCGGCTCGATCTCGGCCTCCGACCTGCACGGCGGTGCGCCGGGCGAAGGCGGCACGCTCACCTATGGCGTTCAGAACGGCTTGTCGGGCAACGGCTTCTCGGTTCTGACCCTGTCCTACGGCACCCTGTCGGTGAACCAGTCGACCGGAGCCTACAGCTTCACCCCGAACGCGACGGCGCTGAACAGCTTGGCCGAGGGTGAGGAGGAGAACTTCTCCTTCACGCTCACCGTCTCGGACGGGCAGGGCGGCACGCAGACCGCGACGCTCGACATCACCTTCACCGGCGCCAACGACGTGCCGGTCGTCCGCGCCCAGACCGCTACGGCGGTCGAGGCCTCGGGTCTCAACAACAACGTCGCCGGCGGCGCGGCCACGGGCTCGCTGCTGACCGGTCCCAATGCGGCGACCGATATCGACGGCGACGCGATCTCGGTGGTGGGCGTGCGCACCGGCGGCCAGTCCGAGACCGGCACCGAAGGCGTCTGGACCGACGGCACGATCACGCTTCAGGGCACCTACGGCACGCTGACGCTGAACGAGGACGGCACTTGGTCCTACGCGGCCGACGATGACAATCCGACGGTCGACGGCCTGACCGGGCCGACCGACACGCTGGAAGAGACCTTCACCTACACCGTGACCGATGCGAACGGCGCCACCGCGTCGCAGGAGCTGACCGTCACCATCTCGGGCCGCAACGACGCGCTGAACGTGTCGAGCGCCATCGGCACCGATATCTCGACCGGCGAAGATGCCGACACGCAGATCGACCTCACCGGCCTCGTCTTCGAAGACCCGGATCTGGGCACCGAGATCTACGAATTTGCGGTGGATGCGGGCCAGGGCACGCTCTGGACCGAAGGCGTGCAGGGGCTGACCGTCACCGGCAACGGAACCGGCCAGCTGGTTCTGACCGGCTCGGCCACCGCGATTTCCGAATGGATCGCGGCCAACGACCTGACCTACCGTTCGCCGGTCGAAGGCAGCGGCGCCGACACGATCAGCCTCTCCTACGGCGAGGCGGGCGCCGAGGGCCGCACCCCGCTCGAGTCGATCAACGTCGCGGTGGACATGATCAACGCCCCGGCCGTGGTCGATGTGAACGGGTCGGTCACGACCCAGGGCGGCGCCGGCGTGGCCGAAGTGGCCCAGGTCACCTTCCTCTCGACCGGCACCGCTCAGGTGCTGACCTTCGACGGGGTGCAGATGCAGATCGCGGGCGGCAGCACCGCCGCCGAGATCGCCGAAGCCTTCGCGGCGCAGGAGTTCCCGAACTGGACCGTCAGCCATGACGGCGAGGGCCGGGTGACGCTGACCGCGACCGCCACCGGCGCGCGGCCGGACCTCACGGCGGCCGACTTCACCAACGGCTCCGGCGCCTTCTCGCCGCTCGTCTCGACCACGGGCGGCACCGATGGCAGCGTCAATTTCACCGCGCGCGGACCGGCCATCGCCATCCTGCCGACGCTGGACCTGAGCGACGTCGACAGCGCGATGATGACGGGCGCCAAGGTCAGCATGACCGAAGGCCTGTTCGACAACGGGTTCGGCACGATCTACGAGCGGCTGTCCCTGTCGGAGGAGGCGCGCGCGTTCGCGCAGCAGAACGGCGTGGGCATCAGCATCGTGACGACGGCGGCCACCGGCTCGGTCATCACCTTCACCGGCGCGGCCTCGGCGGAGGTCTACGAGACCATCCTGCGCGGCGTGATCTACAGCAACACCAACCCCAATGCGGTGGCGGGCACCCGCCCCGTGAAGATCGAGGTGACCGACTCGGACGGGCTGGCCTCGAGCCTCTCCAGCGTCAACCTGACCGAGGGCAACACCGAGATCGCCGTCGGCCAGCGCATCTTCATCAACGGCGTGGACAGCGGCCAGGTCGTCTCGATGGTGCGCGACGCCACGAGCTTCGTGGCCAGCGGCCCGCTGGCCGATCTGGAGCCCGGCGCGGTGCTGAGCTTCCATGACGGCGACGGTCAGCAGACCACGGCGGTTTCGGCGGGCGACGGCACGGCCACGATGGACGTGAACGTGATCTGGGCCCCCGTGATCGACATGAACGGTGCCGGCGCCGGCGACATCCACCGGACGACCTACATCGAGCAGCATGCCCCGGTCGCCATCGCGACCGCCGATGCCCGCATCGTCGATCAGGAAGGTCTGATCCGCTCGCTGGACGTGGTGCTGACCAACCCGCTCGACAATGTCGAAGGCTCGGCCCCGGTCGAATATCTCGGTATCTCGAAGGCGGTGCTGGACGTGCTGGCGGCCCGCGGCATCACCATCGGTGCGCATGACGGCCAGTTCGACGCCAACGGCAACCTGACGGGCGCCACCTCGATCACCTTCGCGGCGGCCAACGGCGCCAGCGCCACCAGCTTCCAGATCGCGCTGCGCGGCGTGACCTATGCCAACATGGACGATGCCCCGGACACCGCGACGCGGATCGTGACGGCCCAGGGCACCGACATGGACGGCAACGAGGGCCTCGTCTCGCAGACCGAGATCAACCCGATCGCGGTGAGCGACGCGCCGGTGGCGATCGACAGCAGCGTGACCGGCTCCGAGGATGCGGGCCATGTCTTTGCCGCCGGAGACTTCGGCTTTGCCGATCCGGTGGACGGCGGCGCGAACCAGCTTGCCTCGATCACCATCAACAGCCTGCCCGCCACGGGCACGCTGCTTCTGGGCGGGGTCGCGGTCACCGTGGGCACCGTGGTCACCCTCGCGCAGCTTCAGGCAGGCGCGCTGACCTATCAGCCGGTCGCGGACGTGAACGGCGAAGAGGTCGCCTCGTTCGACTTCCTCGTGACCGACAACGGCAGCCTTGCCAATGGCGGCCAGACCACCTCGACCGCTCCGGCGACCGTGGTGATCGACCTGACGCCGGTGAACGATGCCCCGGTCCTGCCGGAAGACACCTCCGTGACCGGCACCACGATCACCGAAGACCAGCTGACGAACGCCGGGGAACTGGTGGCCGATCTGATCGGGGCCATGACGGATGTCGATACGGGCGTGCACAGCGCCGGGAACGGCACCGAACAGGGTATCGCGGTCTATGGCGCGGGCTCCGAAGGGGTCGGCGGCGGCACCTGGCAGTATCGCCTCGCGGGCGGCACCGACTGGATCGACGTCACCCTCGAGGAGGGCGAAGTCCTGCTGCTCGGTGCGGACGACCGCATCCGCTTCTCGCCGGATGGCGAGAATGCGACCGAGGCGCAGCTGTCCTACTACGCCTGGGACGGCGCGACCGGCACGGCGGGCAACGTGGTCGCCGGCATCGCGGGGGCGGCCAATGCCGCGAACCGTGGCGGCACCTCGGCCTTCTCCAGCAACGGCGCTTCGGCCACCATCGAGGTGACAGCTGTCAACGACGTGCCGTCGATCAGCATGGGCGAGGGCAACACCTTCTATGCCCGCGGCGATGCTGTGGCGCTGTTCTCGGAAGAGACGCTGCAACTGGCCGACCCGGACGAGGGTGCGGCGGTGAGCCAGATCGTCATCACGCTCGATGGCGAGACCGCGGTCGACAACGCCTTCGGCACCACCTACGAGACGATCTTCTCGGCCGGCGGCACGACCTTCGTGGCCCAGTCGGGCACCGAACTGACCATCTCGGGCACCGGTCTGGCGGGCGATCCGCTCACCATCTCGGGGACCGGGTCGATGGCGGACTACCGTGAGGCGCTGCTCAGCCTGCGCTACGAGAACACCAACCCGAACGCCTTCGCGGGCGACCGGTCGATCTCGGTCACGGTGACGGACGAGACGGGCGCGGACTCCGCTCCGACGGACTTCATCCTGCCGGTCGAATGGGCGACGGTGGCCGATCTCAACGGTCCGTCGGGCGAAGGCCGCGACCATTCGATCAGCTATCTCGAAGGCAGCGGCAGCCAGGCGATCGCCACCGCCGATGCCGAGATGATCGACCAGGAGGGCAACACCGTCGAGGTCGTCATCACGCTCGAGGATGCGGTGAACGGCCCGGCCGAGATGCTGTTCGTCGATCCGGCGGTCCTGCCGGCTCTGGCGGCGCTGAACATCGTGGTCACCGGCAACGGCACCCACGAGATCCGGCTGACGAGCGAGGAGGGCGTGGATCCCACGAACTTCCAGCTGGCGCTGCGGGCCGTCCGCTACGTCAACAGCTCGACCGCGCCCACCGCGGCGGAGCGCCATGTCACGGTCTCCTCGACCGATGCCGACGGCAACCCGGGCGTTCCGGCCACCACGGTGATCGGGATGGAGCTGGTGAACGACGCGCCGGTCGAGGATCTCTCGATCTCCTACGGGGCGTCCGAGACCCGCAACCCGCTGTCGGGCGATCAGCTGCTGCTCGTGGGCACGCTGGACGATGCCGACGGGTTCGGGCCGAACCCGCCCCTCATCGAATGGCTGCGGGACGGCGTGGTGATCGCTTCGGACAACGGCCAGCCGGTCTACACGCTGCAACCGGCGGATGCAGGCCATGTCATCAGCGCCCGCATCACCTACACCGACGGTGAAGGCAACGTGGAAGTCATCAATGTCGATGGCCCCGCCATGGTCGGGCTGAACCTCGAAGGCACCGACGGCGCCGATCTGCTGACCGGCTCGCGGGGGGCGGACGTGATCTCCGGCCGGGTGTTCAACGACACGCTGATCGGCGGGGCGGGCACCGACCAGCTCTTCGGCGGCGATAACGACGACCGTCTCTACGGCAACGAGGGCAACGACAGCCTCTATGGCGAGGAAGGCAACGACTGGCTGCATGGCGGTCAGGACGACGACCTGGTCGTGGGGGGCGACGGCGACGACACGCTTGCGGGCGGTCTGGGCAACGACACCCTGCTGGGCGGCGCGGGCAACGACACGGCCAGCTACGAGACGGCCACCGAGGGCGTCTTCGTAAGCCTCGTGCTGCAGGGCGAAGGCCAGCTGGTGAACGCGCAGGAAGGCTACGACCTGCTGACCTCCATCGAGAACCTGACGGGCAGCAACCACGACGACAGGCTGATCGGGGACGAGGCGGACAACGTGCTCTCGGGCCTCGCGGGCAACGACTTCCTGATGGGCGGCGCGGGCAATGACACGCTGCTCGGCGGCGAGGGGTTCGACTTCGCCGACTATTCCGCGGCAGCGGGCGGGGTGACGGTCAATCTGGGGCGTGACGGGCTGGCGCAGGTCATCGGCGCCGATCAGGGCAGCGATGCCCTGAGCTCGATCGAGGGTATCATCGGCAGCGCCTCCGACGACATCCTGTCCGGCAGCGCGGTCGCCAACGCCATCGACGGTGGCAACGGCGATGACCAGATCACCGGCGGCGCGGGCAACGACACCATCGTGGGCGGTGACGGGTGGGACAGCCTCTATGGCAACATCGGGGATGACCTCCTCTATGGAGACGTGGGCAGCGACTGGATCCACGGCGGCCAGGGCAACGACACCGTGCTCGGCGGTGCCGGAGACGACACGCTGGCCGGCGGCCTCGGCGACGATCTGGTCGACGGCGGCGAGGGGACCGACACCGTCGAGTTCCAGACCGCAACCGCCGGTGTCACCGTGGATCTCTCGCTCCAGGGTCAGGCGCAGCGCATCAGTGCCGAGGAAGGCATGGATACGCTGTTCTCGATCGAGAACATCATCGGCAGCCGGTATGACGACCGCCTGCTGGGCGATGCCGGGGCCAACATGATCGACGGCAGTGTCGGCAACGACACGGTCATGGGTCAGGCCGGCGAGGACTTCATCTTCGGCGGGGACGGCAACGACAACCTCTACGGCAACCAGGACAACGACACTCTGGTCGGCGGCAACGGCAACGACTGGTTGCACGGCGGTCAGGGCAACGACCTGCTGGTGGGCGATGCGGGCAACGACACCCTCAACGGGGGTGTGGGCAACGATGCGCTGGTCGGGGGTCAGGGCTTCGACCTTCTGACGGGCGGCACCGGGGCGGACACGTTCGTCTTCGGCAGCCTCGACAGCGCGGATGCGGATCGGATCACCGATTTCGAGCAGGGCGTCGACCGCATCCTGGTCACCGACGAGCTGATGTGGGCGCTGCAGGATGCGGAGGCGAACCTGGCCGATCAGATCGTCTGGAATGCCGAGACCGGGATGCTCTCGATCGATCTCGACGCCGGCGAGACGACCCGTCTGGTGAATCTTGCTCAGATCGATCATGATGGAACGCTGAACATCACGATCAACGACTTCCAGGTCCTGATCTGAGAACCCTGCCGGGCTTCGGCCCGGCAGCCTCCGGCACCAGAAAAAGGGCGGCGTCCGCAAGGGCGCCGTTTCGCATCATGAGCATGATCGAACACGGACCCGACCCGACCCAGGCTCCGATTGCCGTGGGCGCCATCGGTGGCAGCGGCACCCGCGTCCTCGCCCGCATCCTCAAGGGGGCGGGCGTCTTCATGGGAACGAGGCTGAACGAGTCGGAAGATAATCTGGACTTCACCGACCGCTTCCGCCACCGCGAGGTGCTCGCCTTGCCCGACCCGGCCTTCCAGGCGCGGCTGCGGCAGTTCGAGGGCCTGTCGCGCGCCGGAATGCGCGCGGCCGGGCAGCAACGCTGGGGCTGGAAAGAGCCCAACACCCATGTGGTGATCGAGCGGATCCTCAGGTCCTATCCCCACATGCGCTATGTCCATCTGCTGCGCAGCGGGCTCGACATGGCCTTTTCCGCCAACCAGCGCCAGGCGTGGTTCTGGGGGCCCCACTTCCTCGAGCGTCCCGTGGCCGAGCCGCCGGGCCCGCGGGACATGCTGGCCTATTTCTGCGAGGTGCACCGCCGGATCAGCACAGTGGCGGCCCGGCCGGAGAACCGCGACCGGGTGCTGTTCCTGCAGTACGAGGCGCTCTGCGCCCGCCCCGAAGCGGAGATCGCGCGGCTGATGGGCTTCCTTGGGCTCGAGCCTGCCGAACCCGTCGCCGCGCTGGCCGCCCTGATCGCGCCCCCCGCCAGCATCGGCCGGCACCGGGAGCACGATCTGTCGGTCTTCGATCCGGCCGATCTGGCCTATCTGGAGCGCACCCAGCCTGCTCCCTGAGGCTCGTGCCCTTGCGCCCTCCTCGGTGGCCCGGGTCCGGGGCGGGCGCCTGCGCCTAGACCTTCACGACCATCTTGCCGAAGTTGCGTCCCGCCAGCAGGTCGTTCAGCGCCTGTGGCGCGGCCTCCAGCCCCTCGACGACCTGCTCGCGGTACTTGACCTTTCCCTCGGCCAGCCAGCCCGTCATCTCGCGGGCGAATTCGGCATAGAGGCTGCGCGGGAAACTGTCGAAGATGATGAAGCCCTGCAGCTTCACCTTCATCCGCAGGATGGTGCCCATGAGGGCCGGCGCAATGTCCGGCCCCTCGGGCAGGCCGGGACTGTTGTACCAGGAGACGATGCCGCAGACCGGCATCCGCGCGAACGGGTTCAGGAGCGGCAGCACGCCATAGAGAACCCGGCCGCCCACATTCTCGAAATAGACGTCGACGCCGTCCGGGCAGGCGGCGGCGAGCTGCGACTCGAAATCGGGGGCCCTGTGGTCGATGCAGGCATCGAAGCCCAGCGTCTCGACCACATGGCGGCATTTGTCGGCCCCGCCCGCAATGCCCACGGCGCGACAGCCCTTCAGTTTCGCGATCTGCCCGACCGTGGCCCCCACCGGGCCGGAGGCCGCCGCGACCACCACCGTCTCTCCGGGCTTCGGTTCGCCGATCTTCAGAAGACCCGCATAGGCGGTATATCCGGGCATCCCGAGGATGCCGAGCGCCCAGGAGGGACGCTCGGGCGCCTTGCCGAGATTGACGACCTCGGTCCCGTCCGAGAGCGCATAATCCTGCCAGCCGCTGCCCGCGAGGACCATGTCGCCGGGCTCGAACCCGGGCAGGCTTGACTGCATCACCTCGGCCACCACCTGTCCGGTCATCACCTCGCCGATCTCGACCGGCTTGGCATAGGATTTCGTGTCGTTCATCCGCCCGCGCATGTAGGGATCGAGCGACAGCCACACCGTCCGCAGGAGCATCTGCCCCTCGGCGGGTTCGGGAATGGCGGCCTCTTCCAGCCGGAGCGTGCTTTCGTCGGGCGTGCCTTTCGGACGCTGCGCCAGCACCACGCGGCGGTTGATGTCGGATCTCTGCGGCATGTGTTCCTCCCGGCTGTCCGGGCGGATGTAGCGCCGGAGCCCCCCTCGGGAAAGTGCTGCGGCAGCGGATGGCGGGGCCGCCGCGCGAGGGACGCGGCAGGTGGTGCCGCGGCTACCCCCGTCCCGCTCCTGCTGGGCAGGCGGCAACGGTCTGCGCGTCAGTCGGCCGCGCCGCCCCGGGCGATGGTCGATCTCAGACCCGTTCCAGCGCGATGGCAATGCCCTGACCGACACCGATGCACATGGTCGACAGCGCCCGCCGCCCGCCCGTGCGCTGCAGCTGGAGCGCCGCGGTTCCGGTGATGCGCGCGCCCGACATGCCCAGCGGGTGGCCGAGGGCGATGGCACCGCCGTTGGGGTTCACCCGCGCATCCTCCTCGGCGATGCGGAGTTGCCGGAGCGTCGCCACGCCCTGCGCGGCGAAGGCCTCGTTCAGCTCGATCACGTCGAAGCCCTCTGCGGTCAGCCCCAGACGGGCCATCAGCTTCCGGGTCGCGGGCACCGGGCCTATGCCCATGATGCGCGGAGGCACGCCCGCGGTGGCGCCGCCCAGCACCCGCGCCATCGGGGTGAGCGCGTGGCGCCGGACGGCCGCCTCGCTGGCCAGGATCAGGGCCGCCGCGCCGTCGTTGACGCCGCTGGAATTGCCCGCCGTGACGGATCCGCCGGCGAAGAGCGGCTTCAGCTTGGCAAGCGCCTCCGGCGTCGTGGCCCGCGGATGCTCGTCGCGCTCCACCCGGACAGGCTCGCCCGGGCGCTGCGGAACGAGGACCGGCGCGATCTCCTGTGCGAGCCGCCCGTTCGCCTGCGCCGCTGCCGCCTTGGTCTGCGAGGCAAGGGCCATGGCATCCTGCGCCTCGCGGCTGATGCCGAAGTCGCGGGCGACGTTCTCACCCGTCTGCGGCATGGGATCCACCCCGTAGGCCGCCTCCATCGCGGGATTGACGAAGCGCCAGCCGATCGTCGTGTCATGGATCCCGGCAGACCGCGAGAAGGCCGTTTCGGCCTTGGGCAAAACGAACGGCGCGCGCGACATGCTCTCCACCCCGCCCGCGATCACGAGGTCCGCCTCGCCCGCGCCGATCTGGCGGGCGGCGGTCAGCACGGCATCCATGCCCGAGCCGCAGAGCCGGTTGATCGTCGTGCCGGGGACGCCCACCGGCAGCCCCGCCAGCAGCGCCGACATGCGGGCCACGTTGCGGTTGTCCTCGCCCGCCTGATTGGCGCAGCCGAAGATCACGTCGTCCACCGCATCCCAATCGGCGCCGCCGTTGCGGGCCATCAGGGCCCTGAGGGGCACGGCCCCCAGATCGTCCGCGCGGACCGAGGAGAGCGCCCCGCCGTAGCGGCCGATGGGGGTGCGGATATAGTCGCAGATGAAGACCTGGGTCATGTCGGTGCGGCCGGATCGGCCCCTCCCTTGCGTGGATGTGCTCCGGCCCGCGCCCGCGCGCCGGTCATTCTCCGTCCTTGCGGGCCTGGGCCCTGCGCGCGGCGTGAAACATCGGCCCCCCCTTGTGACGCGGGAAGCCGTAGCCATGCACCTCGACCAGATCGATGTCCGAAGGGCTCTGCGCGAGGCCTTCGTCGCAGATCCGCTGGCCTTCCTCGGCCATGGCGGCGATGAGCCGATGGGCGATCCCGTCGCCGCTCGGCCGTGGACCGGGGGTCACGAAAGGGGCGATCAGGGCGGCCGCGTCGGGCGATGGCTGGGGAAGGCGGCTTCCCGGCGCATAGTCGTACCAGCCGCCGCCCGACTTGCGGCCCAGGCGGCCCGCGCGCACCAGCCGGTCGCCCGGACCTTCGGGCAGGTCCTGCCCGAGCGCGCGGGCGGCCTCTCTGGCCCGGAAGGCGATGTCGAGCCCGGCCATGTCCTGCATCTCGAACGGACCCATCCCGAGTCCGAAGGCGCGCATGGCCTGATCGATCTCGGCCGGGGTGGCGCCCGCGAGCAGGAGAGCCTCGGCCTCGGCGCGATACCGCTTGAGGATGCGGTTGCCGATGAAGCCCTCGCCGTTGCCCGCCTGAACCGGGATCTTGCCCAGCCGCGCCGCCAGAGCGACGCCGGTGGCGAGGGTGCGGGGCGCGGTGGCGGTCAGCGGCACGATCTCGAGCAGCTTCATCACCTGCGCCGGGCTGAAGAAATGCAGCGCGATGAACCGATGGGGGTGCGGCAGGCCCTCCACGATCCGCTCGGGGTCGAGGTAGGAGGTGTTGGTGGCAAGGATCGCCTCCGGCCCGCAGAGGCGGACCAGCTCCTCGAACACCCGGCGCTTCACGGCCAGATCCTCGAAGACCGCCTCGATCACCAGATCGCAGTCGGCCAGAGCGCCGAGACCGACCGTGCCTGCGACACGCGCCATCCGCTCTGCCGCGCCGGCCCGATCCGTCAGCCCGCGCTGGACCTGCGCCTCGAAGATGGCCTCGATCCGCGCGAGGCCGGCCGCGAGCGCCTCCGG
>NZ_MABH01000055.1 GCF_001720585.1 Cereibacter johrii | reverse complement strand
GCGGGCTCGGCGGGCCGCGGAACCTGTCGCCCTCGGGCGATCTGGTCGAGGCGGCGGCGAACCTCTTCCATTTCCTGCGCGAGGCGGACCGCGAGGGCAGACCCATCGCGGTGGCCCCGGTGCCCGAGCGGGGTCTCGGCCGCGCGATCAACGACCGCCTCCGCCGCGCCGCAGCCCCCCGTCCCTGAACGGAACGGCGACCGGCTGCGCGCCGCGCACAGGAGCCGGTCCATCGGCAGGCGGGCGCGCTCCACGCATTTCACGCAGCGCAGGCTGAGGGGCCGGCTGCCGGAGCCCGGACCGGTCTTCCGTCCGCGCGCCGGAGCCGCGCTCAGGCCACCGGGCGCGCGGCGAGGCTCGCGCAGCGGTCGTGGGCGTGGCAGCCCACCAGATGGTCGTTCACCATGCCCGTGGCCTGCATGAAGGCATAGACGATGGTCGGCCCGCAGAAGCGGAAGCCGTGCGCCTTCAGCTCCTTCGACATGGCGCGGGCGGCGGCGGTCTCGGTCGGCACCTCGGCGGTCGTGGCGAAGCGGTTCTGCACCGGCCGCCCCTCGACATGTTTCCACAGAAAGTCCGAGAAGCCCTGCCGTTCCTCGATGGCGAGGAAGGCGCGGGCATTGCCGATGGTGGCCTCGATCTTGCCGCGGTGGCGCACGATGCCCGCGTCGCCCAGCAGGCGCACAACATCGGCCTCGCCCCACGAGGCGATGACCGCGGGCTCGAAGCCCTGAAAGGCGGCGCGGAAGGCCTCGCGCTTGCGCAGGATGGTGATCCAGGCGAGGCCCGCCTGGAAACCATCGAGGATGAGCTTTTCCCAAAGGGCGCGCGCCTCCCATTCGGGCACGCCCCATTCGGTGTCGTGATAGGCGGTGTAGAGCGGATCCTGTCCGCACCAGGGGCAGCGTGTGAGGTCCATGTCCGTCCGGAAAAAGAGGCGACTGCGCCCACCTTTAAGGCCCCGGTCCCGGACTGTCATCGGCTTTCGGCCCGGACGGCCTGCCCGACGCCCCGCGGGGCGCGCGCCCGCCGCCACCCGCCCCGAAGCCCCCGGCCGGGGCGGGGGGAGGCCCTCGGCGCACTCCACCGGACCGCGAGCGCAAACATCTTGCAGAACGCCTTCCCGGTGCTTACCCGTTTTCTGCACAGCGGCGGAGAATGCCCTCTGCCCGCATCGGTTCAAGGGAGAGGATCGGACATGACCAACGTGGTAATCGTGTCGGCGGCGCGCACGGCCGTCGGCAGCTTCAACGGCGCCTTCGCGAGCACGCCCGCCCATGACCTCGGCGCTGCCGTGATCGAGGCCGTCGTGGCCCGCGCCGGGATCGACAAGGCGGACGTGAGCGAGACGATCCTCGGCCAGGTGCTGACCGCCGGTCAGGGCCAGAACCCCGCCCGTCAGGCCCACATCAAGGCGGGCCTGCCGCAGGAAAGCGCCGCCTGGAGCATCAACCAGGTCTGCGGCTCGGGCCTGCGCGCGGTGGCCCTTGCGGCGCAGCATGTCCAGCTGGGCGATGCCTCCATCGTGGTGGCCGGCGGCCAGGAGAACATGAGCCTCGCGCCCCATGTGGCCCATCTGCGCGCCGGGCAGAAGATGGGCGACCTGAGCTTCATCGACTCGATGATCAAGGACGGGCTGTGGGACGCCTTCAACGGCTATCACATGGGCCAGACCGCCGAGAACGTCGCCGCGAAATGGCAGATCAGCCGCGACATGCAGGACGAATTCGCGCTGGCCAGCCAGAACAAGGCCGAGGCCGCCCAGAAGGCCGGCCGCTTCGCCGACGAGATCGTGCCCTTCGTCATCAAGACCCGGAAGGGCGACGTGACGGTGGATGCCGATGAATATATCCGCCACGGCGCCACCCTCGAGGGCATGACGAAGCTGCGCCCCGCCTTCATCAAGGACGGCACCGTGACCGCGGCCAACGCCTCGGGCATCAACGACGGCGCGGCGGCGGTCCTCGTGATGAGCGCCGAGGAGGCCGAGAAGCGCGGCCTTTCGCCGCTGGCCCGCATCGCCTCCTATGCGACGGCCGGGCTCGATCCCTCGATCATGGGCGTGGGTCCGATCCATGCCAGCCGCAAGGCGCTCGAGAAGGCGGGCTGGAAGGTGGGCGACCTCGATCTGGTCGAGGCCAACGAGGCCTTCGCGGCGCAGGCCTGCGCCGTCAACAAGGACATGGGCTGGGATCCCTCGATCGTGAACGTGAACGGCGGCGCCATCGCCATCGGGCACCCGATCGGAGCCTCGGGCGCGCGCGTGCTGAACACGCTGCTGTTCGAGATGCAGCGCCGCAACGCCAAGAAGGGCCTCGCCACCCTCTGCATCGGCGGCGGCATGGGCGTCGCCATGTGCCTCGAGCGCCCCTGATTGCCCAAGACGAGCTGACAATGGGTGCGCAATAATGTTGCGCACCCTTTTCCGTATCTATAACAGTCTTTCAACGAGCGGATATTTGAAGGAGGGATCATGTCCAAGGTTGCTCTGGTGACGGGCGGTTCGCGGGGCATCGGCGCCGCCATTTCGGTGGCGCTGAAGAACGCGGGCTATACGGTCGCCGCGAACTATGCGGGCAATGACGAGGCGGCGCGGAAGTTCACCGAAGAGACCGGCATCAAGACCTACAAATGGTCCGTCGCGGATTACGATGCCTGCGCCGCGGGCATCGCGCAGGTCGAGGCCGAGCTGGGACCGGTGGCGGTGCTGGTGAACAATGCCGGCATCACGCGGGATTCGATGTTCCACAAGATGACGCGCGACCAGTGGAAAGAGGTGATCGACACCAACCTGTCGGGCCTCTTCAACATGACCCATCCGGTCTGGTCGGGGATGCGCGACCGCAAGTTCGGCCGGATCATCAACATCTCCTCTATCAACGGCCAGAAGGGCCAGGCCGGGCAGGCGAACTATTCGGCGGCGAAGGCCGGCGACCTCGGCTTCACCAAGGCGCTGGCGCAGGAGGGCGCGCGGGCCGGCATCACGGTCAATGCGATCTGCCCGGGCTATATCGCGACCGAGATGGTGATGGCCGTCCCCGAGAAGGTGCGCGAGTCGATCATCGCCCAGATCCCGACCGGCCGCCTGGGCGAGCCGGAGGAAATCGCCCGCTGCGTGGTCTTCCTCGCCTCCGACGATGCGGGCTTCGTCACCGGCTCGACCATCACGGCGAACGGCGGCCAGTATTTCGTCTGAGGATTTTCCCATCCTGAAAACCAGAGAGCCGCGCAGGGATCTGCGCGGCTCCTTTCGTTTCACTGGAATCAACCGTCGGCTGAACCGTCCCGCGACGGCGAGCCGGGGCGCCAGCACCCGAAGGTGGGCGCCGCCTCCTCGTCACGCCTGAGACAGACGGGTGATTTCCTCTTTCAGCTTGAGTTTCTGTTTCTTCATCTCGGAAATCTTCAGGGCGTCCATGGCGGGGTTTCGCTGAGCTTTCTCTACGCTCGTCGAGAGAGTCTCGTGCTTGCGGCGCAGTTCCTGCAGATGCGAAGCGACAGTCATTCTCGTCCTCCTGTGCATGATCCGAGTGTCACGAGTTCATCACAAAGCCCGAGTCGTGTCACGCGAAGTCGGGCCGGTGCGCAGGACCTTGCGCAGGCTCACATCAACCTGAACGGGAATTCCCCTCCGTTGCGCAGGATATGGGCAGCCGCGGGGCTGAAGCTCTCGCGGTCGCCATCGTGTCGGGCGCCCTCGTGCAGCACGAAGGGCGGCAGCAGCCGGAACGGCGCCCGCCCGCCCTTGCGGGACTGGAGGATCACGCGCTTGGCCGGGCGGCCCTCGCGCGGCTGGAGCGGCAGGAGGACGGAGGAGCCCATGCGCCCGTCGAGGGCGGCCAGCGCATCCGGCAGGCGATCCGCGCCGAAGATGAGCGACAGAACGCCGCGGGGCGCAAGACGACGCACGGCGGCCTCGATCCAGAGCGCCAGAGGCGTGTCCTCGCGCATCGCCCGCTCGCGTCCCGGATCGGCCGCTCCGGTGCCGCCGCCCGCGGGATAATAGGGCGGATTGGCGATCACATGATCGAAGCTCTGCCGCAGCGCGGCAGGCATGGCCGCGAGATCGCCCTCCACCACCTCGAGCGCCACGCCGTTCAGCGCCGCATTCTGGCGCGCGAGCGCGGCATAGGCCGGCTGCAGCTCCAGCCCCGCAAGCCGCAGCCCCGGCACCCGGGCCGCGAGACAGAGGCTCGCCACCCCCACTCCGCAGCCGAGTTCCAGCACGCTCTGCCCCGCGCTGGCGGGCACGGCCGCGGCGAGCAGCACCGGATCGGTCGCGGCCCGGTAGCCCCGGCGCGGCTGCAGCACCCTCAGACGTCCGCCGAGAAAGCCGTCGGAGGTCAGCTCGTCCGGGGCGAACATCAGGGGGTCGTCGGGATGCCGTTGTCGGACATCACCCGGCAGGCGCGATCCCAGTCTTCTTCCGGGACAAACAGACGCCGCGGCAAAATGCCGATAGAGCCTTCGAGGACGCTCATGTGGACGTCCACCGGAAAGGCGTCTATATCCTCGCCCTGAAGGAGCGCGGTGGCGAAGGCGATGATCGTCGGGTCGGTCGTGCGCAACAGTTCCTTCATGTCGGGGACATTGTCGGCAACGCCTCGGTTTGTCGAGGCCGGTTCGTCGACCGGGTGGCAGGATCGGGATGGGATTGGACGAGGTTTCGCAAAAGCCGCATGAACGGCTCGCCGCGTGGCTGGCCGAAGACATGGCCGCCGTCAACGGGCTGATCCGCGAGCGGATGGCCTCGAAACACGCGCCCCGCATTCCCGAGGTCACGGCGCATCTGGTCGAGGCCGGCGGCAAGAGGCTGCGGCCTCTCCTGACGCTCGCCGCCGCGCGGCTCTGCGGCTACGAGGGGCCCTACCATATCCATCTGGCGGCGACGGTGGAGTTCATCCACACGGCGACGCTTCTTCACGACGATGTGGTGGACGAAAGCCACCGCCGCCGCGGCAAGCCCACGGCGAACCTCCTGTGGGACAACAAGTCCTCGGTGCTGGTGGGCGACTATCTCTTCGCCCGCAGCTTCCAGCTGATGGTCGAGACCGGCTCGCTCCGCGTGATGGACATCCTCGCCAATGCGTCGGCCACCATCTCCGAGGGCGAGGTGCTGCAACTGACCGCGGCCCAGGATCTGCGCACGACCGAGGATATCTACCTGCAGGTGGTACGCGGCAAGACGGCCGCGCTCTTCGCCGCGGCGACCGAGGTGGGCGGCGTGGTCGCGGGCGTGCCCGAGGCGCAGGTCGAGGCGCTCCATGCCTACGGGGACGCTCTGGGGATCGCCTTCCAGATCGTCGACGACCTCCTCGATTACGGCGGCGTGGATGCCCAGATCGGCAAGAACACCGGCGACGACTTCCGCGAGCGCAAGCTGACGCTTCCGGTCATCAAGGCGGTGGCCCTGGCCGATGCCGAGGAACGCGCCTTCTGGCAGCGGGTGATCGAGAAGGGCGACCAGCGCGAGGGCGACCTCGAGCAGGCCCATGCGATCATGTCCCGCCATGGCGCGATGGAGGCCGCCCGGCAGGATGCGCTCCGCTGGGTCGCGGTCGCGCGCGAGGCGCTCGGCCAGCTGCCCGAGCACCCGCTGCGCGAGATGCTGCACGATCTGGCCGATTTCGTGGTCGAGCGCATCGCCTGACTCTTTCCGGCCCCCCGGCGCAGCGCAGGACCGCGCGCTGCGCCTCTGTAGGCCTCTCCCGGCCGTCGATGAGGCCGCGAGAGGCCGGCTCCGACAAGACGCATCGCCGGACGGTCTCCGCGCGGGCTCAACCGCGCCCGCCGGCCTTTGAAGCGGCCCGCTCAGATCCTGTCGCGCCCCTCTGGACCGGGCGGCTCTCCGATCCGTGTTCGGTCCGCAATGGACAGCCGTTCCCTGTCCGTTCATGATGGCGCCATGCAAACCCTCTCCCTTCCCGATTCCGGCCTCGCCCCCCTCCTTCCGGGCCAACGGCTCGCCCGTGGCGTCTGCCGCCATCTGCGCAGCCACGATTTCGTCTCGGTGGTCGAGCTCGTGCCCACGCCCGGCCTCAGGGTCGACGTGATGGCGCTGGGGCCCAAAGGCGAGATCTGGGTGGTGGAATGCAAATCCTCGCGCGCGGACTATCAGTCCGACCGCAAGTGGCAGGGCTATCTCGACTGGTGCGACCGCTTCTTCTTCGCGGTGGACGAGGCCTTCCCGGTGGATCTCCTGCCCGAGGGCACCGGCCTCATGCTGGCCGATGGCTACGATGCCGAGATCCTGCGCATGGGCCCCGAGGGGCGGCTCGCGCCTGCGCGGCGCAAGGCCGTGACGCAGGGATTCGCCCGCCACGCGGCCCTGCGCCTGCAGGGTCTGCGCGATCCGGGCGCCTTCCCCGGCTGATCACTTCCGCTTCTTCGGCTCGGGCCCGCGGCCGTCCTTGCCCATCGCGCGCGCGCGCTCGGCTGCGGCACGGAGCTCCTCGGCGATCTCGTCGGCCTCGTCGGGGTCGAAATCGAGCGGCAGATCCACGCCCTCGCCCTCGATATAGATCCGCACCATGCCGAGCGACGTCGGCCCGATCTGCAGGTTCGCGGCAAGCTCGCTCTGTTTGTCGATCCCCATGTCGGTCCTCCGTTGCCCAGTGGAGTGGGCGTAGCGCCCTTCTGTCGCGCTGGCAAGGCGCCGCTTGATCCGCGCCCTGCCCCGCCTCATGATCGCACAGGGAGGGCCTCCGGCGATGCTGGACGCATTGGAACTGCGCGACCTAGAGATCGGCGACGCGGGATGGATCGTGGCCCGTCACGCCGAGATCTATGCGGCGGAGGCAGGGTTCGACCTGAGCTTCGAGGCACAGGTCGCCGAGCATGTGGCCCGTTTCATCCGCACCCGCGATCCGGCCCGCGAGCGCGCCTTCATCGCCCGCCTTGACGGCCGCCGGGTAGGCTGCCTGCTCTGCACCCGGATGGGCGACGAAAGCGCCCGGATCAGCCTCTTCCTCGTCGAGCCCGAGATGCGCTGCCGCGGGATCGGCCGCCACCTCCTGCAGCAGGCGATGAACTTTGCCCGCGCCCACGGCTATGCGACGCTCCGCTTCTGGACCTTCGACGGGCACCATCTCTCGGGCTCGCTCTATGTCTCGTCGGGCTTCCGGAGAGTCACCTCGCACCCCGCCCATTCCTTCGGTCGCGACGTGATCGAGCAGGAATGGGAGATCGTGCTCTGAGCCCCCTTGCATTCCCCCGCCGCCGAGTCTAAATGGCCCGCAAGTGCCGACTTAGCTCAGTTGGTTAGAGCACCAGATTGTGGATCTGGGGGTCCCCCGTTCGAGCCGGGGAGTCGGTACCAAAATCCCAGCACTTGCATGAACTTGGGCGTCTCGCCGGACTCGTCCGTCCGACGATCCGACAGCGTCCGAGTCGGACGCAGGCAGCACGCCTGCCTGCCCTCATGGAACGGTCCGGTTTCAGTCGCAGGTCTCGGCGCCACGGTTGCGGTGGCGGGCGCAGCGGGTGTGGGTGGCGAAGCCGGCCACTGCAGCGCCCGTCGTGCCGGGGACGGTCATCCAGCGATGAATGCCGGCGCCTTGTGGTGTAATGCCGGCGCCAGTGCTCCGTCCCGATCCGGGCTGCGACGAGGCTTTAGAAGATCTCTCCGTTCAACAGCTCGTCTCGGGGCTTCGAGGTGAAGCTCTCGCAGCAGCCGTTCTTCCCAGGACTGCCGGGCTCGATGAAGGCGCATCAAGCGCCGGCCGCGGCGAGTGAGGTTCTGAGCGCGGTCGCAATGAACTCCGGCCCGTTGTCGGACCGCATGTGACCGGGGCACGCCGCGGAGGATGAACGGCTCGGCGAGCATGTCGGTGGGGGCGAGCCGGATCGCCGGACATGCGCGGGCGAACCCGTCGAGACCCTTGAGCATGCGGACCTTCTCCCGTCGTGGGCCCCGTCTTCGAGGAACTCGCAGGACCAGACATGGGTGGGGAGACCCCGGCCGCGGACGGTTCCTCAAATCCTCCATCCGGCTCGAACGCCTGCCTCAGGCAGGACCGTTTCTCAGGGGGCAGGCCCCTTTTGCCTGCTCCCCCGCCCTCTCCGCATCCGGCGGGCAGATCTGCCGAGGCCGGGCTTGCCTGCCTCCGCGCGGCGCCCTATCTAGAGCACTGGCGGGTTCTGCCCCTCTCGTGCGTGGTCCTTTTCCAGTGGCCGATAAGCATATCCGAGGGAGCTGGCTCTGCCAGGGTCCTGGCCCTGGTATCTGGCGACCACCTGAGTCTCAGGCTCTCGGGAAACGCATGCCACCACGGCTGCCGCGGTTCCCGCCACTTCTTCCCCTCTTCCCGGCACGGGCCAAGGGCCAAGGGCCAAGGGCCAAGGGCCAAGGGCG
Organism: Cereibacter johrii; assembly: GCF_001720585.1. GTDB lineage: Bacteria > Pseudomonadota > Alphaproteobacteria > Rhodobacterales > Rhodobacteraceae > Cereibacter_A > Cereibacter_A johrii. The sequence continues at coordinate 14,571 of NZ_MABH01000055.1, read as the reverse complement.
ATCCGCGACTCCGGGACCGGCGTCAAGGCACGCTCGATCTTTTCTTCGTTCCGCTGACATGAAAGTTCGGTCTGCCTTCCCGCGCGCCTTGCGGTGGGGGGAGGATGGCCATGGCAGGACGGCCCTGGCCCTGCGCATGGCTCCCGCCCGAGGGCGCCTGCTGGCCCGGTGCCCTCGCGGCTTGAGCCTTTGGAAAGAGGTGTCCCATGCAAGAAGAAGGGGCGGATTGCTCCGCCCCTTCCGCCCGATCGCAGGACCGCGATCAGAAGCCGTAGACGAGCGACACGCCGAGCTTGTTGTCCGTGCGGATCGCGCGGCTCTCGTTGTAGTCGGTCAGGTAGCTCACGCGCGTCGAGAAGGCGTCGGTCATCTTGATGTTGACGCCGAAGTCGTTGTTCACGCGCAGCGCCTCGTCGGAGCTCAGAACGTCGGTGTCGTTGGTCAGGAAGACGTTCTCGTTGATCCGGTAGAAGAAGCGCGACGAGGCGATGTAGCCCACCTCGGACTCGTCCCGGTCATCGCCGAACTCGAGGTAGCTGAGGCCGACACCGGCCTGGACGCGCCAGGCCATGTCGGGACGGTTGATCACCCGGTAGCCCGGGCCGACGCCGATGAAGCCGTCGGTCTTGACCCGCTCGGCCAGCGGCACGTCGGCGATCTCGCCGCTCGCATCCGCGTCGTCGGCGAGGCCGTTGAACTCCGCCCGACCCAGCACGAAGCCGTAGAACTGGTCGTTGAAGTAGTAGTTGCCCTCATAGACCATGAAGATGTCTTCCTGGTCGGAGTTGCCGTCCGTTTCGGCATAGTCGAGAACGACGCCGAGGTTCTGGACATACGGGCCCTGAGCGTGGCGCAGACGGGCACCGATGGTCAGGTTCTGCTCCTCGGTGTTGCCGTCGCTGCCGCTGTAGCCGAGCGAGGCGCTGCCCGAGAAGCCGGGACGGAACTCGGGGTTGCCGAAGCGGGAGGGATCCTCGGCTTCTTCGAGGTCATCCTGAACATCATCCTCGATGTCCTCGATCCGGTCCTCGATCTGCCGCGTCCCGGTCAGCGTGCCCACCTGCGCGTGAACGGCGGTGGTGCCGATGAGCAGGGCAAAAGCCGTCAGGCCGGCAATGCGGAAATTATCTTTCATGCTTGTCCCCTTGGTCAATGGAAGGCCGCGACGCTCGCGGCCGGCATGTGCTGCCGGGGAGACAACTGTGGGTAGCAGGGGACGTTCCCCCTTCGGCTAGGGGGCATCCTTTCGATAGTGTCGAATTGGCAACAGCTTTGCGACAGACATGAGAAGGACCGGACGCTCAAGCATCCGGGCGCAAAGGATTAATCGCTGAGGGGGCGTTCAGCGCCGCTTTTTGTGATCTGCAGAAACTGTCACCGGGATGGGAACCAGTTCCATCCGCACGGGGCGCAGGCGCCCACGGGGCGGGGTGCGATCCTCGGGTTCCGCCATCCGCATCACGGCGATGGCGAACTGGACGCCTGCAAAGACGACGCCGTTGAACATGACCAGCATCAATCCGCCCAGCCAGCCCATGTCGGTCTCGAGCACCAGATGCCCGAGCCCGCCCACATCCATCGCGACCAGAGCCACAACGAAGGCCAGCGAGATCCCGAAACCGATCAGGACATTGACGATATAGAGACGGACGAGCTGAGGCATGATCTGAACTCCTTGCGACCACGATACCGTCCGCCGAGGATGAAGCCACAAGAATCTGCAGCGGATGCGCAGGTTTCTTGCTCCTTCGCCCTGTCGCTCCCGTCCGCCGGAGGATGCACCGCGCGCGGGCACCGGGGACGGTCGGGACGGCTCGGGTATCCTGCCGCCAACATGGGGTCTCGCACCTTTGTTCCCAAGCGGGAGAAAAGGCGGATCGGCGCCCGTCCCGCAGCCCCCGCGGGGCGCCCGGAGAGACCCATGCCTCCCGGGGCATCGAGCCCGGTCGGAAGAGAGGGATCAGCCCTGCGGAAAGGCCTCGGGCCTCGCCTCGCGCGCCATGTGGTCGAGGACCGCATTGACGAATTTCGGCTCGCGCCCCTCGGGGAAGAAGGCCTTGGCGATATCGACGAACTCGTTGATGACCACCTTGGGCGGCGTCTCGCTCTCGAGAAGCTCCGATCCCGCGGCGCGGAACAGCGCGCGGATCACCGGGTCGATCCGGTCGATGGGCCATTTGGCCACCAGCGCCCGGTCGGTCATCTGGTCGATGCCCGCCTGACGGTTCACCGCGCCCGAGACGATCGCGCGGAAGCTCTTGGCATCCCCCTCGGCCATCTCGTCGCCTTCATAGACGGCGCCGAACCGGTGGGTCTCGAACTCGCGCGCCACCTGCTCGACCGTCTGGCCGGTGGTCTCCATCTGGAACAGCGCCTGCACGGCATAGAGGCGCGAGGCCGACTTCATCTGCCGCCTGTCGGGTTTCACGCTCATGCCTCGCTGGTCCCCGCGACGCGGAACTCGTCCACCGGCTTGAAGCCCATGCCCTTGCGCTGGCCCGACCATCTGCGCGACAGCGCGATGAGGTGGAGCGCCGCGGCGGCGGCCCCGCCGCCCTTGTCCTGCTCGGAGGGCGCGGCCCGCACGACGGCCTGCGCGCGGTTCTCGACGGTGAGGATGCCGTTGCCGATGCAGGCGCCCTGCAGGCCCAGCAGCATCAGCCCCCGGCTCGAATCGTTGCAGACCGTGTCGTAATGGGTGGTCTCGCCGCGGATCACGCAGCCGAGCGCCACATAGCCGTCGAAGTTCGCCTGACGCTCGGCCATCGCGATGGCGGTCGGCAGTTCGAGCGCGCCGGGCACCTCGATCAGCTCCCAGCTCGCGCCGCAGCTCTCGATCACCGCCTTGGCGCCGGCGATCAGATCATCCGCGATGTCGCGGTAATAGGGGGCCACCACGATCAGGAGCTTCGCCGGCCGCTCGAAGGCGGGCAGCGGCAGGCTGAAGTGGGATTCGGAACCGGCCATCGGTCAGACCTCGGAAATATGGTGCGTGCCGACGATGGAGAGGCCATAGGCCTCGAGACCCACCACCTTCGGCGCACGGGAGTTGGTGACGAGCACGATCTGGGACAGGCCCAGCGCCGAAAGGATCTGGGCGCCCAGACCATACTGGCGCAGCGTCTGCGGCGAGACCTCGTCATCCATCGGAAGTTTCATCGTGACGTCGCGCAGCAGCACGACGACGCCCCGCCCCTCCTGCGCGATCAGGCGCATGGCGCCGTGCAGATCGCCCGCATGGGCGGGGCCGATCCCCAGCACATCCTCGAGCGGGTTCAGCGCATGCATCCGCACCAGCACCGGCTCGCCGTCGGTGACATTGCCCTTCGACAGGATCACATGCTCGGCACCCTGCGTGTCGTCGGAGAAGATGCGCATGAGCCAGTCGCCGCCGTAGCAGGAGGTGACGTGCTTGACCGCCTTCTCCTTCACCAGATTGTCGTGCCGGCGGCGGTAGGCGATCAGGTCCGAGATCGTGCCGATCTTGAGACCGTGCCGCTGGGCGAAGGCCACGAGGTCCGGCAGGCGGGCCATGGTGCCGTCGTCGTTCATGATCTCGCAGATCACGCCCGAGGCATTGAGACCGGCGAGGCGGCTCACGTCGACCGCGGCCTCCGTATGGCCGGCCCGGACGAGGACGCCCCCGTCCCGGGCGCGGAGCGGGAAGACATGGCCGGGCGTCGCGATGTCGGCCGGCCCCTTGGTCGGATCGATGGCCACGGCCACGGTGCGGGCCCGGTCGGCGGCCGAGATGCCGGTGGTGACGCCCTCGCGGGCCTCGATCGAGATGGTGAAGGCCGTCTCGTGCCGCGAGGAATTCTTCGGAGTCATCAGATGCAGGCCGAGCTGGTCGATCCGCGCCGAAGGCATGGCGAGGCAGATCAGGCCGCGCCCGTGGGTCGCCATGAAGTTGATGGCGGCGGGGGTGCACATCTGCGCGGGGATGACGAGGTCGCCCTCGTTCTCGCGGTCCTCGTGGTCCACGAGAATGAACATCCGCCCGTTTCGCGCGTCGTCGATGATCTCCTCGATGGACGAGATCGCGTCGGAATATTCGGTCTTGCTGTGGCTCATCGCATCGCTCCGGGATCAGACCTGCCCATACCGCGACGAAGCGCCGTTGGCCAGAGCTTCGTCCCGGAGCGACGGCACGGACCGGAGCGCCCGCCCCCGAAGAACCCCGACCATTCCACGCGCCTGCCGCGCCTTTGCCTTAATCCGCTGCCAGCACGTCCTCCGTAACTTGTGCGATGGAAGGACGATGCCGGACACAATGCCACTCGCGGCGGCGCTGCGCCACGCCCTGAAGGTCAACCGATGGCTGATCGCCCTCGCCCTGCTGGAGGCGGGGTCCGCTCTGGCCCTCTCGGTCGCCTACGGGCTGCCCTATTCGAACCGGACCTTCCAGTCGATGGTGAACCTGCTGACGGTGCTGACGCCCGTCTACCTCCTCGTCCTCCTGATCTGGACGGTGGCGGGCCTTGCCCTCGCCGAGCCGCGGGCTCGCCCGATCCCCCGGCTCCTCCAGAGCCTGCGCGCCACCCTCGGAGACCTGCCCCGCATGGCCTCGGGCGCGGTGGCCCTCTTCTCGGTCACATTCTTCTTCAGTGGCTTCACTTATATCAAGAGCGTCATCCCGGACGCCGTGCCCTTCGGCTGGGACGTGACGCTCGCGAACCTCGACCGGGCCATCCACGGCGGCGTGGACGCGCATCGGCTGCTGGGCCCGCTCTTCGACACGCCCCTGGCCACGACAGCCGTGAACGCGGCCTATCACTTCTGGTTCTTCCTGCTCTACTTCTTCGTCTTCGTGGCCTGCTTCACCGGGGCCAATCCCGCCGCAAGGCAGCGTTTTCTCATCTCCTTCCCGCTCGTCTGGGGCCTCGGCGGCAGCCTCGCCGCGCTGGTCTTCTCCTCCGCGGGCCCCTGCTACTACCAGCTTGTCGGGCTCGGCGACCGGTTCGTGCCCCTGATGCAGAAGCTCCAGACCTTCGCCGAGACCAGTCCCGTCTGGGCGCTCGACGTGCAGGCCGCCCTCTGGGTCGGCTACAATCAGGAGACGGCGATCCGCGGCATCTCGGCCTTCCCCTCCATGCATGTGGCGAGCAGCACGCTGATGATGCTCCATGCCTTCACCTGGCGCCGCTGGGCGGGATGGCTCATGCTGGGCTTTCTGGGGCTGATCCTCGTGGGATCGGTCCATCTCGGCTGGCACTATGCTGTCGATGGCTACGCGGCCATCGCGCTCACGGTCGCGATCTGGGCCGTGGTCGGGCGCCTTCTGGAGGGCCGCGCCCGAGCGCCCGAGGCCGCGTCTCAGCCTGCGGCCATGTAACGCTCGACATCGAGGCAGGCCGCGAGGCGCGCAGCCTCGGACCATTCGCGTTCGGACCAGCCCTCCCCCACGAGGATCACCTGATCCGAGGGAATGCGCCCGAGGGCGGCCCGCAGCCGGGCGCGGCTCTCGGACCATCCGGCGAAGGGGCGCGGCGCGGGATGGGCGGCATCGAGCGCGCCCTCGGCCGCCGCCAGCAGCGCCTCGGGCGCGAGCCGCCCCTGCGCAAGACCGATCCGGCCGGCGCACAGCCGGCGCAGCTTGCAGGCGCGGTCTTCCGGCAGATCCTGCCCCGGCATGACCCGCAGGGCGTTGGACGAGAAGAGGAAGGCCACCACGTCATGGCCGCTCGCAGCCCGCACCGAGGCATAGGTCCGGTAGTCGAGCCCGAGTTCGGCCGCGCGGTGGACCCGCTTGCGCACAACCTCGATCGGCAGCGTCGGCAGGAGATCGGCCCGCGCCTTCGACCAGCAGTGCCGCCGCCAGCTGCCGCCGGGCTCGAGCACAGGCCCGCCGTTGTGGCCGGGACCCGGGCCGATCATCTCAGGCGAACTCGTTCAGCCGGGCGACGTAGCGCGCCAGCGTATCGATCTCGAGATTGACCCGCAGGCCGGGCGCGATGCGGCTCCAGGTGGTGACCTCCTGCGTGTGCGGGATGAAGTTGATCCCGAACTCCGCGCCATCGACCTCGTTCACGGTGAGCGAGGTGCCGTTCAGCGCGACCGAGCCCTTGGGCGCGATGAAGCGCGCCAGCGCCTCGGGCGCCCGGAAGGTCACGCGCAGGCTGTCGCCCTCGGGCACGACCCGCACCACCTCGGCCACCCCGTCGACATGCCCCGAGACGATGTGGCCGCCGAGCTCGTCGCCCACCTTGAGGGCCCGCTCGAGATTGACGCGGCGGCCCGGCTCCCAGTCGCCGATCACGGTCTTCGACAGGGTCTCGCCCGAGATATTGACGTCGAACCACGCAGAGGGCTCGGTGCCCGTGGCCACGACGGTCAGGCAGACGCCGTCGCAGGCGATCGAGGCGCCGATGTCGATGGCCTGCACGTCGTAGGCGGTGGCGATGCGGGCGCGGAGGTCTCCCGTCCGCTCCAGTTCCAGCACGCGGCCGATATCGCTGACGATCCCGGTAAACATGACGTCTCCTTGTCCTTCGCCCCAAGGGGTAGCTCCCGGGGCGGCGGCGCGCAACGGCTTTGCGGGCCGCAGCGCCCGACGGACGGGCAGTGCGGCCGCGGAGACCTGAGGGCAACAGTCCCCTCGGCGTCTGCCGCCTTTCTGCGCATCCGCTGGCAATCCCGTTCATGTTCCGCTAGCTTCGCCCGAAACACTCAGGGCAACGCCAAGAGGAGCCGGGCAGTGCGACTTACGACCGTCAGGGGCGCGAGGACGCTCATTCTTCTCGTGCTCCTATCCACGACGGTCGCCGCTTGCGGTCTGCCGCGCTCGGGACCGCACAAGCGCGAGATCTTCGCAGGCTCGGTCGAGCGGCAGGGCGATGCCTTCATCGTTCCGGTCAACCGATTCGTGAGCCGCGTGACCGCGGTCACGCCCGCCTTCGGCTTCAGCTCGAACTTCCGCACGGCCGACCTCGTGGGCTCGGACGTGATCGCGGCGGGCGACACGGTGGGGATCACCGTCTTCGAGAACGTCCGCGACGATCCGCTGCTCGGCAACAGCGGCCAGCGGGTCTCGTCGCTCGATCAGGTGCAGGTGGACGGGCAGGGCTACATCTATGTGCCCTATGCCGGCCGGATCCGCGCGGCGGGCCAGACGCCCGACGGCCTCCGCCAGGCGATCACCCGCAAGCTCGACACCCAGACCCCCGATCCGCAGGTGTCGGTGCAGCGGCTGGCGGGCGACGGCTCGTCCGTCACCGTCTCGGGCGCCGTGGGCTCGCAGGGCGTGTTCCCGATCGAGCGGCCGACGCGGACGCTGTCCTCGATGCTGGCCCGGGCGGGAGGCACCACCGTGCCCGTCACCACGGCCATCGTGCGCGTGACCCGCAAGGGCAGCACCAGCCAGATCTGGTTGCAGGATCTCTACGACAATCCCACGCTCGACATCGCCCTGCGCCCGGGCGACGTGATCGTGGTGGAAGAGGATGACCGCTCGTTCGTGGCGCTCGGCGCGACGGGGCGGCAGACGCGCATCCAGTTCGAGACGCAGAACGTGTCGGCCCTCGAGGCGCTGGCGCAGGTGGGCGGCCTGAACACCAACCTCGCCGACCCGAAGGGCGTGTTCGTCCTGCGCGACGAGCCGGCCGAAATCGCCAATTCGGTGCTCGGCCGGACCGATCTCGTGGGCGATCAGCGGATGGTCTATGTGCTCGATCTGACGCAGCCCACGGGTCTGTTCGAGGCGCGCGACTTCATGATCCGCGACGGGGACACGGTCTATGTGACCGAGGCGCCGTTCGTCCAATGGCAGAAGACGCTCAGCGCGATCACGGGGGCGACGGCTGCCGCCAACCAGGCGGAGGCGGTCGGCAACTGATCCGCGAGCCGCCGGGCGAGGATGCCCCCCCCCGGCCGCGATCTTCGTCGGCACCGCCCGGCTCTGCCCTTCGTCAGCACCGTCCGGCCCTGCCCTTCGCCAGCACCGTCCGGCCCCGCCCTTCGTCGGCACCGTCCGGCCCCGCCCTTCGTCAGCACCGTCCGGCCCTGCCCTTCTCCAGCACCGTCCGGCCCCGCCACGGCTCCCGCAGGTGCGGGGCAGCGGGCAGGCCGCGCCCCGAGGGCGCTCTCCCGCGACAGGTGCTGGCGGTGGAGAAGGACGCCATCCGCATGGCCCGACGCGCGGATCCCCATAGGGGGTCACGGCGGAGGGCCTCAGGTCTTCGGCTCGATCTCTTCGGGATGGAGTGCCGCGGGGCGCGCGGCTGCCGGCGGCGCACGAAATATCAGTAGATGTAGCGGATCTGTTCGGTCCAGTAGCGTTCCATGCGCCGCAGCGCCTGGTTCAGCTCCTCCATCCCCGAGACGCCCACGACATTGCGCCGCTCGAGCCCCTCGGCGTGGCGGGCGAAGAGCTCGGACAGGATCTGGCGGACGTTGCGCCCCTTGTCGGTCAGCCGCACCCGCACCGAGCGCCGGTCGATCTCGGACCGCTGGTGGTGCATGTAGCCGAGTTCGACCAGCTTCTTCAGATTGTAGCTGACGTTCGAGCCCTGATAGTAGCCGCGGGTCTTCAGTTCGCCCGCCGTCACCTCGTTGTCGCCCACGTTGAACAGGAGCAACGCCTGAACGGGATTGATCTCGAGCAGGCCGATCCGCTCGAACTCGTCCTTGACCACGTCGAGCAAGAGCCGGTGCAGACGCTCCACCAGCGAAAGGCTTTCCAGATAGCCGAGCAGAAAGGCCTTCTGCGTCCCATCGAGAATGCCTGCGTGTACCGTCATCCCTGTCTCCACCGAACGTTGCTGGACACAGAATCTGCACAAAGCGCAAACATAGGGTAAACCGGAACGGCTTTTCGGCGCGCCGCGGTTCAGCGGGCCAGTCGCGTCCGGGCGAAGGCGCCGATCTCGGCGATCAGACCCGCCAGATGGGCCGGTGGCTCGCGCTGACCCAGCACCCAGGGCAGGAGATCCTGGTCGTTCTCGTTCAGCAGCGAATCATACAGGGCAAGGCGTTCCTCGGAGAGGCCCGCCAGATGCGCGTCCGACCAGGGCCCGAGGATCAGGTCCATCTCCTTGGTCCCGCGCCGCCACGACCGCATGGACATGCGCTTGAGCCGCGCGTCCTCCGCCTCGATCATTCCGCCTCCTTGCGCAAGAGCGCCCGCATCCGCTTTTCCAGCTGCCCCATCTCCTGAGCCAGCGCAAGCATCTGCGTACGCATCCGCGCAAGCTCGGCCAGCGCCTCGCGTCCCTCGCTCGTCAGGATCGCGGGCTCGGACGGCCCCTCCGCCCCCTCGCCCTCGCCGGTCAAAAGCCAGCGCAGGCTCACATTGAGCATTCCCGCCATCATCTGCAGCCGGTTCGCGCGGGGCTCGGCCAGATCGTCCTCCCACGATTGCAGGGTCTTGAGCCGCACGCCGAGCCGGCGCGCCATCTCTTCCTGCGTGAGGCCCGCGGCCTCGCGGGCCCCTGCCAGACGGTCCCCGAAGGTCGCCGTCTCGTTGCTGAACCAGCTCTGACTGTCCATCGCCATCCTGCCTCTCCCTCGATACCGCTTGATCGCTTTCGGGGCAGAACCTAGAACAAATGGCCGAAAGTTACAAACCGGCCGCCCTTCCGGCCGCCCCTCCCCCGGAGTTTCCCCCGCATGGCCTTCCTCTCCGACACGCTTGCCCGCGTCAAACCGTCCCAGACGATCGCGGTCACCAACAAGGCGCGGGAGCTTGCCGCCGCAGGGCGCGACGTGATCGGCCTCGGCGCGGGCGAGCCCGATTTCGACACGCCCGACAACATCAAGGCCGCGGCCAAGCGCGCCATCGATGCGGGCCGCACCAAATACACCGCCGTCGACGGCATCCCCGAACTCAAGCGCGCGATCTGCGAGAAGTTCGAGCGCGAGAACGGGCTGAAATACACGCCCGCGCAGGTGACGGTCGGCACCGGCGGCAAGCAGATCCTCTACAATGCGCTGGTGGCGACGCTGAACCCGGGCGACGAGGTCATCATCCCCGCGCCCTACTGGGTGAGCTATCCCGACATGGTGCTTCTGGCCGGCGGCACGCCCATCAGCGTGGCGGCGGGGATGGAGACGGGCTTCAAGCTCACGCCCGAGCAGCTCGAGGCGGCGATCACGCCCCGCACCAAATGGTTCATCTTCAACTCGCCCTCGAACCCGACGGGGGCGGCCTATACCCGGGCCGAACTCGCCGCGCTCTGCGAGGTGCTGATGCGCCATCCGCAGGTCTGGATCATGTCGGACGACATGTACGAGCATCTGGTGTTCGACGATTTCGACTTCACCACGCCTGCGCAGATCGAGCCCGGGCTCTATGACCGCACGCTGACCTGCAACGGCGTCTCCAAGGCCTATTGCATGACCGGCTGGCGCATCGGCTATGCGGCGGGCCCGGTCGAGCTGATCCGCGCCATGGGCACGATCCAGTCGCAATCGACCTCGAACCCCTGTTCGATCGCGCAATATGCGGCGCTCGAGGCGCTGTCGGGGCCGCAGGACTTCCTCGCCACCAACCGCGAGGCCTTCCAGCGCCGCCGCGATCTGGTGGTCTCGATGCTGAACGAGGCCAAGGGCGTGACCTGCCCCAATCCCGAAGGCGCCTTCTACGTCTATCCCGACATCTCGGGCTGCATCGGCAAGACCTCGGCCGGCGGCGCGAAGATCACGGATGACGAGGCCTTCGCCTCGGCGCTGCTGGAAGAGACCGGCGTGGCGGTGGTCTTCGGCGCGGCCTTCGGCCTCTCGCCCAACTTCCGCATCAGCTACGCCACCGCCGACGAGGTGCTGCGCGAGGCCTGCGCCCGCATCCAGGCCTTCTGTGCCGGCCTGAGCTGAGAGCGCCCGAGGGAGGCGCGCAGGCGCCTTCCGCCGAATTCCCGCTGCCATCCCGGACCGTCAGCCCGCAGTGCGGGCCGCCTGTTCGTGGACCCCTGCGGCCCCATCGGACCGCCGTGCCGAGGCGCCTCCGCCTGCTCTTCCGGCCGCGCCTCAGGCCAGCCGGGGCGCGCGGAGCCAGAAGCGCGTCATGAGCAGGATCGCGGCCAGCGTCAGCCCCACCACGAGGCCGAGCCAGAGGCCGGGGCCGCCGAGCCCCATCGGGAAGCCGAGGACATAGCTCGCAGGGATCCCCACCATCCAGTAGCTGAAGCTCGCCAGCCACATCGGCACCTGCGTGTCGCGCAGCCCGCGCAGCAGGCCGAGCGCGATCACCTGCATGGCATCGGCGATCTGGAACAGGGCCGCGAAGGCCAGCAGCACCGAGCCGAAGGCCACGATCTCGTCGAATTCAGGATTCGCCCGGTCGAGGAAAAGCGCGATGATCGGCGCCGGGAACAGCAGGAAGATCGCCACCATCAGGAGGCCGAAGCCCAGCGAGAGCAGGATCGCGACCTTGGCCCCGTCGCGCAGGCCCTGCGTGTTGCCCGCTCCGTCCGCCCGGCCCGTGCGGATCGTCGCCGCGTTCGAGATCCCCACATGGACCATGAAGGCGAGCGCCGTCACCTCGAGCGCGATGCCGTGGGCGGCAAGCGGCACGGTGCCGATCCAGCCCATCATCAGCGCCGCCGCCTGAAAGATCGCGCCCTCGGCAAGCCCGGTGAAGCCGATGGTCCAGCCCAGCGCGAAGACCCGCGCCAGCGCGTGCCAGTCGGGACGCCAGAAGCGCTGGAACAGGTTGAACCGGCGCAGCGGCGGCAGGAGGGCGGCATAGAGGCCGAGCGCGGCGAGCGACATGATCTGCGCCCCGACGGAGGCGATGGCGGCCCCCTCGACACCCAGCTCCGGCGCGCCGAACCGGCCGAAGATCAGCACCCAGTTGAGGCCCGCATTGACCACCACCGCGGCGAGCGTGGCCCAGAGCACGATCTGCGTGCGCTCCAGCGCCGAGAGATAGCTCTTCAGCACCATGATGAGCAGCGCGGGCACCATGCCCAGCCCCGCGATCCGCAGGTAATCCTGCGCCAGCGCGGCCACCTCGGGCTGCTGGCCCAGCGCCAGCAGGATCGAGCCCGAGAACCAGAAGAGCGGATAGACGAGCAGCCCGAAGGCGATCGAGAGCCAGAGCCCCATCCGCGTGTCGCGCCGCACCTGCGTCTCGTCGCCCCGCCCGAGCGCCTCGGCCACCATGGGCATGACCGCCTGCGCGAAGCCCGAGCCCAGGATGAAGGTCACGAAGAAGAGCGAGGCGCCGAGCACCACGGCGGCCAGTTCGGTCACGCCATACCAGCCCAGCATCACCGTATCGGTGACATGCAGCGACATCTGCGCCAGATGGCTGCCGACGAGGGGAAGCCCCAGCGCGAGAATCGCCCGCGCATGGCTGGTGAAGGTGGGAAGACGGACCATGCGGCAGCAGTAGCCCGCCGCTGCCTCCTCATCAAGCGAGCGCCGCGCGATCAGGCAGAAAGAGGCTTTCGTGCCACGAAATCCACCAGCGCGGAAAGACCGGCATGGGCCCGGCCCTCGAAGATCTCCTCATCCGCATCGCGGGCCACGAGCCGCTCCCAGCCGGAAAAGTCCGCCTCGAGATCGGCCAGCTCGTACATGTTCTCGGCCGCCGAGGGGCCGCCGGTGCCGTATCCCACCTGACGCGGCGCATAGCCGTGCAGAAGGACGAGCCCCCCGGGCCGCACCGCGCGGGCGATGCCCGCATGGATCTCGCGCCGGAGCGCGGGCGGGGCGAACTGGATGAAGATGCCCAGCACCGCGTCGAACGGCCGGCTCCAGTCCCATTGCGCCACGTCGGCCCGATGCAGCTCGACCGCCACGCCCCGCTCGGCCGCCAGCGTCCGGGCCTTGGCCAGCGCCACTTCCGACAGATCCATCGCCGTCACCCGGTGCCCGAGCCCGGCCAGATACACCGAATTGCGCCCCTCGCCGTCGCCGAGGCAGAGAAGCTCGGCCCGCGCGGGCAGAAGGGCCGCCGCGCGGCGCGCGAAGGCCGAGGGCTCCTTGCCGAAGAGGTAATCCGCGCTGCGGTAGCGTTCATCCCACATGCGCCGATACTGCACCGGATCGAACGGCCGGCCAAGGCTCATCCCTGGCGCGGCTTGCGCAGCGCGGGCGGGGTGGCGCTGTCGAGGATGTCGGCCGCCGTGCCGATCACCTGCGCCGCACGTCCCACGATCAGCGGATCGGGCGCGCCCACCACCTCGGGATCCTTGCCCGGATAGTCGAGGCTCGACAGGAAGTGCCTCATGCAGTTCAGCCGCGCGCGCTTCTTGTCGTTCGACTTGACGATGGTCCAGGGCGCATCGGCGGTGTCGGTGTAGAAGAACATCGCCTCCTTCGCCTCGGTATAATCGTCCCACTTGTCGAGGCTCGCCTTGTCGATGGGCGAGAGCTTCCAGCGTTTCAGCGGATCGGTCTCGCGGGCGAGGAAGCGGGCCCGCTGCTCCTCGCGCGTCACCGAGAACCAGTATTTGTAGAGCCGGATCCCCGACCGGACCAGCATCCGCTCAAGCTCGGGCGCCTGGCGCATGAATTCGAGATATTCCGAGGGGGTGCAGAAACCCATCACCCGCTCGACGCCCGCGCGGTTATACCAGCTGCGGTCGAAGAAGACGATCTCGCCCGCGGTGGGCAGATGCTCGATATAGCGCTGAAAGAACCATTGGCCGCGCTCGCGCTCGCCGGGTTTGGTCAGGGCCACGACGCGGGCATAGCGCGGATTGAGATGTTCCATGAAGCGCTTGATCGTGCCGCCCTTTCCGGCGGCGTCGCGTCCTTCCATCAGGATCACGAACTTCTGCCCGGTCTCCTGCGCCCAGATCTGCACCTTCAGCAGTTCGGCCTGCAATTTGGCCTTCTCGGCCTCGTAGACCACGCGGCCCATCCGGCGCGGATAGGGATAATGGCCGCCCTCGAAAGCCTGCCGGATCGCATTCGCATCCACCGCCGGGAAATGGCGCGGCCCGTGCAGCGTCTGGAGCGGGGCCGCCTCGGCCTCCGCGGGCCCCTCTTCCGGCAGGTCTACCGGGGCGACAGGCGCCGTCTCCGCGATATCTGCGGCAGGCGGCATCTCGGGCATCGCGCGGTCTTCGGTCATGGGCGTCTCCTTTCCGGCATTCCGCAGATTTATCGAGAGATCGTTAAAGATGAAATTGACCAGGGTCATTTCAGACAGCCGATCATGAAATAATAAGGGGGTGGCGTTATCCGCCACCCCCATCGCGGGAAACAATGCTGCGCATGAACGAGAAGTTAAAAAGTCTTGCGCGCTCTCCTTATCGGCGGGCAGAATTCCGCGCATACTCCATCTGCGGTAAGACGTTTCGCACCGTGCCTCAGTGGGCAATAATGCCGCAGAGGCGGTCGATCACGACCTCCCACCGCTCAAGAAACAGGAGCCGCGCGGACCCCGACAGGGTCTCGACCTCCGCCCCGGCGAGGGTGGCGGCCAGACGATGGACCTCCGCCGGAGGCGCAAGCGGGTCGAGCTCGCCCTGCAGGAAGCGGATCGGAACCTGCGCCGGATGAGGCGGCAGCGCCCTGCCCGCCTCGAGACGGTTCCGGGCGAAGGCCGCATGGGCCGAGATCCCGGGCCCGAGGCCGAAGGCGCTGCCCGCGATCAGCGCCGCCCGAACGCCGGACCCGCGC
>NZ_MABH01000054.1 GCF_001720585.1 Cereibacter johrii | reverse complement strand
AGCCTGAGGCCGCCCGGGCGGTCGGACAGAACGCCTTATGCGCCGGAACGGTGCCGGGCCGGATCACGCGCACCGGAGCTGCGTCCGTGGCACCGGACCGTGCGCCGTTCTCCTGCAGGATCGGATACGCTGAAGCGCGCCGGTCAACCGGCGGGCGCGCAGGGCAGCGCGCCCCGCCGACCCACGCCGGTGCGCCTCGCCGTCAGCGCAAGGCGGCCGCTTCCTCGGCGAGCCGGGTAATGCCCGCCCAGTCGCCCGCCTCCATCATGGCCTTCGGCGCGACCCAGCTGCCGCCGACGCAGATGACATTGGCAAGCCCGAGATAGGTCGCCGCATTGCCGAGCCCGATGCCGCCCGTGGGGCAGAAGCTCACCTGCGGCAGCGGCCCGCCCAGCGCTTTCACGGCTGGGGCGCCGCCCGAGGTCTCGGCGGGGAAGAACTTCTGCATCGTGTAGCCGCGCTCGAGAAGCGCCATCACTTCGGTCGCAGTGGCCGCGCCGGGCAGGAGCGGCAGCCCCTCGGCCTCGCAGGCATCGAGCAGCAGGTTCGAGGCGCCCGGCGAGACGCCGAAGCGCGCGCCCGCAGCCCGCGCCGCCGCCACATCGGCGGGCGTGAGCAGCGTGCCCGCGCCCACGATCCCGCCCTCGACCTCCGCCATGATGCGGATCGCGTCGAGCGCCACGGGCGTGCGCAGCGTCACCTCAAGGGCGGGCAGACCACCCGCCACCAGCGCCTCGGCCAGCGGTCGGGCATGGGCGAGATCCTCGATCACCAGCACGGGCACCACCGCAGCGCGGCGGCAGATCTCGAGGGCTTGGCGGCTTTGTTCGGCAGGGGTCATGTCACTTCCTTTCGGCGGAGGCTCTGGGAGCAGGCGGAGGAGCCTCCGGCGGGGATATTTGAGCCAGAATGAAAGGGCAAGGAGAGGGGGAGGGGGCGCCCCGCCTCGGGCGGCATGGGCCGGGGAAGCGGGGCGCTTTCACTCTGGGCGGTCATCGGCGTCCCCGCCTGTACCGCTCCGGCAGATTGATCCCCTATGCTTTTATTCTGGTTAAAATATCCCCGCCGGAGGCTCCGACAGAGGATCGGGGCGCAGGGGTCAGACGACCACGGCCGCGCCTTCGGTCGAAGAACCCACGGTGGCCCGGAAGGCCGCGAAAAGCTCGCGGCCGATGCCGTGGGCGGAGGCGGAGAGGTCGGCCTCGACCGGGGCCCGGTCCTCGAAGCCTTCGGCCAAAACATCGAGCCGGCCCGCCGTCGCATCCACCCGCAGGAGATCGCCGTCCCGAAGCCGGGCGAGCGGGCCGCCCATGGCGGCCTCGGGCGCGACATGGATCGCCGAGGGCACCTTGCCCGAGGCCCCCGACATGCGCCCATCGGTCACCAGCGCCACGCGCAGGCCGCGGTCCTGCAGCACCGAAAGCACCGGCGTCAGCGAATGCAACTCGGGCATCCCGTTGGCGCGCGGGCCTTGGAAGCGCACCACCACCACGGTGTCCGAGGTGAACTCTCCCGCCCGGAAGGCGGCCTTGACCGCCTCCTGATCGTGGAAGATCCGGGCCGGCGCCTCGATCACATGGCGGTCGGGCGCCACGGCCGAGACCTTCATCACCCCGCGCCCGAGGTTGCCCGAAAGCTGGCGCAGCCCGCCCGAGGGCTGGAACGGGTCGGTCGCCGGGCGCAGGATGCGGTCGTTCTGCGATGCCTCCGGCCCGTCGCGCCAGACGAGGCCTTCCTCGGTCAGCACCGGCTCGCGCCGATAGAGGCTCAGGCCTTCGCCCGCGACCGTCTGCACCTCTTCGTGCAGGAGGCCCGCATCGAGGAGCTGGCCGATCATGTAGGGCAGACCGCCCGCGGCATGGAAGTGGTTCACGTCCGCCATGCCGTTCGGATAGACCTTGGCCATCAGCGGCACGGCCTCGGAGATGTCGGCGAAATCCTCCAGATCGAGGATCACGCCCGCGGCCCGCGCCATAGCGGGCAGGTGCAGCACGAGGTTGGTCGAGCCGCCCGTCGCCATCAGCCCCACAAGCCCGTTCACGAAGGCGCGCTCGTCGAGGATCTGCGCCACCGGGCGGTAGTCGTTGCCGAGCGCGGTGATGGCCGCGGCGCGCTCGACCGCGGCCACCGTCAGCGCCTCGCGCAGGGGCGTGTTCGGATTGACGAAACTCGCCCCCGGCAGGTGGAGCCCCATGAATTCCATCAGCATCTGGTTGGTGTTGGCGGTGCCGTAGAAGGTGCAGGTGCCCGGCCCGTGGTAGGAGGCCATCTCGGCCGCCATCAGCGCGTCGCGGCCCACCTCGCCGGTCGCGAACTGGTTGCGCACGCGCGACTTCTCGTCGTTGGGCAGGCCCGAGGTCATGGGACCGCCCGGCACGAAGACCGCAGGCACATGGCCGAAGGTCGCCGCCGCCATCACGAGGCCCGGAACGATCTTGTCGCAGATGCCGAGAAAGAGCGCCGCATCGTAGCAGTTGTGCGAGAGCGACACGCCCGCCGCGAGCGCGATCACGTCGCGCGAGAAGAGCGACAGTTCCATCCCCGGCTGGCCCTGGGTGACCCCGTCGCACATGGCCGGCACTCCGCCCGCCACCTGTGCCGTGGCGCCGGCCCGGCGCGCGGCGGCCCGGATCAGCCTGGGATAATCCTCGTAGGGCTGATGGGCCGAGAGCATGTCGTTGTAGGCGGTCACGATCCCGAGGTTCGGGGCACGCCCTGCGGCCAGCGCCTCCTTGTCCTCGCCCATCGCCGCATAGGCATGGGCCTGGTTGCCGCAGGTCAGATGCGCGCGCACAGGGCCCGCCTCGGCCGCGCGTCCCGTGCGCTCGAGATAGGCGCTGCGGCTCGCTTCCGAGCGGGCGCGGATACGGTCGGTGACGCGGGCGACAGTGGCGTTCAGGGTCATGCGGCGGCCTCGATGGCTGAAGAGGGCGGCGCGGCATGAACCGCGGCCGGCCGGGACGGCTTTCCGGGATCGGGTGTTTGTTAGCGCTAACTAGCGCAAAGCGGGAGCAAGGGAAAGGGCTGCCTTCACGGTCCGGCGCAGGAATGGGCAGGCTTGCGGTGAATAGGTCAGCACAGCTGTCCCGATCTGCGCCTGGCGCATGGCGGATCTTCTCAATGGGAGGATGTGCCTGGCGCCGCAAGGGGCTAGGTGTTGCCGCAGGGGAGGGCTGGACCGAAGGAGTGGTTCCATGACCCGGACGAACGGACAAGACATGCAAGACTATGTGATCGATCATATGGCGATCGAAGCCGAAGCGCGCCGCCTGCGCAACGAAGCGATCCGCGAGGGCTTTGCCGCCCTGCGCACGATCCTCGCCCGGCGCTTCGCGGGCTTCGGACGCGGAACGGCGCGCGCCCACTGAGGCAGGCCCCTCGGGGCAGGAGCGCACGAGGATGGCCGGCTGAGGCTGTTCTTGCCGCAGCATGGGAAGGGCTCCGTTCTGACGGAGCCCTTTTTCTTTGGGGCGACCTCCGGCCCCCGAGCCTTTTCCCGGCGCGCAGAAGCGGCTAGAGGAGGGGCCGACCCCAACAGCGGAAGCTCCCGATGACCAGACCCACCGTCCGCCTGCGCCCCAAGGCCGAGGCACGCGCCCTTCGGCACGGCTTTCCCTGGGTCTATGCCGACGAACTCGTGACCGACCGGCGCACGCAGGCGCTGACACCCGGCACGCTCGCCGTGCTCGAGGATGCCGAGCGGCGCGCCCTGGGCCTCGTGACCGTCAATGTGAGCTCGAAGATCATCGCGCGGATGCTCGACCGCGATCCCGAGGCCGTCATCGACGAAGGCTGGTTTGCCGAGCGGCTGACGCGGGCCTTGGCACTCCGCGAGCGGCTGTTCGACCAGCCCTTCTACCGGCTGGTCCATGCCGAGGCCGACGGGCTGCCCGGCGTCGTGATCGACCGGTTCGGCGAGGCGGCGGTGATCCAGCCCAATGCGGCCTGGGCCGAGGCGCATCTGTCCGCGCTGGAGGCCGCGCTCGTGCGGGTGACCGGCGTGACGACGGTGGTCAAGAACGGCACCGGCCGGGCGCGGGGCCTCGAGGGGCTGGCCGAGGAGACGGTGGTGCTGCGCGGCGGCCTCAGCGCGCCGGTGCCGGTTCCGATGAACGGCGCGACCTACATGGCCGATCTCACCGGCGGGCAGAAGACGGGGCTCTTCTACGACCAGCGGCCGAACCATGCCTTTGCCGCGCGTCTCGGCCGCGGCGGCTCGGTGCTCGATGTCTTCACCCATGTGGGCGGCTTTGCCCTCGCGGCCCTCGCGGGCGGAGCCGAGCGGGCGCTTGCGGTCGATGCCTCGGGCCCGGCGCTCGCGCTGGCCGAGGCGGGGGCGAAGCTCGCGGGTCTCGGCGATCGGTTCGAGACCCGGCAGGCCGATGCGTTCCAGGCGCTCGAGGCGCTGGGGGCCGAGGGCGCGCGCTTCGATCTCGTGATCTGCGACCCGCCCGCCTTCGCCCCGGCAAAGCCCGCGCTCGAGGCGGGCCTGCGCGCCTACGAGCGGCTCGCGCGGCTTGCGGCGCCGCTGGTGGAGCCGGGCGGCTTCCTCGTCCTCTGCTCCTGCTCGCATGCGGCCGATCTCTCCGCCTTCCGCAATGCCTCGGCGCGCGGCATCGGGCGGGGCGGGCGGCGCGGCCAGCTGATCCATACGGGCTTCGCCGGGCCGGACCATCCGATCCTGCCGCAGCTGGCGGAATCCGGTTATCTCAAGTCGCTCTTCTTCCGGCTCGACGGGTGAGGGTCGTTCTCGACGCCTGCGTGCTGTTCCCGACCGTGCTGCGCGAGATCCTCCTCGGTTGCGCGGCGCGCGGGCTCTTCGTGCCGCTCTGGTCCGAGCGGATCCTCGAGGAATGGGCGCGCGCGACCCGCCGCCTCGGACCCTTGGCCGAGGTGCAGGCGCGGGGCGAGGGCACAGCACTCCGCGCGGCCTTTCCCGCAGCCATGATCCCGCCCCAGCCGGGGCTCGAGGCGCGGCTGCATCTGCCCGACGAGGCCGACATCCATGTGCTGGCGGTGGCGATCGCGGGCCATGCCGATGCGATCCTGACCTTCAACGCGGCCGATTTCCCGCGCGGCACGCTCAGTGCCGAAGGGCTGGCCCGGCGCGACCCCGACGGCTTCCTGTGGGAGCTCTGGTCCTTTCACCCCGAGGCGGTGGCCGCGGCGGTGGAAGAGGTGCGCGCCCGCGCCGAGGCGATCTCGGGCGCGCCGGTCGCGCTGAAGGGGCTTCTGAAGCGTGTCCGGCTGCCGAGGCTCGCCAAGGCGCTGCAGGCCTGACGTGCCCGCAGCCTTGCCGCCTGTCCTTCGCGCTTCGTGAAGGACGGGCTCACCCCTCGATCCAGCGTGCCTCGCGTTCCTCGATCCGCCGGATGCGCTCGTCGGTGGCGGGGTGGCTCATGAGCCAGGCGGGCACGGCCGCGCCGTTCATGCCCGACCAGCGGTGGAGCTTGCGGAACAGGGACTTCTGCGGCTCCGTCCCGATCCCCGCCTTGACCAGGAGCGCCGAGGCATAGGCGTCCGCCTCGTGCTCGTCGCGCCGCGACAGGCGGGCCGACAGCGCCGAGGTCAGCAGCCGCGCGATCCAGATGCCCGCGAAGGGCACGAAGCGGTTCAGCACCGCCCCCAGCATCATCAGCACCGCATTCTGGCCGGTGAAGTCGATCATCCTGCGCCGCGAATGGCCGAGCGCCACATGGCCCAGCTCATGCGCGATGACCGAGGCCAGTTCCTCCGCCGTCACCTCGCCCGCGCGATACTTCTTCAGAAACCCGCGGGTGAGAAAGATCCGCCCGTCGGGCGCGGCGAGGCCGTTCACCGGATCCACCTCGAAGACCGACACCCGCACGGCAGGCAGGTCGAGCGCCGCGGCCATCCGCCCGGCGAGGGCCAGGATCTCGGGCTCGTCGAGCGGGCGCGACTGGGCGTCGAGCATCCGCTTCGTTCTCCAGGCGGAGAACTGATACATGAGAAACCCGTAGGCGATGGCGAGGAGCAGCGGCGTCAGCTTGAGCATGGGCCCAATATGGAGGCCGCGGGCGGGCAGGGAAAGGGCCCCGTCACGGGTCGGGCGCGCGAGGCCCGGCGATCAGCGCGACAGGGTCTTCACCCCGGCCGTGATCCCCTCCAGCGTCATCGGCACCATGCGGTCCTCGAAGATCTCGCGGATCAGGCGGATCGACTGGGTATAGCCCCAGTGCTTCTCGGGCACCGGATTGATCCAGAGCGTCGAGGGCCACTGGGCGCGGGCGCGGCGCAGCCAGACCTCGCCCGCCTCGGCGTTCCAGTGCTCGTTCGCGCCGCCCGGATGCAGGATCTCGTAGGGGCTCATCGAGGCATCGCCCACGAAGATGCATTTGTAATCCGGCCCGTAGGTGCGGATCACCTGATCGGTCGGCGTCTGCTCGTCCCAGCGGCGGCGGTTGTCGCGCCACACGCCCTCGTAGAGGCAGTTGTGGAAGTAGAAATGCTCGAAATGCTTGAACTCGGCACGGGCGGCCGAGAACAGCTCCTCGACCACCTTCACATGATCGTCCATCGATCCGCCGATATCGAGAAAGAGCAGCACCTTGACCGCATTGTGTCGCTCGGGGCGGGTCTTCACGTCGAGATAGCCGTGTTCGGCCGTGGCGCGGATCGTGCCGTCGAGGTCGAACTCCTGCGCCGCCCCCTCGCGCGCCCAGCGGCGCAGTCGGCGCAGCGCCACCTTGAGGTTGCGGGTGCCGAGCTCGACCTGATCGTCGAGATTGCGGAACTCGCGCCTGTCCCAGACCTTGACCGCGCGGCGATGGCGGCTTTCGTCCTGACCGATGCGCACGCCTTCCGGGTTGTAGCCGTAGGCGCCGAAGGGCGAGGTGCCCGCGGTGCCGATCCATTTGCTGCCGCCCTGATGGCGGCCCTTCTGCTCGGCGAGGCGCTCCTTCAGCGTCTCCATCAGCTTGTCGAAGCCGCCGAGGGCCGCGATCTCCGCCCGCTCCTCGGGGCTCAGATGCTTTTCGGCCAGCTTCTCGAGCCACTCGCGCGGCAGATCCACCGCGGCCAGCACCTCGTCCGCCGTGATCGTCTCGAGGCCGCGAAAACTTTCGGCGAAGGCGCGGTCGAACCGGTCGAGATGCCGCTCGTCCTTGACCATGGCCGTGCGCGCGAGATGGTAGAAACCCTCGACGTCCCATGTCACGAGGCCCGCGGCCATCCCCTCGAGAAAGCTCAGATATTCCCGGAGCGAGACCGGCACCCCGGTCCGGCGGAGCGTCTCGAAGAAGGGCAGGAACATCAGCAGCTCCCGCGCCGGGCCATCAGGCCAGCCGCTCGATCAGGATGGTCAGGAACAGGCCCCCCAGCGCGAAGGCGATGGCGAAGGCCGCGCCATACTGGGCCATGTCGAGGCGCTGCCCGCCGTGGCGGCGCGCGGTGGCCACGCCGAGGAAGGCTCCGAGAAGGGCGCCGGCCAGAACGATCATCCGCTGTCTCCGTCGTGCGTTACGGCCAGGGCGAGCGATGGCCGGCTCGGAGTGAGAGCGGCGATCTCGCTCATCCGGCTGCGCACCTCGGCCTCGTCGCCGAAGCCATAGCGCGCCCAGGCGAGGCTGTCGAGGCGCGACGCCCGCGCTTCGGCCGCATGGCCCGAGAGGCGCAGCGCCTCGGAGCGGATCATGAGGAGCGTGGCGAGCAGCGCCGCATTCTCGGCGCGGGAGGCCACGGGAATGGCGCGGTTGCAGAGCAGGATCGCCTCGGGGGCCTGACCGGAGGAGAGCGCAAGCGCGGCCATCTGCATGTCGATATGCGCGGTGTGGATCTCGCCGCCGGGCAGGGTCAGGTAGATCCGCACCGCCTCGATGAAGGCCGCGACCGAGAGATCCAACTCGTCGGCGAGCCCGAGGCGGCCGAAGCCGAAGAGGCTGAAGCCCATCCGCGCATCCTGCCACCCCTCGGCGCGGGCGATGCTCAGGGCTCGCAGCGCGGCCGCGTGGCGGCGCCGGTCGCTGCCGGTGGGGCCGAGCGCCTCTTCGATGGCCTCGATCCAGGGGCGCGGCGTCGGGTCCTCGGGGGCCGGCGCCGTGGCGCGGCCCCCCTTCGGATTGATCCGTGCGAGAAGGTTCGGCAGCACGGCCGCAACCTCGGCGCGCGTCATGCCGGAGCGCAGCTCGGGCGCATGGGTCGCGCGCAGGATCAGCATGTCGAAGCCGGTCAGGACCGTGTGGAAATTGTCGTCGTTGAACACGCTGTCGGACAGCCGGTAGAGGTCGTTGAGCGGGCCGACCGCCTGGGCCAGCTCCTCGTGCAGGCAGTCGCGCACCTCCTGCGGGCTGGTGTCGGCGGGGATGAAGATGGCCACCTGCTCCCGCTCTTCCAGCGTGGCCCAGTCGACCTGCGCCTCGCGGCGGACGCGGCGGTAGGCCTCGAACGAGCTCACGCGCGGCACGACGAAACAGGCGGCGGTGGGCACCAGCGCCTGCATCCGCCGCCGCTCGACGAATTCGATGGAGATGGCCGCGGGGCCCTCGGTCTCCTGGATGTCGATCCGGGCCTCGCGCCGCAGCCGGGCCAGCAGACGCGCCAGATCGGCCTCGGCGGTGGCGGGCACCGGACCCGTCATCGAGACGGTGATCGGCCCCTCGAACCGCGAGAACCGCTCGAGCCTGCGGCCGCTCTCCATCTGGAAGGTCAACTCCAGGAAGTCGCGCGCGATCTCGGCATTCGGCCGCTGCGGCCGGGTCGCCGCGCGGTCGGAAAAGACTTTCATCTCCGGCAGAGGGTCGATCACCAGCCAGTGCGGCCGCTCCATCGCGACCTCGGCTTCGGGGACGCCGCCGCAGGCCGACAGGAGCAGGCCCGCCGCGAACAGCCACTGCCGCATCACAGCACCCGGTTGTAGCGGATGAAGGGCGACTTGCGGGCGATCCGGTCGTAGACGGCGCGGGCGCGGGCGTTGGTCTCGGCCGTGTGCCAGTAGACGGCCGGGGCGCCCTCGGCATCGGCAGCCCGGTAGACGGCGGAGATCAGCGCCGTCGCCACGCCGCGGCCCCGCGCTTCGGGCAGGGTGAACAGATCCTGCAGGTAGCAGACATTCTCGATCCGCCAGCAATGCCGGTGGAAGAGATAATGGACGAGCCCCACCGCCGCACCGCCTTGCCAGGCGAGGAGGCCGCGCGGCTCGGATGGCGCGCCCGACGTCAGGCGCGCGAAGGTCGAGGCCAGCACCTCCTCGGGCAGCTCGGTCTCGTAGAACCGCAGGTAGGCCTGCCAGACAGGGCGCCAGGCGGCCTCGTCCTCGGGGGTGATGGGGCGCAGGACGAGGTCTTCGGACATGGAAATCCCGGATGGGAGGAAGGCGAGGGGGCGCGGGTCTCAGCCCGGCCGCCGCGCCATGAAGGCCAGACGCTCGAACAGATGCACGTCCTGCTCGTTCTTCAGCAGCGCCCCGTGCAGCCGCGGCAGCAGGCTGCGTCCGTCGCGTCGGAGATCCTCGGCCGCA
Source organism: Cereibacter johrii (assembly GCF_001720585.1). Classification (GTDB taxonomy): domain Bacteria; phylum Pseudomonadota; class Alphaproteobacteria; order Rhodobacterales; family Rhodobacteraceae; genus Cereibacter_A; species Cereibacter_A johrii. The sequence continues at coordinate 6,785 of NZ_MABH01000054.1, read as the reverse complement.
AGATCCTCGGCCAGCAGGAGCTTGAGCCAGTCGAGCACCTCGGAGGTCGAGGGCTTCTTCTTCAGCCCCGGCACCTCGCGCAGCTCGTAGAACTGGGTGAGCGCGGCGGTCAGGAGCTGTTCCTTCAGGTCGGGGAAATGCACGCCCACAATGGCCCGCATCGTCTCGAGGTCGGGGAAACGGATGTAGTGGAAGAAGCAGCGGCGCAGGAAGGCATCCGGCAGCTCCTTCTCGTTGTTCGAAGTGATGATGACCACCGGGCGATGCTGCGCCCGCACGGTCTCGCCGGTCTCGTAGACGTGGAACTCCATCCGGTCGAGCTCCTGCAGCAGATCGTTGGGAAACTCGATGTCGGCCTTGTCGATCTCGTCGATCAGCAGGACGACCCGGCCCGGCGCCTCGAACGCCTGCCACAGCTTGCCCTTGCGGATGTAGTTGCGCACGTCGTGCACGCGCTCTTCGCCGAGCTGGCTGTCGCGCAGGCGGCTGACGGCATCATATTCGTAAAGGCCCTGCTGCGCCTTCGTGGTGCTCTTCACATGCCATTCGATGAGCGGCAGGCCCAGCGATTGCGCCACCTGACGCGCGAGCTCCGTCTTTCCGGTGCCCGGCTCTCCCTTAACCAGAAGCGGCCGCTGGAGCGTCACGGCCGCATTCACCGCCACCGTCAGGTCCTCGGTGGCGACATAGGTCGAGGTGGAGGAAAATTTCATTTACGCTGCGTCAGGTTGGAGGAAATTGCTGAGGCAGAATAGCACAGGCTGAATCCGTCGCAAGCTCCGCGACGCGGCTAGTGACAAAGGATCCCTCTTGCGATAGATGAGCCGCATTGAAGGGAGCGCCGGATGACTGTGAACCACATTTCGGAGCCTGCCGGCCTGCAACAGAGAGCAGCAGCCATGAAAGCAGAGATCTTTCTGCCTGAAGATTATCGCCCCGCCGAGAACGAACCTTTCATGAATGAGCGGCAGCTGGAGTATTTCCGCCGCAAACTCCTCAACTGGAAACAGGAACTGCTGGATCAGAGCGCCGAGACCATCGAGGGCCTCCAAGAATCCGGCCGCAACGTCCCCGACATCGCCGACCGCGCCAGCGAAGAGACGGACCGGGCGCTCGAACTGCGCACCCGCGACCGGCAGCGCAAGCTGGTGGCCAAGATCGACGCCGCGCTGCGGCGGATCGAGGCCGGCGAATACGGCTATTGCGAAGTCACGGGCGAGCCCATCTCGCTCAAGCGTCTGGATGCGCGGCCGATCGCGACGATGACGCTCGAGGCGCAGGAACGCCACGAGCGCCGCGAGCGCGTGCACCGCGACGAGTAAGCGCATCTGCGCCTCGCGGCTTGCCCTCCGGCCGCCCGGGCGCAAAAACTGACGCCGGACCCGTTCGGTCCGGCGTTCGCATGTGGAGGAACCCGATGAGCCTGAAGGATTCCGAGGTCACCGTCCTCGGTGCCGGCGTCGCCGGTCTGGCGGTGGCCCGGGCGCTCGCGCTCCGCGGGGCCGAGGTCACGGTTCTGGAGCAGGCCGAGGCGATCCGGGAAGTGGGCGCGGGGCTCCAGATCTCGCCGAACGGCGCGGCCGTGCTGCGCGCCCTGGGCCTTGGCGATGGGCTCGAGGCGGCCTCGATGCGGGCGCAGGCGGTGGAACTGCGCAACGGCGTCGGCGGCGATCTGGTGCTGAAGCTCGATCTGGCGCGGCTCCGGCCCGGGCAGGGCTACCACCTGATGCATCGCGCGGATCTGATCGACCTCCTGGCACAGGGTGCGCGCGAGGCGGGCGTGCAGATCCGGCTGCTCCAGAAGATCGAGGCGGTGGATCTGGGCGGGCCGCGCCCGCGACTGGTCACGGCGCAGGGCGCGGAATACAGCCCGAACCTGCTCATCGGCGCGGACGGGCTGCATTCGCTGGTGCGGGCCGAGCTGAACGGGCCGGCGCAGCCCTTCTTCACCAATCAGGTGGCCTGGCGGACGGTGATCCCCGCCACGCCGGGCGAGCCGGTGGTGGCCGAGGTGCATATGGGCGAGGGCCGCCATCTGGTCAGCTATCCCATGCGCGGCGGCACCCTGCGCAACATCGTGGCCGTCGAAGAGCGGAAGCGCTGGGTGCAGGAGGGCTGGAACCTGCGCGACGATCCGGTGGATCTGCGCCTCGCCTTCGCGGGCTTCAACGGCCGGGTGCGCCACTGGCTCGAGCAGGTGCCGGACGTGTGGCTCTGGGGGCTCTTCCGCCATCCGGTCGCCCATACATGGTATCGCGGCCATGCGGCCATTCTCGGCGATGCCGCCCATCCGACGCTGCCCTTCCTCGCTCAGGGCGCGAACATGGCGCTCGAGGATGCCTGGGTGCTGGCGGAATGTCTCTCGCGGCACTCCAACATCAAGGGCGGCCTTGCCGACTATCAGGCCCGGCGCGTGCCGCGCTGCTGCCGCGTGGTGCAGGCCGCCAACAACAACGCCTGGGCCTATCACCTGCGCAGCCCGATCCGCGAGATCGCGCATCTGGGCCTGCGCCTCGGCTCGCGCCTGCTGCCGGGGCCGACGCTGCGCCGCTTCGACTGGCTCTACGGCTACGACGTGACGGCGGCGAACTAGGCGACGGGGGGCGCGTCCAGCTTTTCGGGCCGCGCGCGCATCACCATGATGGTCTGCTGCATGAGCGCGCAGGGCCGTTCCGACCCGTCGCGCAGGGCCAGCACCTCGGCGCGGGTCACGATGAGCGTGCGGCCCGCCCGCACCACCTCGCCCCGCGCGATCAGCCGCTCGCCCTCGGCCGGGGCCATCAGGTTCATCTTGTATTCCACCGTCAGCACCGAGGCATCGGCCGGCACCAGCGTCATCGCGGCATAGCCGGCCGCCGAATCCGCGATCATGCCGACCACGCCGCCGTGGATGAAGCCGTGCTGCTGCTCGATCCCGTCCCAGTGCGGCAGGTGGATCTCGGTCCGGCCCGGTTCCACCACCGGCAGCGTCGCCCGGATCAGCGCCATCGCCGCCTGACGGCCGAAGCTTGTGCGAACGCGGTCGAGAGCGGGGGAAGGGGGCCTGTCCATGCCGGAAGGCTAGAAGGCAGGCCGCCCCTGCGTCAACGAGGCCGCGGCCGGACGTTGCGTCACGGCCGCCCGGTGCGGCTCAGGCCGCCAGCTCGACCCAGACCGGCACATGGTCCGAGGGTTTCTCGCCAGAGCGGACCTCGCGGTCGATGCGGACATCGGTCATCAGGTCCGCCGCCTGCGGCGAAAGCAGCAGATGGTCGATGCGGATGCCGTTGTTCCTTTCCCAGGCACCGGCCTGATAGTCCCAGAAACTGTAATGTCCCGGCCCGAAGGTGCGGGCGCGGAAGGCCTCGGTATAGCCGAGGTTCAGGATCCGGCGGAAGGCGGCCCGGCTCTCGGGCAGGAACAGCGCATCCGTCACCCAGACTTCGGGCCGCGCCGCATCCTCCGCCTGCGGGATCACGTTATAGTCCCCCGCGAGCACCACGGGCTCCTCGGTGGCGAGAAGCTCGGCCGCGCGGGCCCGCATCCGCTCCATCCAGCCGAGCTTGTAGTCGTATTTCGGCCCCGGCGCGGGGTTGCCGTTGGGCAGGTAGAGCCCGCAGACCCGCACCGCCCGCTCGCCCACCACGGTGGCCTCGATCCAGCGCGCCTGCACATCCTCCGGGTCGCCCGGCAGGCCGCGCACCACATCCTCGAGCGGCAGCCGCGACAGGATCGCCACGCCGTTGAAGCCCTTCTGCCCGTGCGTTTCGAGATGCCAGCCCTTGTCCTCGAAGGCGGCGCGGGGGAAGCCCTCGTCGACCGACTTGATCTCCTGCAGCAGCACCACGTCGGGCTCCGCCGCTTCCAGCCAGGCCAGCAGCGCCTCGAGGCGCGCCTTGACGCCGTTGATGTTGAAGGTGGCGATCTTCATGGGCAGGGGCTCCTCGGGGCGCGCAGGGTCGGCTCCGGGGCGCGGGCCGTGGGACAGGGCGCCGCGGCGCCTCGGGATCAGATCGAGAAGGAAGTGCCGCAGCCGCAGGAACTCGACGCGTTCGGATTGTGGATCACGAAGCGCGAGCCGATCAGCTCGTCGGTATAGTCGATCTCGGCATTGGCGAGGAACGGCAGCGAGACCTGATCGATCAGCACCTTCTGCCCGTCCTTCTCGAGCACGAGATCGTCCGAGCCCGGATCGTCGAGCTTGATCTCATATTGAAAGCCCGAGCAGCCTCCGCCCTCGACCGCGACGCGCAGCGCGCGCGTCTCGCCCGATGCTTCGGCGATCTCGGCAAGGCGGGCAAAGGCCCGGTCGGTAACCCGCGGCGGAAGGTTCATCAGAAACCCCGTGTCAAATCAGTCATGCACCCATATAGGATGGGGCAAAACAGGTCACAAGAACAGGCAGACTGATGTTGGCTCCCTTCGCCTGCCAGCCCGGCGAGAGCCGCGGCCGGCAAAAGCCCGAGAGCATGTCCACGTTCCGCTCTCCCTTCCAGCGGGACCGCGACCGGATCATCCACTCCTCGGCCTTCCGCAGGCTGAAGCACAAGACCCAGGTCTTCGTCGAGCATGAGGGCGACTATTACCGCACGCGGCTCACCCATTCGATCGAAGTGGCGCAGGTCGCGCGCACCATCTCGGGCGTGCTCGGGCTCAACACCGATCTGGCGGAATGTATCGCGCTTGCCCACGATCTCGGTCACACGCCCTTCGGACATACCGGCGAGGATGCGCTGGCGCGGCTCATGGAGCCCTACGGCGGGTTCGATCACAATGCGCAGGCCATGCGGATCGTGACCCGGCTCGAGCGCCATTACGCCGAGTTCGACGGGCTGAACCTCACCTGGGAGTCGCTCGAGGGCATCGCCAAGCACAACGGCCCGGTCGAGGGGCCCTTGCCCTATGCGCTGGCCGAGGCCAATGCCCAGTGGGATCTGGAACTCCATACCTATGCCTCGGCCGAGGCGCAGGTGGCGGCCATCGCCGACGACGTGGCCTATTCGCACCACGATCTGCACGACGGGCTCCGCTCGGGCCTCTTCACCGAAGAGGATCTGATGGAGCTGCCCGTCACCGCCCCCGCCTTCGAGGAGGTGGATGCGCTCTATCCCGGGCTGGAGCCGATGCGGCGGCGGCACGAGGCGCTGCGCCGCGTCTTCGGCCGGATGGTCGAGGATGTGATCGCGGTGGCGCAGGGCCGGCTCGAGGCCGCGCAGCCGAAGTCGGTCGAGGAGATCCGCCAGATGGGCGCCACGGTCATCCGCTTCTCGAAGCCGCTCTATCAGGAGCTGAAGGTGATCCGCAGTTTCCTCTTTCACCGGATGTATCGCGCGCCCTCGGTGATGAAGGAGCGGGCGAAGGTCACGGCGGTGGTGAACGAGCTTTTCCCGCTCTTCATGGCGCGCCCCGAGCTTCTGCCGCAGGAATGGCGGCGCGACGTGGAGGCGGCCGCGGACGAAACGACGCTCGCCCGCATCGTGGCCGATTACGTCGCGGGCATGACGGACCGCTTCGCGCTGCAGGAACACGCGCGGCTCTGCGGCTGACACGCGGGGCCCGCCTATGGGGCCCGTGCGGCGCGGGCCTCGTCTTCTCAGGCTGCGGAGCCCGCGCCTGATTCACGAATTCGGGAACATCTTCTGCGACCGGGGAATTGGTCGGGGAAGGAGAGACCCATGCAGGATGCCCCCCCTGACGATCCCGGCCGCGGCCGCGAGGCCCGGACGCCGCTCGATATCCCCGTCAAGGGATGGAAGGACATCGCGCTGCGGGTCTGGCGGTCCATCGACGAAGACCGGGTGATGCTGGTCGCCGCCGGGGTCACCTTCTACCTCCTGCTGGCGCTCTTTCCGGCGCTCGCGGCCTTCGTCTCGCTCTATGGCCTCTTCGCCGATCCCGGCGTCATCGCCGAGCAGGCGGAGTCGCTCCGGGGCGTGATCCCCGCCGAGGGGCTCGATCTGCTCACCGAACAGCTGCGCACGCTGGCGGGCGGCGAGAGCTCGTCCCTCACCTTCAGCTTCGTGCTGTCCTTCCTCATCGCCTTCTGGAGCGCCAATTCCGGGATGAAGGCGCTGATCGAGGCCATGAACATCGCCCATGACGAGCGCGAGAAGCGGTCCTTCGTGAAGCTGACGCTGCTCTCCTTCGCCCTGACGCTGGGCGCGATGGTGCTGGCCGTCACGATGATCGTGGCCGTGGCGGTGGTGCCTGCGGTGCTCGCCGTCTTCGATCTGGGGTCGGTTGCCACGGCCGTGGTCTGGCTGGTGCGCTGGCCGCTCCTCCTCCTTCTGGTGGCCACGGCCATGGCGGGCCTCTACCGCTGGGCGCCCTCGCGCAACGCCCCCGAATGGCGCTGGGTGACATGGGGCAGCGGGATCGCCACGCTGGTCTGGCTGATCGCCTCGATCGCCTTCACCATCTATCTCGAGAATTTCGCCAACTATACCGCCACCTACGGTTCGCTCGGCGCGCTCGTGGGCCTGCTGCTCTGGGTCTGGATCGCGGTGATGATCCTGATCGTGGGCGCCGAGGTGAATTCCGAGATGGAGCATCAGACCGCTCAGGACACCACCGTCGGCCCCGACAAGCCGATGGGCCGGCGCGGCGCGGTGGTGGCCGACACGCTGGGCGAGACCGCGGACTGAGGCCCTCAGGCCGCGCGCATCGCCGCCACGAGCGCGGAGGGCGCAAGGCCCACCGGATTGCCCTTCATCGAGGAGGAGGCGAGCGAGGCTTCGGCCACCGCCGCATGGTCCGCGGGATCCAGCCCCATGTCGGCGAGCCGGGGCAGGCCCGCCTGCCGCACC
>NZ_MABH01000053.1 GCF_001720585.1 Cereibacter johrii | reverse complement strand
TCCGGCCGCCCGGCCCGAGCTCCGAGCCCGGGGTCCATGGGCGCGATCCGGCCCGGAGGCCCCGCCGTCTCAGGCGAGCGACTTGGCCAGCGTGTCGAAGGCGCAGAGGTCGGCGATGAGCCGGCCCATCCGGTCCACCGGGATCATGTTCGGCCCGTCCGAGGGCGCGCGGTCGGGATCCTCGTGCGTCTCGATGAAGAGCGCCGAGACCCCCACCGCGCAGGCCGCCCGCGCGAGCACCGGGGCGAATTCGCGCTGCCCGCCCGAGGAGCCGCCGAGGCCCCCCGGCTGCTGCACCGAATGGGTGGCGTCGAACACCACCGGCCAGCCGGTCGCGGCCATGGTAGGCAGGCCGCGGAAATCGGTCACGAGGGGGTTGTAGCCGAAGGAGGTGCCCCGCTCGCAGAGCAGGATCCGCCGGTTGCCGGTCGAGGCCACCTTGTCGGCCACGTTCTTCATGTCCCACGGCGCGAGGAACTGGCCCTTCTTGACGTTGACCGCACGGCCGGTCTCGCCCGCGGCCAGCAGAAGGTCGGTCTGCCGGCAGAGGAAGGCCGGGATCTGCAGCACGTCGCAGACCTCGGCGGCCGTCGCGCAATGGCCGGGCTCATGGACGTCGGTCAGGACCGGCACGCCGAACTCCTCGCGGATCCGGCCGAGGATCTCGAGCCCCTTCTCCATCCCGAGGCCCCGCGCCGTCGAAAGCGACGAGCGGTTGGCCTTGTCGTAGCTCGCCTTGAAGATGAACTTCGTTCCGGTGGGCGCGCAGGCCTCGGCGATGCGCTCGGCCATCATGCGGGCATGATCGAGGCTCTCGAGCTGGCAGGGCCCGGTGATGAGCGCGATCGGATGGCCGCCCCCGATGGCGATGTCGCCGATGGTCACGATGGTGGGCGTCTCTGTCATGGCCGTCTCCCGCGCTTCTGTCCCACCCTTATGCCAAGCGCGCGCCGGGTTCAAATCCGCCCCGACCGAACCTGGCTTTTCCAGGCGCAAAACGTAGCGCTGCTGATCCCATGCCTGCGGCACACGTCCCCCATCTTCGCCCCGCTTTCCCGCTCTCGCAGGATCGCGATGATCTGCTCCTCGGGGAATCTTGATCGCTTCATATCCGTTCCTCTGGTGGAGGCCAGACTCTGGCATCAGGTGGACGAGTTCTCGGGGGGTCACAGCACGTTCATTGGAAGCTCCTTGCGGCATAAACGATTTGAGCAAGCGGGATCCTGAATCGGCGGCTCGACGCGGAGGCGTCCAATCCGACCCACGAGCCGCGGGCCGGATCGCCGGTAGCCAAGACGGACTCCCGCCAGACCCGCCTCGCGAGCCGCGACGATCAGGGTGAGAGCGAACTCCCGGAACATGGTAACCTCCGCTGAGGATCTGACGGAACCAATGCCACCTCCCGGAGATTCGCTGGCGCATCGCAATCTTGCAGATGTGGGTTGGCGGGACGCCGGGGCCTCAGATGGCTATCGTCACCCGATCCGAAGCGCGGGTAATTGCCGTGTAGAGCCAGCGATGCCGATCCTGCTTGAAGGCCTCGCTTTCATCATGGACCAGCACGTTCTCCCACTGGCTTCCCTGCGCCTTGTGACAGGTGAGGGCGTAACCGTAGTCGAAAAGCTGCAGATCGCGGGGCGCGTGGCTTACCTGCGTGCCTATCCTCTTCGTAAAGCACTCCTCCGGCACCCGGACCATCAGTTCCGGCCAGTCGGGAAAATCGAGGTTCGCAACCTTCATGCTCAACAGGCCCGACCGGAAGCGTGCAGGTTGCGCCGACCGCACCTCGAACATGCCGCCGTTCACGATCGCCTTGCCGTAGTCATTGCGCAGGCAAACCAGCCGATCTTCCGGACAGGGGAGAAAGTCCGGGCGGCCAAGCGCTTCGCGGATCTGACGGTTCAACAGCTGAACCCGATCATTGGACCCCGCAAGGATTTGATCGGCCGCCAGACAATCCGCCATTTCCAACTCGCAGATCCGCATGACATGGCTCGTGCCGTAATCCCCTACCCGCAGCGGCTCGCCGTTCCGTGCGGCAGTCGCGAGGCGCAGGATGGGATTGTCCAGCGCCTGGCGGTGGATCTCCGTCAGCATCACGTCAGGCTTGCCGCGAACAAACCAGCCTTCGTCCTTGGGCGGCGGCAGCTGCGCCGGATCGCCGAGCACGAGGACGGGCTTGCCGAAGGAGAGCAAATCCTTGGCGATCTCAGCATTCACCATCGAGCATTCGTCGATGATGATAAGGGCAGCCTCAGCGGCAAGGCTCTCGGCGTTGAGCGCAAAGCGCGTCGCTCCGTCAGGCTGCTGCTCCGGGCGGTATATCAGGCGATGGATCGTCGACGCGCCTTCGCAGCCGTTCTTCTGCATCATAAGGGCGGCCTTGCCGGTGAAGGCTGCGTAGACCACATCCCCATCGACACCTTCGGCAAGACGTCTGGCGATCGTGGTTTTGCCGGTCCCGGCATAGCCGAAGAGCTTGAAGACCTGTTTACGGTTCTTGCGGGGATTCCTGAGCCAGGCGCCCGCCTTGTCGATGGCGGCGATCTGTTCGGGCGACAGAGGCGTGGAGTGGTTGTTCATGTGTCGGAACCTTGCTGGATTGGAGGGATGAGTTGGTTCGTGCCCTGAACCGGGCGGTTCGGGGTGGCTTGCGAAACAGGACAGGTGGATGAGCGGGACGGCCCGAGGCCATCGCGCCGGATCTTCCTTGCAGAACGTCGGACCACTCGGATCGCTCGGGCCGCACGTCGAAGCCGGTCCGATCCGATTGCCGTCAGGCTGCCAGCGGCTGCGCCGGCTCACCCTCCTTCAGGATCAACGTCCTGATGGTGTAGGCGCGACCCCTGACGCTCCCGATCCCACGCGGCAGCTTGCGCGGGAGATTGTCTCCCTCCCCGCGGACTAGGAGACCAGCGTCAGCAAGGTGGCGAGCAGACCGTATCGGATCGTGCCCGTCATGCGCCTGCTTCCAGGCCTCCGGCGCAATGTAGAAGAAGTGGCCATCGCGCCAGCCCAACGTATCGGCCGGAACGGAGCCACGGGCAGCTTCGGCGAACCGGGCGGAGTTTGCCTTCAGGAAGGCGCGGGTGCGTTCCACGCTCTCCCCGATCTCGTCACGCGCATCGCCCTCGCGACCCTCGAGCCAGATCCCCAGCACCTCGAGCGCGGCTTCCTTGGGTTCCTCCCTGTTCCATCCGGTGAGGCCGAAGATGGTCGCAAGTTCTCCAGCTGCGGCGCAGAGGGCGAGGCGGTCGACCGCACGCTGGATCAGCCCATCGTCAAGCGATCCGAACCTGTCGACCGCCCTCTGCCGGAAACCGGTGACGAGCGTGGGGACCGCCCGCTTGCAGATGTCCAACTTCTCCAGCACTCCCTTGACGAACAGAGGCCCCGCGCTGCCATGAAACGTCGAACTCATGGCCTTCGCATGCTGCGAGAACCTCGCTCCATCGGGCTGACCGTGGAGATTGTCGAAGGCCCCGTAGGGCCGGGCATCCGCCTCGATGTCGAGCAGGCGCACGTTCTGCCCGGCCATGGCCTTACGGCCGCTCTCCGCAAGCTTGCGGGCCAGCGAGATCTCGCCCGACGACAGCACCATCAGCCGCCAGCTCAGCGGCCGGACGGTGGCGCCAGACCTGTCCGCACGCGCCTTGCCGCAACCGTTGGCAAGCATGTAGCTGGCCTCGTCCGCATCGCGCGCGGAGATCTGCGCCAGTTCGTCGAGGACCAGCAGCGCGCTGTTGCAGGCCGCAGCGATCCCCTCGAGGCCGTTCGAGGTGGCGCGCCAGGTCAAGGCGAAGCCCGGGCTGCCCCAGACGGAGGCGGCGACACGCTGGATCGTCGTCTTGCCGCAGGAGGAGCCCCCGCGCAGATGCAGCCCGCCGCCCTCGAAGCCTAGGGGCTCAAGAAGGGGGCCTGCGAAGGCCAGCGAGACAGAGACCATCATCAGCGGATTTCCGACGCAGAGGGCGCCCACCTTCTCACGCCAGTCGGCATGGGAACCCGCGGACTTCATCTCGACGGCCCCCGATGCGAGGTGACCGCCGGTGAAGCGGACGTCCTGGGCGCCGATGATCCGGCCGTTGCCCGCCACGAAGGACCGGCCGTCGGCGGTCCAGCCGGCCCTGTTGGTGGTGACAAGGCGAGCCTCCGGCGTCCAGTCGTGGATCAGACGGACCAGTTGGGCACCCGCATCCTTGTGGATCGCAATACGGGCCCCCGCGCGCGCGAGCCGCTTGCGCAGAAGCATTCCGGTGCCCGAAAGCTCCGTGTTCGGCACATCCACCTCATGGATGCGCCCATCGGGATCGGTGACTTCGACGAGCGTCGTCCAGTTCACGCCGTCGACATCCCGCGCGAGTGCCTTCACCTTGAGGGGCGAGCAGAGAGAGACTTCCGTCTCGTCCTCGCCGTCCTTGTTGAGGACGCGACAGCAGATGGAGCCGTCAGAACCCACCGCGTATCCCGCAGGCATTCCGCTGGGCCGCGGGCTGGAGAGGGGCGAGGGCGCGCTGGAGACATTTTCGTTCAGGCAAGCCGATTCCATTCCGCTCATGGCGGTTCTTCCTTTCATGGGGACGTGCGGGTTCGTTCCGCCTTCAGGGGCGGGGGCCGAACGTCTGTTTGTGGATGTTCAGAAGCCGTCAGCCGGACCTGACGTGGCAGGACCGATCTTCAAGTCTCGCAAGAACCGTGTCGAGGACGCGGCCGACGTCAGTCGAGCTTCACGCTCCACGCAGGCAATTCCCGCCTGACCTTCCTGGCGAGCATTCCCTCGATCTTCTCCATGCGGAGCAAATCCTGGAGGGCCTTCTTGCGAGCCGCCGGATCGGACAGATCCTGTGCCTCGGTCTGCTGGCGAAACTTCTTCAACTCGGCACGCTTGTAGTCGTTGATGATCTGGGCGAGTTCCGTGGCCGCGTCGAGCAGGCAACCGACGATGACTTCCGCACGCCCGATCGATCCCGACGCACCGCTGAACGCGTTGATGCGATCTTCCTCATCGCTGGGAAGAGCATCGGGCAAGGCATTTTCTAAAGGGCCACTGTCGTCCCGAAAGACGGGCGGTTCCAAGCCTGCCAGCTCCAGCGCCAACGTCACGCTGGACCAGTTCGCGTCTTCCTCGACCACCTCGAAGAAAGGGGTGCCCAGGTAAGGGTAGGTCGCATCCGCGAGGCGCTGACGCTCCTCCTTCTCCCGGGCCACCTGCTTTCTCTTGCGTTCCGCCGCTGTCATAGCCATCGCCGAGTCCCTTTCGTGATTGTGATTTTGGTTTATCACAATCACGAACGCGAAGTCAAGTTCGACGTAGGCCGTCCGGCAGAGAAGCAACCTGCTCCTGCCTTGCCCGCGGCTGCTTGAAGCATATATACGTCGAGTATATATGTGATGTGCTTGGATAGGGAGGCGCCGAAGTGGAGCGGGGATCGGTCTTCATGAACAACCGGACGCAGGCCATCCGCCTGCCGAAATCGGTTGCCCTGCCGGAAGGCACGCGGAGCGTCGACATCGTCCGCTCGGGCAGGGCCTGGCTGATCGTGCCGAGCCAGGACAGCTGGGCCCAATGGTTCGATGAGGTCCCGTCGAGTGAGGACTTCATGGAGCGCCGGGAGCAACCGGACGCCGATGAGCGCGGCGATCTCTGATGCTCCGCTACATGCTCGACACGAACATCCTGATCTACACGGTCAGGAACCGGCCCGGCGAGGTCAGGGCAAAATTCGAGGCCCATCACGGGACCATGTGCATCTCGACCGTAACCGCGATGGAACTGATTTACGGTGCGCAGAAATCACAGGCCGTCGAGCGCAACATGGCGGCGGTCGAGGGACTTCTTGCGCGCCTCGACATTCTGGATCTCGATCTGGCGGCTGCCCAGCATGCTGGGGAGATCCGGGCGCAGTTGGCGCAGGCAGGGACGCCCATTGGGCCGTTCGACGTGATGATCGCGGGACACGCGCGCTCGAAGGGCCTGATCCTTGTCAGCAACAATACGCGGGAATTCGAGCGCGTCGACGGACTGAGACTGGAGAACTGGGTTCAGTCGTCCTGAGGGCAAGCGCTGCCTGCTCCTTGGAGCGGGTCCAAGCGAAACAGAGGAGGTTTGATCCCCGGGACATGCCGCCCTCAGAAGCGATCCCCATCGTGTCCGTGTAAAGTTTCTAGGACTTCGACGGGAGCCTCCGCCCGCGCCCCTGAGGGTGCAGATCCATTCCTCCCGAAACATGTCAGGCGTTTCGCCTAATGTCCGGCCCTTCCGATGTTGAAGGAAGGACACGACTGCCGCAGGGTGCTGGACTGTATTGAAAGAGACCCTGCATCGGAGAACCTGACATATGTTCCAGGTCGATCGCGTCCGGAACCGCCTGCGCAAGCTTGAATGCGTGAGCTTCTCCGAGCTTGGCTACCGGGAGCGGGAGCATCTGCAGGAGTGGCTCGCAGCGATGCCGGAGGCCCTCTGCGCGTCGATGAGCGAGGGCGAGGACGGGTTGCTGATCATCCAGAAGGAGTTCGATGGATTCGACGGCACCCGGGAGCGTCTCGATCTCCTTGCCCTAGACAAGCAGGGTCAGCTCGTCGTCATCGAGAACAAGCTGGACGACTCCGGCCGGGACGTCGTCTGGCAGGCTCTGAAATACGCCGCCTATTGCTCCAGTCTGAAGAAGGTCGAGATCGTCGGAATCTTCCAGCAATATCTCGACCGAAACGGTGGCGGCGATGCGGCAAGGACGATCTGCGAGTTTCTAGGTGAAGACACGCTGGACGAGGTGGTGCTGAACGACGGCATCAGTCAGCGCGTGGTCTTCATCGCGGCCAATTTTCGCCGCGAGGTGACGGCGACGGTCCTCTGGCTGCGTGAGCACCAGATCGACGCAAGGTGCATCAAGGTCCTGCCCTACCGGTTCAGCGACGAGATCTTCATCGACCTGCAGCAGGTGATCCCGACACCGGAGGCTGCGGATTACATGATCCGGATGGCCCAGAAGGAGAGTGAGGAGAAGTCGGCAAGTTCCGCCCAAGGCCTGCGACACACGATCCGCATGGATTTCTGGCAGCAGGCCCTCGACAGGCTGCGCGCGGATGGTTCGCCCAGGCATCGCAATGTCGGTCCGACGAAAGAGAACTGGCTGAGCGTCGGCACCGGCGTTTCCGGGTGTTCCTATACCCTGGTCCTCCTCAAGACGCACGTCCGCGTGGAGTTGACGATCCAGCGGAGCAGCACCTCGGAGAACAAGTGGTTCTTCGATCAGCTTCATGCTCAGCGCGAGGAGTTGGAGCAGGCTTTTGGTGCCACGCTCGAATGGCATCGGAACGACGATCAGAAGCGATGCCTCATCAATATCTCGGAGCCTTGCGACGGGTTCGACAAGGGGCAGTGGCCAGACATGATCGCTTGGATGAGCTCCCACATGAGGCGCATGGAGGCAGCTTTCTCGGCGCCTCTGGCGAAGCTGAACCAGCGGCTGAAGGCTGGAGAGGCGACGGGCTCAGGGCGCTGACGCTACGGCAGCACCTTGATCAGCGTCACCGTGAGCCCGACGATGCCCGCGGCCATGATCCAGAGCCGCCTGTAGAGGTCCGCCTTCAGCTCGGCGAGGTCGGTCTTGATAATCAGGCTCGTGGTGTCGGCTTCGGACACGCCCTCGGCGATGGCTCGGATTACGTTCATCGTGTGGGTCTCCTCTAGGGCAATGTAGAGCGGGTGGGGTCGAAAAGCCACATGCGCCTATGTGCGTGCTTCCTGTAGCACTCGTTCGGGCCCCCGATCGGGTGCTCGCAGGGTCCGGTCACGCAGTTGCCCCGCGCGCCTCTGGAAGGATCGGTGCTGCTTGGAGAGCATGGTCGATCTCTCCGGCGGTGCGTCATCGTTAGGCGATTCAACGAAGTGGATCAGCCCGTTGAGTCCGAGAAGCAGTCCTCGTCAACGGTTTGGATCGTGTAGGTCCCGCTCACGCGCACCCCGACGCCATATTGGATCATCAGCGCGGCCAGCCGCTGGCCGTTGATCAGCCGGATGCGGTGCTGGACGCGTTCGACATAGGCGGTCGCCTCGCGCGAGAAGTCCGAGGTGGTGACGAAGACGCCCTTGTTCGCACCCTCGCCGTTCAGCGATCCGACGAAGCGCTGGAGATCGGGCCGGCCGACCTTGTAGCTCGGATCGTAGCGTTTTGCCTGGATGTAGACGGTCGAGGCCCTGATCATGGGGTTTCCAGCCCGCAACGATGCAAGAGGGGGCTGACGCCGGAAGTTTAGCCGGACGCACCGGCCCACGTCGAAGGGGCTCCCTCGCACTCGCGGGGATTTACCCAGCGTCCGCGAGTTGATCGCGGCGCCATGCGCGTGTCGCCGATGGTGGATGGAGCACACTAAGTGGGCGGAAATGCCGTTGTGCTGCAATTCGTCCATTGCGGTCTGAGCCACGCTTGAAGCCGTCGCATGAATCTGCTATCGGTGGTGGAAACAGCACTTGCCAACTCGCCAACTCGCCCACTTGCCAACGCGCTAACCGGCCAACCTAGTCAGGTTCGAGCAGACACCCTAGCGGCACGACGCTCGCCGACCCCCTTACACCAGCATTGAATTGAACGCCGGCACCGGGAACATGACCGGGCAGCGAGTCGCCTGGCTGGATGGCGCAGGAAAGATCGTCTTGGATCGCTCCCCGATGGAGATCATCGGACGCCCCAGACGGTTGCTGCCGGTCTTCGGACGAAATGGCACATAAAAGACGGTTGCAATGTGCGGCGAGCCTCGGCTCCGGGCCACAACAACCGATCATGCCCAGGTTGGAGGAAAGCCAGGCGTGATGCTCAGCCGCAAGGCTGTAACCGCTTGATCGAAAGATCGGAGTCGGGGCGCTGCTAGGTAAACGGAAGCCACCTAGCGAAACCGAGCCCTTCACCACCTGTTAAACGCAGATAACTCCCCTCTGGATGGTGTGGACGGAAGTCCGTTCCATCCCGGGGGGGGGGAAAGACCTATTTCCGCAGGTGTTCATGATTAGAATAAACCTATGTGCTTGTTTGTAGTTTCGTGAAGAGGATCGTGAGCTATCGGGACGGCGCGAAGCGCCGGCAACGAGGCCGAAGGCCGAGGCGCAGGGAGCCGCCGTAGGCGGCGAGTGTGATCAAGATTTTCACACCTGTGCCGTTTGGACGAATGAACTCCTACCCCGCGGCATCCCCTCCCCGGCTCGGGCTGCGCCCTCGCTCTGCGCGGTCGGGCGGTTCGGGCCGCGGGCTGCGCCCGCTCCCAAACCTCCCTTCCCTTGCCCGCGCTTCGCGCGGTCTGATTCAAGTCAACGTCCCGGGAGGATTTAGATCAACGAGAAGCCTCGGGGCGGGCGTTCGACACGCTCTGGCAAGGCAAGAGGAGCTTTCATCCCCGGGATCCGGCGCCCTCAGGCTGCACCCCCATCAGATCGAACGTCCATTCCTAGGACTTCGAGTGGGAGCGGTCGCCTGTCCGTGGCTGCAGCCATTCCTCGTCCGGGCGGCGCAGGCACTCGTGGAATAGATGCGCCGGTTCGGATCACGCCGTGATGCCCGTGACGCTGGCGACGCGCCCAAGACCACCCCGGTGCGACCGGGCTCAGGCTCAGCCGCGATCAAGGTTCGGCTGCTGTGGTCGCATGGCGCCGGCTCCTGGTCCTGGAGAGCGCCGGAGCGCTCGCCCACCTTCCGCCGAACGCACCGGGCTTTCACAGCTAACGGGCAAGATTCCTGGTGCCGATCGATGCGTGCATCCGGCACGATGGTGCGGATGTGCCCCCGCGATGTCAGGGCTCAGCCACCTGAAGAGGCGCAGTCGATGTTGCTCAGCCCGCGGGGGCCAGAATCCTGTCGGGGCGTCGCTCCAGGCCGCCGAAGACGGCACCCAGGAGGACGACGAGGCTCGCGAACATGAGGGGCGCGTCGAGACGTCTTCTGAGGTCGGCAGTCCATCCAAGTGCGATGGGACCGGCGAACTGAGCCACCCAAGTTCGACAAAATCCCCCGGGACTGGCGCGATTCCGACGGGCTGTTCGAGTCGTTTCAGTGGGTTGACCGTCCGCACGCCGAGGTTTCGTGTAGTTACATGGAGTGCAGCTAAAAGTTCATGCGCAGAAGGCGCAATGCTGCCATCCCGTAGGGATGTTCATTCGCATCACCGAAAATGGCGGCCGACGTTACCTCCAGATCATGGAGTCCTACCGTAACGAAGCCGGCAAGCCGCGCAGCCGCGTGATCGCGAACCTCGGGCGCATCGACGACAGACCGGACGGCCATCTCGACTCCCTGATCCGGGGGCTGTGCAAGATCACGGGGCGCGATGCTCCGGAGGCCCTCAGGATCGAGCAGGAGCCCGCCGCGCCTTCGGCGACGTCTTCGCGCTGCACGAGCTTTGGAAGAACCTCGGCTTCGACCACGCGCTGGGGCGCGCGCTGCGGTCGGGCAAGCGCCAGCTTGATGTCGAGGCGCTCGTCAGGGCCATGGTTTTCAACCGGTTGTGCGAACCGGATTCGAAGCTCGGCTGCCTGCGCTGGCTGGAGACGGTGGCGATGCCGGCCATGCCCGAAACGGTCACGCATCAGCACCTCCTGCGCGCGATGGACGCGCTGATGGACCACGCCGAGCGGGTCGAGATCGAGCTGGCGAAGCAGATCCGGCCGCTGGTCGATCGGGATCTCGCGGTGGTCTTCTACGACCTCACCACCGTGCGCATCCATGGGGAAGGCGAGGTGGACGACGATCTCCGTGCCTTCGGGATGAACAAGGAAAAGGGCAGCATCGCCCGCCAGTTCGTGCTGGGTGTGGTCCAGACCGCGGACGGCTTGCCGCTCATGCACACGGTCCATCCCGGCAACGTCGCCGAGACAAAGACCTTGCAGGCCATGCTGGCGACCGTCCTGCAGCGTTTCCCGGTCGAGCGGGTCGTGCTGGTCGCCGACCGCGGGCTCCTGAGCCTCGACAACATCGATGCCCTGACCACGCTCGCCGATCAGGGTGGGCGGAAACTGGAGTTCATCCTGGCCGTTCCCGCCCGCCGCGACGGCGAGCTGGTCGAGACCTTCCGCGGCCTCGCCGAGGCTTGCTTCGCGGGCCACCGGCTGATCGTGGCGCACGATCCGCTCCGAGCGGCCGAGCAGTCCGAGAAACGCCGCGCCCACATCGCCGAACTTGAGGCCATGGCCGAGCGCATGGTCGGCAAGCTGGATGCACAAGATGCTGGGCAAAGCGACCGGGGCCGGCGGGCCTCCGACCGTGGTGCCTACAGCCGCTTCACCCGCGCGGTCGCCGAGGCCGAGCTGACGCGCTTCCTCAAGGCGGACTTCACCGCCGACCGCTTCAGCTGGTCGCTGGACGAGACCGCCATCCACGAGGCCGAGCTCTTCGACGGCAAGCTCGCGCTGCTGACGAATGCTCCCGACCTGACGCCGGCCGAGGCCGTCGCGCGCTACAAGGCGCTGGCCGACATCGAGCCCGGCTTCCGGGTGCTGAAGTCCGACATCGAGATCGCCCCGGTCCACCACCGGCTGCCCGACCGCATCCGGGCGCACGCGCTGGTCTCTGCTTCCTCGCGCTCACGCTCTATCGCGTCATGCGCATGCGCCTGAAGGCCAAGGGCCACACGGCCAGCCCCCGCACCGCGCTTGATCTCCTCGCTCGCATCCAGCGCCACCGCGCGAAAATCGGTGAGCGCACGGTCAATGGGCTCTCTGTGACAACGCCTCAACAGATGGAACTCTTCGACACCCTGAACCTGCCAAAACCCGTCTGACGAACGCCGTGTCGTCACATAATGGCTCATTCCGCCATAATGACATCAAGTGCTTAGCGGTTTTGCTGTCGAACTTGGGGAGCCAAGGCGAAGGCGATGGTGAAGGCGCGCATCGCCCGTCCTCGTTCGGCATTCGGCGGCATGCCGCTCACGAAGGCGCTGGTGGCCGCGCTTGTGTGAAGAAGACAGAGATCAAAGCGGGTGGCGCGGCGGGGCAGGCATCCAGAGACAAGGCACACCTCCTCGATGCCCCGTCATGTGGATAAGCAGCAAACAATCTCCGCTGCCCCCGGAAAATGAAAACGCCGCCGGGGACGCTATCCCGAGCCGCGGGCAACGATGCCTGTTGGTCGGCGCCCGCGACGGTCTGCTTCGAGTTCTCCTCTCGCACGGCTTCCGTTCAGCACAAAATACTGGGCAACATCAGGATCCGCGTTTCCGCCGGCGCAGTGCAAAATGCCGGCTCTCGCTGAGATTGGGCTCCTTTAGTCTTGCGACCACGATGTCACGAAGCCGACGCGCGGCTCAGCGCCACCACGAACCGACAGGGGCAGGTTCTCCGGTAAAATACGATGATCGCGCCAAGTCTCCAAAGAACTTGGCTCGCAAATCGCCTCCACTTCCCCCTGGACGCTTTACTTAATGCAGCCTGAATTCGGTAAAAACAGCGATATTGGCCATTTTGTGTCAACTTAAGGGAAACTTAGGGTAAACTTAGCGTCAAGTTACCGCGTTTTTGAGGGGCGTTCCGCAGACTGAATGCCTGTCTGCGGAACGTGAAAGAGCCCCTCCACAGGCCAAAACTTGACGCTAAGTTTCCAACTATTTTAGTCAGGTTAAGTGCCTTGCGGGTCCTGCCTCCTTTTCAGAGTGGCCTGCAACGCCTGCACGTCATCGTAGCAGATGGCGGGATCGGTATTGCCGGCAATCGCGCGCAAGGTTTCAATCCATCTCGCCTCGTTCTCCGTCAGGGGGCTTATGAGGGCAGTCGAAATCCGTTCACGACCCGGCGGCGCTCCCCCGAGGTCATTTGCCGAAGATCCCGCGCAAAGCCGCCCGCGCGCGACTGGTCAGTCGGGGATCGACATGCCCGGAGGCCTCACGGATCTCCGAGATCCAGCCGCGTTCGTTTTGGGAAATCGGCGAGCCCAAAATGTCGATGATGGCCTTCGCCGCGGTATCTCCGACCGCCTGCTCGAGCGCCAGGCGCAGCACATAGGCCTCATCGGCCTCCAGGGCTTGAGCAAGCGCAGGCGCGCGGTCGAGCGGCAGTTTCGTCGCGCCGCTCTTGATCATCGCGAGCATGTTCGGATTCGTGAACCCGGTCCGGATCGCGATCTCGTTCTGCGTTACGGGGCGCATCTCCAGAATGCGCTTCTCGAGATACTGGACAAGTCGCGTATCGGAATAGGGCCTTCTCGCCATTCTATTGATCTCCATGAATTTTTTGCAGATCGTTCTGCATCTTTCATTCATAGCGATCGGCCGATGGGGAGCGGGCGGGAGTTCAGACGGACTTGTTGGGTTCATCAGACCGCAGCGGACATCTCATCATGCTGATCTCGTCTCGTCACCCGGGCCGAAGCCGAGCACGATCCCAAAATTCTCCACGCCATAGAGAGATTCGCGGTTCCTGAGCCAGAGGTGATGGCGGGCGGGGGCTTGTTGCCCCGGAAGCGGACTCTGCATCTTCGATCCGCGTCAGCACGAAGTCCGAGAAGCGCAAGCGGCGGCAATCATAGGCCCGGACGTGCCATCTGGCCGCTGTGTCCACCAGAGCGTGGGGCACGATCTCGCGGACGGTCCTCCCGCTGGTAAGCGAGTGGTAGACGACACGAACAGCGGCTCCGACGATGGCGCGCGTGAGTGTGGCGATGATTTCGACGGCCGGGACATTCAGGCGCAACGGGTGCTCGGTCCGGACGTGTGGGGACAGGTCTCGACCTCGGCATCGCCAAGCCTTTCGGCGATCGCGACAAGAGAGCGGAAGGGATCATGCTCGAACAGCGGCGTGAACTCTTCTGCTCGGCGATAAATCTTGGCGGACCCGTCAAACTCGAGATTGCCGGGCGCCAGCTTCCGAGGCGAAAACGCCTCGGCCTCATTGAAGCTTCCAGTCGTCGCCGACATCGGTGGCCTTGGCCATGACCCTTTCGAGGCGGAACGCCTCGGCGTCACTGAAGCCGGTCATCGAGCACCGGGATGTAGTGGTGAAAATTGGCCTCTTGGAGCGTCATGCCTGAACAGGCCGTTCGGATAGAAGAATCCTCCCTCGAGTCCGCAGGTTGGTCCAACCTCAATCAACGGGTGCTGCCGGCGACCACGTCATCGCTGGACGCTCGGCCTGTCCCAATTCATGCGGTGCAGGCGAGCATCTGCGTCGAAGGAGTTCGTCGGAAATTCCATCCTGTGGCGCGGAAACTCGCGGCGGACCTGCGCGCCACCGGATCCGATGCGGATGTGCCAAGTCTGGCGCTCGGCGTGATCGCGGGCAGCAAAGGCGTGGCAGGTCAGAACCGCCAGGTTGGCCCCCTCCGCCGGGTCGCGAACCGATCTGTATCGGATCACCTCGACACCGGTAGCGCGCGCAGTGTCCGCAAGTTCCTGGCAAGGCGCGTAGTCCGTCAGATGGGTCCAGTGCATCGCGTCGCGGGCCAGTTTGCCGGAGGTTAGATCGAGCGATAGCGGCGTCGCCACCTTTACCGAGAAGGCGGTATATTCCGCCGCATTATCGGGGAACGGGGTCGCGGGACTTTCGGCATAGAAAAGGAAGCGATAGAACACCATCTCCGCGACGGCCGTCTCTGGAGCCTCTGCGCCATACCAGACGCCGGGCGTCAGCCCCGCGCGGCGGAAACGGGAACCATGCGGATAAGGCCGGTAGCGGAAGGGTGTGGACAGCAGATAACCGAGGTGGCGGCACTCCTCTGGCACCGGGGGCTTCGTCTCGTCAAGAATGGCTTCCAGGATGTCCTGTTCCGCTCCATCGACCAGCTTCATGGTCGAGACCTGATGCTGTGCTTCGACGAGACGCCAGGCGAGGCCCGAGAGCCCACTTGCTTCAGAGCGGAGCGCGTCGGGCGTCCAAGTAGGTAGCGACATCGACCAAACCAGAAATCTTCGAGATGCGCTCCACAGGCGGCACGCCCAGAGCGGTGTTGGGAGCCTTCATCCACGCGCGAGCGACACCCTCGTCTCCTCCGACGATGGCGTCGAGGGAGCGAAAGATCCGGACGAGCAGAGCGGCAAGTTGGAAATGTGCCGAGCCGTCCTCAAGAATTGCCGCGCCACGCTTCATCCGCGACACAGTAGCTTCAGAGAGACCTATGATCTCTGCCAGTTCCCTTTGTGAAAGCCCCAGCCGATCGGCCGCGTTCAACGTGGCTTTCGTCAGCACAGCCCCCCTATCCCGGGAAGGTGCCAGCTTCGCAGTGTCATGCATGGCAGTCTCCAGTCATATGAAAGCAGGATAACCAGAAGTTTCACATGGAAGAAAGGGAAAAACGCGAGCGTGTTCCATCTTGCATGTTCTTTCTGTTTCCTGGCTGCGCCTCCATCTGAACCTAGAGCGCCTTACTACGCGCAACCGGTGCGCACGATGCGCCCTTCAAGGGAGCGGGCCAGGATATTTTGGACGGTGCCAGCGTGCCATGCCCCACCTCTGGCGGTTCGAACTCCTTGTGCGTTCAGCTGGGAAGCTACCTAGCGAAGGGACGCGCCCTGCTCGACATGCTGACGCACGAGGTGGAGGACACTCGCAGCATGCTGGTCAGCCTTGAGGACGTTCTGCAGAGCTCCTGAGGCCGAGGCTCTGCGCTGTTCGTGCTTCCTCTCCGGCATTGACCAGCCGAGCTTCAAGCCCCGCGCCTTTGCGGCGGCGAGCGCAGCCCTGGTGCGCTCGGAGATGGCTCTCCCTTCCTGCTCGGCGACCCCTGCCATGATGTGGAAGACGAACCGGTTGGCCTCCGGCATGTCAGCTGCCGTGACCTCAACGCCGCTCTCGAGAAGGTTCGCGATGAAGGCGACATGCAGGCCAGGCGATCAAGCTTGGCGATCAGAGGACGGCCCCTGCTCTCTTTGCAATATCCAGTGCCTTCACAAGCTCGGACCGGTCGGACCGCTTGCCGCTTTCGATCTCGTTTAACTCGGCCACCACCTCGCCGCGCGCCGCGACATGGGCTGCCACCGCGGCACGCTGCGCTTCAAGGCCTAGGCCGCTCTGCCCCTGACGTTCGGTCGAGACGCGCAGGTATCCCCGAGTGGCTCTGGCTCGTGATGCTCTTGCCCTCCTGCCCTCGGATCCTGCGAGAATGCGCCTGTCGCCCTTCGCCTTCAGTGCGCCGCAGTCGAGCAGCTTCCGGTTCGATAGGCGCCTAGATTACATGCCGATCGATGCGGGCTTTTCCCCGAACAGCCACGACGGGATCACCATGGTCGGCTCCCCCGTCGTCGAACTGCTTGCAGCCAACGGCCTGCGCTACGCCCGCCCGGCTCGAGAGCATCGTCTGATGCTACCGCTGCACTGTGTGGGAGAATCTGCTGCCCTTCATCAAAGACGTCGAAGCTCTGCTCCCCGCCACGCCGTAGAGCTCGTATTAGCCACGCATGATGACGAGGATGCGCGCCCTCTATGCCCCGGACATCGCCCTGACCGAGGCGCTGACCGGGCGCGACCTGAGCCTCTGGCGGGAGGGCGCGCTCAGCCCTCCATCATCCGGTCGGTGAGCAGCCCCTGCAGGTAGCGGCCGTAATCGTTCTTGGAAAGCTGCGCCGCCATGTCGGTCAGGGCCTCGGCATCGACCCAGCCCTTGGCGAAGGCGATCTCTTCGGGGCAGCCCGTCTGCATCCCCTGACGCAGCTGCAGCGTGCGCACGAAATTGCCCGCATCGAGCAGGCTTGCATGGGTGCCCGTGTCGAGCCAGGCAAAGCCGCGGCCCATGCGCTGGACGTCGAGCAGCCCCTCCTCGAGATAGATCTCGAGAAGCGAGACGATCTCGAGCTCGCCCCGTTCGGAGGGCCGGATGCCATGCACCAGATCGGGCGCGCGGGCATCGAGGAAATAGATCCCCGTCACCGCATAGTTCGAGGGCGCGACCTTCGGCTTCTCGACGATCTGGGTCACGCGGCCGCGCTCGTCCATCGCCACCACGCCGTAGCGTTCGGGATCGGCCACATGATAACCGAAGACCGTGCCGCCCTCCGTCTTGGCATCGGCCTGGGCCAGAAGGTCGGGCAGGCCGTGGCCGAAGAAGATGTTGTCGCCCAGCACCATGCAGGAGGGGCTGCCCGCGAGGAACTCCTCGGCGATCGTATAGGCCTGCGCGAGCCCCTCGGGCCGGGGCTGGACCAGATAGGTGAGCGAGATCCCCCATTGCGCGCCCGTGCCGAGCGCCCGGCGGAACTGCTCCTGATCCTGCGGCGTGGTGATGATGGCGATCTCGCGGATCCCGGCCAGCATCAGCACCGAGAGCGGATAGTAGATCATCGGCTTGTCATAGACCGGCATCAGCTGCTTGGAGACGCCGATGGTCAGCGGATAGAGCCGCGTGCCCGAGCCCCCGGCGAGGATGATACCCTTGCGAACACTCATTCGGAAACCTCCTGGAGATCGGCGAGAACATGGGCGAGACCCTGCCGCCAGTCGGGGCGGACAAGGCCGAAGCGGGCGAGGTCGGAACAGTCCATCCGGGAATTGGCCGGCCGGTGGGCCTTCTGCGGATAGTCCGCGGACGGGATGTCGGCCACGAGACAGTCAAGCTGCGCCTGACGGAAGATCTCGCGGGCGAAGTCGGCCCAGCTCACGTCCGGGCCGCCCGAGAGATGGTAGGTGCCCGACAGCTCGGGCCGGGCGACGAGGCCGCGCGCCATCGCGAGGCAGGCCTCGGCGATGTCGGCCGCGGGCGTGGGCCCGCCCACCTGGTCGCAGACGACTGTGAGCCGGTCGCGCGTGGCCCCGAGGCGCAGCATGGTCTTCACGAAATTGGCGCCATGGGCCGAGAAGACCCAGGAGGTGCGCAGGATCGCATGGGGTCCGCCGGCCGCGCGCACCGCCTCTTCGCCCGCGAGCTTCGAGCGGCCGTAGGCACCGAGCGGGCCCACCGGATCGCCGGGCTGCCAGGGGCGGCTGCCCGAGCCGTCGAACACATAGTCGGTCGAGATCTGCACGAAGGGGATGCCCAATTCGGCGCAGGCCCGCGCCATGGCGCCGGGGGCCTCCCCGTTCACCACCGTGGCCAGGGCCTCCTCCTCCTCGGCCTGGTCGACGGCGGTCCAGGCGGCGGCATTGATCACCGCCGCGGGCTTCGCTTCGCGGATCGCGCGGGCACAGGCCTCGGGGTCGGACAGGTCCGCCTCCTCGCGCCCGAGGAAGCGGGCCTGCGGCGCGCCGTCCGGCGTCCGCGCCTCCGGCATATCCTCAAGAGTCCGCGCCTCCGGCGCGAGGCGGGCCAGTTCGCGCGCCACCTGCCCGGTGCGGCCGAAGACGAGGATCATGCCTTCACTCCCAGCCGCTCGCCCACCCCGGCGCGGTCCTGCAGTGCGCGCCACCAGGGCTCGTTGGCCAGATACCAGTCGACGGTGCGCTCGAGCCCCTCG
This sequence comes from Cereibacter johrii, assembly GCF_001720585.1. GTDB lineage: Bacteria > Pseudomonadota > Alphaproteobacteria > Rhodobacterales > Rhodobacteraceae > Cereibacter_A > Cereibacter_A johrii. The sequence continues at coordinate 6,587 of NZ_MABH01000053.1, read as the reverse complement.
TCGAGCGTGACCGAGGGCCGCCAGCCCAGTTCGGTGCGGATGCGCGTGGGGTCGATCGCATAGCGCAGGTCGTGGCCCGGACGGTCGGTCACGAAGGCGATCTGATCGGCATAGGGCGTGGCCTTGGGGCGCTTCGCATCGAGGATCGCACAGATCTTCTGGACGATGTCGATGTTTTTCGCCTCGTTCTCGCCGCCGATATTGTAGCTGCGGTGGTTCCGGCCTTTCGCCAGCACCGTCAGCAGCGCGTCGGCATGGTCCTCGACATAGAGCCAGTCGCGGACATTCTCGCCCTTGCCGTAGACCGGGATCGGCGCGCCGGCGAGCGCCTTCAGGATCACCACCGGAATGAGCTTTTCCGGGAAATGGAACGGCCCGTAATTGTTCGAGCAGTTGGTGAGCACATAGGGCAGGCCGTAGGTCTCGCCCCAGGCGCGCACCAGATGGTCGGACGCGGCCTTCGAGGCCGAATAGGGCGAGTTCGGCGCGTAAGGCGTCTCTTCGGTGAACTGCCCCGTTTCGCCCAGCGTGCCAAAGACCTCGTCGGTCGAGATATGGTGGAAGCGGAAGCCCTGCGGCTTGCCCTGCCCCACCCAGTAATGGCGGGCGGCTTCCAGAAGCACATAGGTGCCGCGGACATTGGTGTCGATGAAGGCGCCCGGCCCGTCGATCGAGCGGTCGACATGGCTTTCCGCCGCCAGATGCATCACCGCATCGGGCCGGTGGGTGGCGAAGACCCGCGCCATGGCCTCCGCATCGCGGATGTCGGCCTTCTCGAAGACATAGTTCGGCGCGCCCGCGACGCTTGCGAGATTGTCGAGGCAGGCGGCATAGGTCAGGCAGTCGAGATTGACGACATGATGGCCGTCGGCCACCGCCTTGCGCACCACGGCCGAGCCGATGAAGCCCGCTCCTCCGGTCACGATCAGTTTCATGGGGTCAGGCCTCGTAGGTGAAAGGGCTGGTCCAGTCGGCGAAGCGCGGCGCGCGCGCATCCTTGTCGGAGAGCACGGCCGAGGCCGGATCGATGCCCCAGTCGATGCCGAGGTCGGGATCGGCGAAATGCACCGCCCCGTCGCAGTCGGGCGCATAGACATCGGTGGTCTTGTAGAGGACGACCGTGTCGGGCTCTCTCGTGACGAAGCCGTGCAGGAAGCCCTTGGGCACCAGAAGCTGGCGGGCGTTGCCGGCTGTCAACTCCACCCCCACCCACCGGCCGTAGGTGGGCGAGCCCACCCGCACATCGACCGCCACATCGAGGATCGCGCCATGGCCCACCCGGACGAGCTTGTCCTGGGCGTGGGGCGGCACCTGGTAATGCAGCCCGCGCACCGTGCCCACGGGGGCACTGATCGACTGGTTGTCCTGCACGAAATCGAGATCGATCCCGAGCCCCTGGAGCGTGGCCCGGTTCCAGGCCTCGCAGAAGCTGCCCCGCGCATCGCCGAAGACCCGCGGCGTCAGGATCAGGACACCCGGCAGTTCCGTTTCTTCAATCTGCACCCGAAATTCCCCTGTCTTATGCTGTCTGGAATAAGGTCTCATCCGCAGGTTGTCCACGCACCTCAGATCCGCCCCAGCACTGCGGCCAGCCAGAGCGAGAGCCGCCCCGGCAGCCCCTGCCGGTAGAGGCCGGTCCGCTTCAGCTGCCGGAGCCGCCCCCAGGGGCCGGCACGGCGCAGCGCCTCGAATTCGGCCAGAAGGCGGCGGTTCTCGGGGGTGAAACGGTGCGCCGAGGCGGAGAGCGCGCGGATGTTGATCGCGTTCCACTGCCGGAAGCCGCCGCTCAGAAGCATCCTCAGCCGCCGGTATTTGGCGCTGAGCCCGTCGTTCGCCCCGATCAGGTTGCCGCCGTGCTGGCGATAGAGCAGGAGCGGCACCGGATCGAAGATCACCCGCCCGCCCGCGCCCGAGACGATCTGGTAGATCCACCAGTCATGGACGACGATCCGCTCGGGCTCGCGGCTGGCGGCGGCGAGCAGCGCGATCGCGCCGCGGTTCAGCATCATCGTGTTGCCGCCGGCGATGTTCTGGACCAGCGCATGGCGGAAGCCCGGCGGGCGGGCGGGCAGCGGATAGGGCCGGCGGTTGCCGAGCTCCGCGTCGCAGATCCAGCTCGAGCCGCCGTAGAGGACGGGCAGGTCCGCGGGCAGATCGGCCATCGCCGCCGCTCCGCGGGCGAGCTTCCCGGGCAGCCAGACATCGTCCTGATCCGAGAGGGCGGCCATGTCGGCCTCGGGTGGCACCTGGCCCAGGAGATGGAGGAAATTCTGCGCCGACCCCCGGCAGGGCCCCTCGACGAGCCGCAGCTCGAGCCAGGGATGGCGGGCGGCGAAGGCCGCGAGCAGCGCGCGGGTGGCGTCGGTCGAGCTGTCGTCGCTCACCACGAGCCAGACGGGGCGCAGATGCTGGGCCGCGAAGCTCTCGAGCTGCGCCTCGAGATTGGCCGCTCCGTTGTAGGTGGCCAGAAGGAGCGCGATCCGGGGAGGCGGGGCGTCGGTCATGACCTACCTATAACGCCGCGGCGCGGCATGGGCAGGGGGGAAATGGCGGGGTCAGCCCGGCACCCGACGCTCGATCCAGCCGAGGAAGGCCGCATCGGCGGATCTCAGCCGGGGCTGGCCGCTCGAATGCCAGAAGGCGTGCCATTCGGCCACCAGCGCATGGACGTCCCAGCCCGGCATCCGCGCCCGCACCCGCTCGAGCGTGGTCTCGCGCAGCGCGGGCGCGAGGCCCGGCGCCAGCACTGCCGCGCGGCGGGTGACGCAGAGAAGGTCGCCCGGCTCCTCGGCGAGGCTGTAGCCCGGCAGGCTGTCGGCCGCGATCATGTCGCGGATCATCTTGCGGAAGACCCGCAGCGGCGAGGCCGAGCCCGACTTCTTGGCGAGCGTGGCGATCGAGACCCGCCATTCCGGCTGCTGGCCGCAGTGCTTGCGCGCGAGTTCGTAGATCCGCCGCTCGAGCGGCTTTCTGAGCCGGAAATAGTCGCGGCTGAGCGTGAGCACCGATTTCGTGAGCACCGCCTGGAACAGCCATTCCGACAGCGTCACCATCACCTGCACCATGCGCCCGCCCCGGCTGCGGCGCACGATCTGCCAGCTCTCGATCAGGCCGAAGCCCGTGGTGATCTCGCGCCCGCCCCCCTCCATGTTGGTGGTGATGCGCGTGCCCGCCAGCCGCTCGAAGGCCTCGCGCAGCCGCTGGTAGCCGTCGCCGCTGGTCTCGCGGTGGGTGGCCGTCATCAGGTCGTGCGCGGTCAGATGCAGCGTCCGGCTGATGGCGCGCCCGGCATTCAGCGCGGCCATGAGCTGGCTCACGCAATAGATCAGGATGTCCTTGTCGAAGAGGGTGGCGAGCCCCCGCACCGAAGGCGTCACGGTGATCCTGACCCCATTATGGGCATAGTCGAGCACGCGCAGGTCGGGGCGGGTCGCGAGCGAGAAGACCGGATGCTCCATCGAGGCCATGTCATCCTTGGGCAGGGCATCGAGGATGTCGCAGATGAAGAAGTCCGCCATCTCGGGCGCGGGCGCGCGGTCCGCCGTCTCGGGAAGGGAGGGCTCGGGGGCCCCTGCCCCGCGCGAGCGGCTCCGCCCGCGTGCCACGGGGCCTGCCCCGTCGGAAAGGGTCTCCGCCGCCGCCCTGTCCTGCCCGGCCGGGTTGGCCGAAGGGTCCGGCCCCGCGGCGCGTGTCCGCGCACCCGTTCGCGGGGCGGCTGTCCGCCGTCCGCCTGTCTCCTGCATCGCGCTGCCTGTGCCTGCTCGACGGTGCGGCCCCCCGATGTGTTCCCGGGATGTGCGCGCGCCTTCGTGGTTTCGATGACACCGAGCCTATGCGCAAGCGGCCCCTTCCGTCCAGCACGGGGCGCGCGCGCCGGGCCGAAAGATCGGGGTTCCGGAGTCGGAGAAGCGTGGCTTCGGAGTCGGATCTTCGGGGTTCCGGAGTCGGGCGGGCCATCCAGCACCTCCCCTTTCCCGCGTCTCCTCAAGCACTTGGCCGAATCCGCCGAAGCCTGTAACTATATATAACCCAAAACTAACTGATGCAGGCAGGCCACGGCGCTTGAGCGGCCCCCGGCGCCCGTGCGATGCCAACCGCGGGAATCGCTGAGAAAAACCAGAAAGTTGCCGGGCAATGTGCGCAGAAAATTGCCATATCCGCAAAAAGGTGATACTTCTGGCGAAAGCGAGCAGACGAACCCGGAAAAGGGAACAGGCATGGCCGAGACCAAGGGACGGAAGACGGCCGGGCGCGGCCGCATGGAGATGCGGAAGGGCCCGCCCGCGCGCGAGCCGCAGGTGCCCCTGCCGCCCTATTTCAACATCTCTCCCGACGCGGCGCTGGCCGAACTCGAGGCGCCGCTCACCACCGCGGGCTTCGCCGAGATCGCCCGCTCCTGCGCGCAGGGCCGCGAGGATCTGGCCGCGCGCGGGCTCGATGCCGAGGGCCGCCGCAGCCTCCGGCTGTTCTCGACCTGGGAGATCACCCGCTATCTGATCCCGGTCGCGACCGCCCATTTCCGCCGGGTGCTGAAGGCCAATCCCGACCTGCCGCAGGGCATCTCCGAGACCGAGGGCGGGGCCAAATGGTTCACGCTCGACGAGGTGCTGCGGCTTCGCGCCCATTTCGCGGCCGAAGGGTCGAAGGCCAAGGAATACCGCCCCTACCGCCCCGCGGGGCTGCCTGCGAAGCTGGTGGCGGTGGCGAACTTCAAGGGCGGGGTGGGCAAGACCTCGACCGCGGCCCATCTGGCCATGTCGGCAGCCCTCGACGGCTACCGGGTGCTGGTGATCGATCTGGACAGCCAGGGCTCGATGACCTCGATCTTCGGCGGCCGGGTGGCCGACGAATGGGGCACGGTCTTTCCGCTCCTCGCCCGCCATTATGCGGCCCATCTGCAGGCCGAGAACCGGGTGCGCGTGGCCCGCGGCGACCCGCCGGTGCCGATGGACGAGACGCTGACCGAGGCGCAGAAGATCCGCGCGGGCGATCTGATCGCGAAGACCCACTGGCCCAACATCGACCTGATCGGCGCGCAGCTGAACCTCTACTGGGCCGAGTTCCAGATCCCGGTCTGGCGGATGCAGGGGCGCAGCTGGAAGCTCTGGGATGCGCTGACCGACGTGCTGGCCGAGGACGGGGTGCTCGACCGCTACGACGTGATCTTCCTCGATACGCCCCCGGCGCTCGGCTATCTCACGATCAACGGGCTCGCGGCGGCCGACATCCTGCTCGTGCCGCTCGGCGCCTCCTTCCTCGAGTTCGATTCGACGGGCCGCTTCTTCGACATGCTGCACTCGACCTTCCGCTCGATCGAGGAGGGCGAGAACATCGCCGCCCGCGCGCTCGGGCGCGAGGAGCTGGCCTTCGAATGGGATGCGGTGCGCGCGGTGCTCACCCGCTACGACGGGGCGCAGCAGGCCGAGATGGCGGACCTGATGCAGGCCTACATGGGCCGCACCATGGCGCCCGAGCGGCAGGATTTCACCGCGCTGATCGGTCAGGCCGGCGAGCAGGTGAACGGCATCTACGAGGCCGATTACCGCGACTTCAACCGCGACACCTACATCCGCGGCCGCGAGACCTTCGATGCGACCTATGCCGCCTTCAAGCGGCTTCTGCTGGGCATCTGGCGGCGCGAGGAACTGGCGGCGGCCGACGCCGCGGAGTGAGCGCCCGGGCCCGTTTGTTTCGCGCGCGAAACAAATCCGGGGGCCGGCAGGGCGGCACGGCGGGGGCAAATTGTTTCGCGCGCGAAACAAACCTCGGCCCGAACGACAGGAGAGACGGCCCATGGCCAAGCGCAAGCGACTGACACTGCCTCCCCTCGGCGGCTTCGCCCCCGTCCCGACATCGGCTTCGGAGGCCTCCCCTGCCCCGGCTTCGGCCTCGGCGCTGGGGCCCGGCCTCGCACCCGCGCCGATCAGCCGGGTGACGGGCGAGGCGGCGGCCACGGCGGCGCTGCGCGAGGTGGCCGAGGAGCTCGGCGCCGCCCGCAGCGAGGGGCGCCTCGTGCTGCGGCTCGAGCTCGACCGGATCGAGGAGGGCTGGCTCGTCCGCGACCGGATCGGCCTCGAGGCCGAGGAGCTGGCGAGCCTGATGACCAGCCTTGCGGCCCATGGCCAGCGCAGCCCGATCGAGGTCACCGACATGGGCGAGGGCCGCTTCGGGCTGATCTCGGGCTGGCGACGGGTCACCGCGCTGCGCCGCCTTCATGCCGAGACCGGCGAGGAGCGGTTCGCGACGGTGCTGGCGCTCCTGCGCCGGCCCGACACGGCGGCCGCGGCCTATGTGGCCATGGTCGAGGAGAACGAGATCCGGGCCGGCCTGTCCTATTTCGAGCGCGCCCGCATTGCGGCCAAGGCGGTGGAGGCGGGGGTCTTTGCCACCGACAAGCTCGCGCTCCAGCAGCTCTATGGCTCGGCGAGCCGGGCCAAACGGTCGAAGATCGGCTCGTTCCTCGGGATCTACCGCACGCTGGAAGGGGCGCTGCGCTACCCCTCGGCCCTGCCCGAGCGGCTGGGGCTGGCGCTTGCCCGGCGGCTCGAGGAGGAGCCCGCCTTCGCGGCCTCTGCCACGGCGGCGCT
>NZ_MABH01000052.1 GCF_001720585.1 Cereibacter johrii | reverse complement strand
GTGCGGGTGACGAGCCGGGCGAGCGGCCGCGAGAGAAGCCGCATCCGGTGCGCCATCCGCAGAAGGCCCGCCCCCACCTTCACCGTGGCGGAGCTGCCGCCCGAGACCAGCACCGCCGCCGTGGCCCCGAGGCCCACCGTCGAGAGCGCGAGATCCACCCGGTCCACCTCGGAGCCGCTGGCCCAGGCCTGACCGGCGCGCGCAAGCCCCGCCACATCGCCGGCGGGGGTCAGCACCATGGGCGCCTGACAGAGAAGCTCGGCCGAGAGGCTGCAGGAGGCCGCGTCCCAGAGGCAGGCGAGGCAGCCGGCGGCATCCTCCCACAGCGTCTCCTCGCGCAGCTCCTTGAGGCGGGCGGCGGTCTCGGGGGGCAGGGTCAGGTCCTGTTCCGCCGCCAGCTCCGCCAGCGCCTCGACGGCGACGGGGTTCGGCGGCTCCTCGGCCAGCCGCAGGGCCAGTCGGGCGAGGATCGCCCCGGGCGGAGCATGGCGGGCCATGGCGCGGTCCGAGGCGGCGCGGATCTCGTCCGCCGCCGCCTCGGTGAAGGGCGTGAGCGCGGGCTCGCGGGCGATCCGCGCAGCCGTGAGGCCGGTCGCCGCGAGCGAGCCCATCAGCGCAAGGCCGAGGACCGCCCGGGCGAGCCGCCGGATCATCTGCGCCGCGAGCGGATCATGCCGACGATGTCATGGACCTCGTCGAGCACCGGCCGGGCCAGAGCCTCGGCCCGGTCCGCGCCATCGCCGAGGATGCGGTCGATCTCGGCGGGATCGGCCATCAGCCGGTTCATCTCGTCGCTGATCGGCGCCATGACCGACACCGCAAGTTCGGCGAGCTTCGGCTTGAAGGCGCCGAACTGCGCGCCCGCGAACTCGGCCACCACCGCCTCGGGCGTGGAGCGCGAGAGGGCGGCGTAGATGTTCACGAGGTTGCGCGCCTCGGGCCGCTCCTTCAGCCCCTCGATGCTGTCGGGCAGCGGCTCGGGGTCGGTCTTGGCCTTGCGGATCTTCTGGGTGATCGTGTCGGCATCGTCGGTCATGTTGATCCGGCTCTGGTCGGACGGATCGGACTTCGACATCTTCTTCGTGCCGTCCCGGAGGCTCATGACGCGGGTCGCCACGCCCTCGATCACGGGTTCGGTCACCGGGAAGAAATTCACCCCGAAGTCGTTGTTGAACTTGATCGCGATGTCGCGGGTCAGCTCCACATGCTGCTTCTGGTCCTCGCCCACCGGCACATGGGTCGCGCGATAGGCAAGGATGTCCGCCGCCATCAGCGCGGGGTAGGCGAAGAGGCCGAGCGAGGCCGCCTCGGCATTCTTGCCCGCCTTGTCCTTCCACTGCGTCATGCGGTTCATCCAGCCCATGCGGGCCACGCAGTTGAAGATCCAGGCCAGCTCGGCATGGGCCGTGACCTGGCTCTGGTTGAAGAGGATCGAGCGCGCCGGATCGACGCCCGCGGCGAGGAAGGCGGCCGCGATCTCGCGGGTCTGCTGGCGCAGCTTCGCGGGATCCTGCCAGACGGTGATGGCATGCATGTCGACGACACAATAGATGGTCTCGACCCCGTCCTTCTGCATCTCGGCAAAGCGCTTCAGCGCGCCGAGATAGTTGCCCAGCGTCAGCCCGCCCGAGGGCTGGATGCCGGAGAAGACCCGGGTGGGGAAGACCTGAGGCGTTTGGACCGGCTCGGTCATGGTTGGCTCCGTCTGGGAAAAGGGGGTCATTGGCCTTATCCCCCGGGACAGGGGCCGTCAATGTGACGGCCCGCGCCAGACGGGGTGCCCCATGCGTGACAATTACAATGCCTCGCCGGTCAATCCGATGCCGGCGGTGGTCTGGTTGCTGGCCCTGCCGATCGTCGCCATGGAAGCCGTGGTGGCGCTGGGCGCGAGCGGGATCGTGGGCGGCGGCGCGGGCGAGGGCTGGCGGCTCGACGCCTGGCAGCGGTTCGCCTTCTCGCCCGACCTCATGCGGGCGATGCTCGAGACCCACACCTACCCCTGGCAGGGGATGATCCGGCTCGTGTCCTATCCGCTGGTCCATGCCACCTTCCTCCATGCGCTGATGGCGGTGGTGATCCTGCTCGCGCTCGGCAAGATGGTGGGCGAGGTGTTCCGGCCCTGGGCGGTGGCGGTGGTCTTTCTCGGCGCGGCCGTGGTGGGGGCGCTGGCCTATGCGGCGATCCCAGGCGTGCGGGCTCCGCTGATCGGCGCCTATCCGGCCGATTACGGGCTGGTGGGCGCCTTCACCTTCCTGATCTGGACGCGGCTTGCCGCGACGGGGGGCAACCAGTTCCGCGCCTTCTCGCTGATCGGGATGCTGCTCGGCATCCAGCTGCTGTTCGGCCTCCTCTTCGGCGGCGGCTACGACTGGGTGGCCGATCTCGCGGGCTTCGCGACGGGATTCCTTCTGTCCTTCGCCGTGAGCCCCGGCGGCTGGGCGCGGGTGAGGGAGAAGCTGCGCCGCCGCTGAGAGCCCTGCCGGACAGCCTCGGCCGAGGCGCGGGGCCGCGCGCCCTCAGGCGCGGCGGCGGAGCGACCTAAGATCCGAGAGGCGGAAGGCGCCGATCGCCGCGCCCGCGCCAAAATAGCTCGCAATCCCCGCGGCCACGAGGGCTGCCAGACCGGGATAGCGCCAGCCCGGCTCGGCGAGGAGCGGCCCGAGCAGCCCGGTCGCGCAATGGAGCACCAGCCCCATGAACAGCGCGGCCGCCACGATCCGCGGCAGCCGTGCGCGCAGCCGCTCGTCGAGGCGGCTTGCGGCGCCCATCCCGCGCGAGCCCGCCCAGAGCTGCCAGACCATGACCCAGCCCGAGACGGTGGTGGCGAGGGCGGCCGCCAGAAAGCCCATGACCGGCATCAGCCCGATCGCGAAGGCGAGGTTCACGACCATCGAGACGACCGCATAGTGAAACGGCCGCCGCGTGTCCTCGCGCGCGTAATAGAGAGGCTGCAGCACCTTGTGGAGCACGAAGGCCGGCAGCCCCAGCCCGTAGGCGCCGAGCGCCAGGGCGGTGTTCCAGGCGTCCTCCTCTCCGAAGGCGCCGCGCTGGAACAGCACCTGCGTCAGCGGCAGGGCGATCACCACCAGCGCCACGGCGGCGGGCAGCGTCAGCATCAGCGCGAATTCGGTGCCGCGGTTGAACGAGGCGCGGCTTCCGGCCTCGTCCCCCGCCCGCAGCCGGCGCGAGAGGTCGGGCAGCAGCACCGTGCCGATGGCGATGCCCACGACGCCCAGCGGCAGCTGATAGAGCCGGTCGGCATAGGAGAGCCAGGCCACCGCGCCTTCGGTGAAGCTCGCGACCTGACGGCCGACGAGGAGGTTCACCTGCACCACGCCGCCCGCCAGCACGGCCGGGGCGGCGATCACGGCGAGGCGCTTCAGATCCGGCGTCAGGCGCGGCAGATGCGGCCAGAGGGTGAAGCCCAGCCGCCGCGCCGCGAACCAGGTGAAGAGGAACTGCGCCACCCCCGTCACCGGCACCGTCCAGGCGAGCGTGAGGCCCATGTCCCAGCCCTGCCGGTCGGCGACCAGCATGGCGGCGATGAACATGAGGTTCATCAGCACCGGCACGAAGCTCGCCTCGGTGAAGCGGCCGAAGGCATTGAGCACCCCCGACAGGAGCGCCACCAGCGAGATGAAGAAGATGTAGGAAAAGGCGATGCGCCCGAACTCGACCGCGAGGTCGAAGCGCGCATCGCCCGCAAAGCCCGAGGCCATGGCAAGGACGAGCCAGGGCATGAGCAGCGTGCCCAGAAGCGTGAAGACAACGAGGATCCCGGCCAGCCCCGAGAAGGCGTCGCGGGCAAAGGCCTTCGCATCCTCTTGGCCTTCCACCTTCTTCGCGAACATCGGCACGAAGGCCATGTTGAAGGCGCCCTCGGCGAAGAAGCGGCGGAACATGTTGGGCAGCGAGAAGGCGACGAGGAAGGCCTCGGCCACCGGGCCCGCGCCCAGATAGGCCGCCATCATCACGTCGCGGGCAAAGCCTGCGCCGCGGCTGAGCAGCGTCCAGCCGCCGACCGTCAGGAACCCGCGGGCGAGAGAGATCGGCTTCACTGCTTTGCCCGCTCCGCGCCCTCGACGATCGCCTGACGGAGCTTCTTCTCCAGCGTCTCCTGCCGGTTCTTCTGGTGCAGCTTCAAGCCGAACATGTCCTTCACATAGAAGCTGTCCACGACCTGCGCCCCGTAGGTCGCGATCACGGCAGAGGCGATGTAGATGTTGTTGGCGGCCAGCGTCCGCGTCAGGTCGTAGAGCAGGCCCGGGCGGTCGCGCGTGTCGACCTCGATGATCGTGTAGATGTCGGACCCCTCGTTGTCGAAGGCGATATGGGTCGGGAAGCGGAACTGCGCCTCGCGCTTCTTCAGCTTGTCGCGGTCCTTCAGTGCCTCGCGGGCCACGACCTCGCCCTTCAGCGTCTTGTCGATCATGCTGGTCAGGCGGGGCAGGCGGCTGATCTCGTAGGGCGAGCCCTCGGAATCCTGGATCCAGAAGACGGCGGTCGCATAGCCGTCCTTGGTGGTGTAGGTCCGCGCATCGACGACATTGGCGCCGACCAGCGCCAGCGCCCCCGCCAGCCGCGAGAAGATGCCCGGATGATCGGCCAGCGCGAAGCAGGCCCGGGTGGCGTCGCGGTCGGGATCGGGGTCGAGGTCGATGCGGATCTCGGTCTCGCCGAGGCCCCGCAGCATCCGGGCGAAGACCGCATGCGTCGCGTTCGAGAGCGCCTGCCAGTAGGGGGGATAGTGGCGCGCGAGCTCTGCCCGCAGATCCTTCGGATCCCACTCCTCGAGCAGTTCGCGCAGCGCGCGCTTGGCCTCGTCCGCGCGGTTCTCGCGGTTCAGGCTCTCGAGGCCCGCATCGAGCGCCGTCACCGTGTCGCGGTAGAGCTTGCGCAGAAGCTGCGCCTTCCAGTTGTTCCAGGTGCCGGGGCCCACGCCGCGGATGTCGCAGACGGTCAGCACGGTCAGCAGGTCGAGCCGCTTCTTCGACCGCACCGCCTTGGCGAAGTCGCGCACCGTCCGCGGGTCGCCGATGTCGCGCTTCTGCGCCATGTCGGACATGAGCAGGTGGTAGCGGACAAGCCATTCCACCGTCTCGCATTCCTCGGTGGTCAGGCCGAAGCGGGGCGCGACGCGGCGGGCGATCTGGGCGCCGAGGATCGAATGATCCTCGGGCCGGCCCTTGCCGATGTCATGCAGGAGCAGCGCCACATAGATCACGCGGCGGCTGATCCCGTCGGTCAGGATGCGGTTGGCGATGGGCAGCTCTTCATCCAGCTCGTGCCGCTCGATCTGGGCCAGCGTCGAGATGCACTGGATCGTATGTTCGTCCACCGTGTAGTGGTGGTAGACGTTGAACTGCATCATGGCCACGATGCGCTCGAACTCGGGGATGAAGGCGCCGAGCACGCCCAGCTCGTTCATCCGGCGCAGCGCCCGTTCGGGATTGCCGTGGCGCAGCAGCGTGTCGAGGAAGATCCGGTTCGCCTCGCGGTCGTGCTGCATCTCCTCGTCGATCAGATGCAGGTTGGCCGCGATCAGCCGCATGGCGCCCGGATGGATCAAGAGGCCCGTGCGCAGCGCCTCCTCGAAGATGCGCAGGAGGTTCAGCTTGTCGGCGAGGAAGGCCTTGGGATCGAGCACGTCGATCCGGCCGTTCACGAGACTGTAGTCCGGCTTCAGCCGCTTCTTGCGCCGGAAGAGGCCCATGATTTTGGGCTCGCGCTTCTCGTGGCGCGCCTCGAGCTGCGCGAGGAAGACGCGGGTCAGCTCTCCGACGCGGGTGGCCTGGCGGAAATAATCCTGCATGAAGACCTCGACCCCGCGGCGGCCGCGGGTGTCGGCATAGCCCATGCGGGCGGCCACCTCGACCTGCAGGTCGAAGGTCAGCTGGTCGGTCGCGCGGCCGGTGGCGTAATGCAGGTGGCAGCGTACCGCCCAGAGAAAGGATTCGGCGCGCTCGAAGGTCTCGAACTCGTCCCGCGTGAGCAGGCCCGCCGCCACGAGGCCCGAGGGCGAGGGGACGCGGTTGAGATACTTCCCGATCCAGTAGAGCGTCTGGAGGTCGCGCAGCCCGCCCTTGCCCTCCTTGACGTTGGGTTCGAGCACATAGCGCTGGCCGCCCTGCCGCTTGTGGCGCTGGCCGCGCTCCTCGAGCTTGGCGTCGATGAATTCCGGGCCCGTGCCGCGGAAGAGGTCGTTCCAGAGCGTCTCGTCGAGCTCGGCCGCGAGCGGCGCGTGCCCCGCGAGGAAGCGATGTTCGAGGAGCGCCGTGCGGATCGTGATGTCCTCGCGCCCGAGGCGCAGGCAGTCCTTCACCGTGCGGCTCGAATGGCCGACCTTCAGCCGCAGGTCCCAGAGCATGTAGAGCATGCTCTCGATGACCATCTCGGCCCAGGGCGTGATCTTCCACGGCGTGAGGAAGAGCAGGTCCACGTCGGAATGGGGCGCCATCTCGGCCCGGCCGTAGCCGCCCACCGCGAGGACGGCGATGCGCTCGGCCTCGGTCGGATTGGCCAGCGGGTGCAGCCGCTCGCAGGCCACGCGCAGCGCGGTGGTCACGAGCCCGTCCGTCAGCGCGGCCTGCGCGCGGATCAGGCCGCGCGCCTCGCGCGGTCGGGCTTCGAACGTCTCCGACAGGGCGCGATTGCCCGCGGCCTTCGCCTCCGTCATCTGGCGCACGGCGATGGCGCGGGCGGCCTTGGGATCGAGCGGACCGGCCGCGTCGATCTCGGCCAGGATGCTGCGCGTCAGCGCCTCGGGGTCGAGGATGCGGGAGCGGGGCAGGATCAGCCCCGAGAAGAGCGGATCCTGCGCGGGGCCGGCCTCAGAAGCCGGCGCCACCGAAGCTTCGCGGCGCGGGGTCAATCACTACCACCTGATTGTTGCGGATCTGGGCGACGGCCAATCCGCGTTCGTTGGTGCCGTCGCTGCGCAGCCGGAATATGCCGTTCACGCCGACGAATCCAGAGCCTTGGGTGAGCGCGCGACCGCTGAGCCCGTCCGAGGCGCCGCGCTTGAGAAGCGCCCCCACGGCGGCCACGCCGTCGTAGGCGAGCCCCGAGATCGGATGCGGCGCCTCGCCGTAGGCTGCGCGGTAGCGCTGCTCGTACTGGCCGTAGACGCCCGGGTCGGGCAGGGCGAACCAGCCGCCCTGGACGCCCGGCAGCGAGAGGGTGGCCGAGGGAATGTCCCAGCGCGTGAGGCCGATGAAGCGGGCGGTCTCCTGCGGCAGCCCGTTCTCGCGCAGCACCTGGGTCACGAGCGGCAGCGCGCCCGCCGTGTCGGCGGTCAGGAACAGCGCCTGCGCATTGGTGCCCTGCGCGCGCTCGACGATGCCCGGCGCGGCCGAGACGATGCCGTTCTGCGAGAATTCGTAATCCATCGAGGCCACGAGCGTGCCGCCGGCCTGGGCCACGCCGCGCTCGATGGCGGCGCGCCCCGACTGGCCCGCCGGGGTGCGGTCGCTCACGGCCATGATGCGGCCGCTGCCCTGACGGACGGCATAGCTCGCGAGCCGGTTGGCGGTGTTCTGGAAGGTCGGGCCGAGGACGAAGACGTTGCCGCCCGCGATGTCGGGATTGTTCGAGAAGCTGAGCACATTGACGCCGCTCGGCGCCACGGCGGCGCCCACGGCATTGGCTTCCTGCGCGAAGACGGGTCCGAGGATGATCTTCGCCCCGTCGGCCACCGCCTGCGACGCGACGCTCGCGGCCTGCGAGGGCTGGCCCGCGGTGTTGTAGACCCGCAGGTCGATCTGGACGTTGCCCAGATCGGCGGCGGCGAGGCGGGCCGCGTTCTGCAGGCTGCGGGCCAGAAGCTCGTCGCTGGCCTGCCCCGAGCCCGCGGGCACGAGGAGCGCCACCGGCACCGGTTTCGAGCTGTCCACGGCCGGGCCCCCGCCGGTCATGGCGACGGGTTCGCAGGCGGCGACGCCCAGCGCGGCGAGCGCCAGGGCGGCGCGGCCCAGCGACTTGCGGGCGCGGCTGAGAACGGACAACATGCTGGCTCCTCATCCCGTTGCAATGTTGCGACCGAGCCTATGCGGTCGCATCCGGGATGGCAACTTTGGAAGGAGCGCCCCCATGACCATCGGCGAAGCCGAGCCGGAGAGCGGCCCCGGCGGGGCCCGGCCGCTCGCGCCCGGGCTGCATTTCATCGCAACGCCGATCGGAGCCGCGCGCGACATCACGCTCAGGGCGCTCGACATCCTGCGGGCGGCCGATGTGCTGGCGGCCGAGGACACGCGGACGCTGCGCCATCTGATGGAGATCCACGGCATTCCGCTCGGCGGGCGGCCGCTCGTGGCCTATCACGACCACAATGGCGAGGCGGCGCGCCCGCGCCTTCTCCGGGCGCTCGCCGAGGGGCGGAGCGTGGCCTATGCCTCCGAGGCAGGCACGCCGCTCGTGGCCGATCCGGGCTTCCAGCTCGGCCGCGCGGCGATCGCGGCCGGCCATCCGGTGCTGGCCGCGCCCGGTCCCTCGGCCGTGCTCGCCGCGCTGACCGTCTCGGGGCTGCCCACGGACCGCTTCCTCTTCGCAGGCTTTCCCCCCGCCACCGCTTCGGCGCGCCGCAAGTTCCTGGCCGAGCTCGCGCCCGTGCCCGCGACGCTGGTTCTCTACGAATCTCCCAAGCGCATTCACAAGACGTTAGAGGATATGGCGGTAGTGCTGGGAGACCGGCAGGCCGCCGTCTGCCGGGAACTGACCAAGCGATTCGAGGAAGTGTCGCGGGGCCCGCTGGATCTCCTCGCCAAGGACTTCGGCGACCGTTCCGTCAAGGGCGAGATCGTGGTGGTGGTCGACCGCGCCCCGCCGGTGCAGGCGGGGCCCGAGGATCTCGAGGCGGCGCTGGTCGCGGCGCTCGGGACCATGTCGGTGAAGGAGGCCGCGGCGGCGGTGGCCGGGCAGCTTGGGTTGCCCCGGCGGGACGTCTATCAGGCCGCGCTGCGGCTGGCGGAGGAGCGATGAGCGGAGAAGTGTCCTATCACGCGGGCCGGACGGCCGAAGAGGCGGTGGCCCGGATCTACGACCGATCGGGGCGGCCGGTGGCGGCCCGGCGCTGGCGGGGCCACTCGGGCGAGATCGATCTGATCGCCCGCGAGGGGGCCGAGGTGATCTTCATCGAGGTCAAGAAGAGCACGAGCCATGCCGCCGCCGCGGCCCGGCTCTCGCGCCGGCAGATGGGCCGCATCTATGGCGCTGCCTCGGAGTTTCTGGCCGGAGAGCCACGGGGGCAGCTGACCGCCAGCCGGTTCGACGTGGCCCTCGTCGATGCGCTGGGCCGGGTCGAGATCATCGAGAACGCCTTCGCCGCCTGATCCGGTTGCAACCGTCCGGGCGCTGCGCCATCAAGGGCCCATTCGGCAGGAGATGCGCATGAGCCTGAACGTCGCCCTTCAGATGGATCCGATCGGATCGGTCAATATCGATGCGGACAGCACGTTCCGCATCGCGCTGGAAGCCCAGGCCCGCGGGCATCGGCTGTTCTTCTACACGCCGGACCATCTCGCCTACGACGACGGTCGGGTGACGGCCCGGGGGTGCTGGATCGAGCTCCGGCGCGAGAAGGGCAACCATGTGAGCTACGGCGAGACCACGACCGTCGATCTCGGCGAGTTCGACGTGGTCTGGCTGCGGCAGGATCCGCCCTTCGACATGGGCTATATCACCACGACCCATATCCTCGAGCTGCTGATGCCCGAGGTGCTGGTGGTCAATGATCCGTTCTGGGTGCGCAACGCGCCCGAGAAGCTTCTCGTGTTGCGTTTCCCCGATCTGATCCCGCCCACCACCATCGCGCGCGATCTGGCCACGATCCGCGCCTTCAAGGAGCGGCATGGCGACATCATCCTGAAGCCGCTCTACGGCAACGGGGGCGCGGGCGTCTTCCGGCTGGACCCGAACGACCGGAACCTCTCCTCGCTGCATGAGCTCTTCACCTCGATGAGCCGCGAGCCGCTCATCGCGCAGAAGTTCCTGCCCGCCGTCGAGAAGGGCGACAAGCGGATCATCCTCGTCGACGGCGAGCCCATCGGGGCCATCAATCGCGTGCCGCAGGCGGGCGAGACGCGGTCGAACATGCATGTGGGCGGCCGGGCCGAGAAGGTGAGCCTGACCGATCGCGACCGCGAGATCTGCGCGGCGCTGGGGCCGGTGCTGCGCGAGAAGGGGCAGATCTTCGTGGGGATCGACGTCATCGGCGACTGGCTGACCGAGATCAACGTGACCTCGCCTACCGGCCTGCAGGAGCTCGAGCGATTCGACGGCACCAACGGCGCCGCGCGGATCTGGGAGGTGATCGAAGCCCGCAGGCGCGGCTGACCGGCCTCGGGGCTTCGAGCCGGCCATTCACCCTCTCCGGCGCCCGGAAGAGCTGCGGGCCCGTCAGCCCTGCGTGGCGGGAGTGATCCTCGGCCTGGTGGCGGTGAGGCGGTAGCTCACCGCTTCCGCCAGATGGGGATGGCGCACCTCCGGCGCGCCGTCGAGATCCGCGATCGTGCGCGCCACCCGCAGGATCCGGTGATAGGCCCGCGCCGACAGGCCGAACCGCTCCGCCACCCGGGCGAGGAGCGCGCGTCCCTCGGCGTCGGGAGCGGCCACCTCCTCGAGCAGCGGGCCTTCTGCATCCGCATTCACCCGCACCCCGGCCAATCCGTCGTAACGCCGCGTCTGGAGGGCCCGGGCGGCCGCGACGCGCGCGGCGACGGTGGCCGAATTCTCGGTGGCGGCCGGCAGCCGTCCGTCGACCCAACCGACCGGGGGCACCTCGATCCGCAGGTCGAGCCTGTCCATGAGCGGGCCCGAGATCCGGCCGAGATAGTCCTCTCCGCAGGTGGGGGCGCGGCTGCAGGCCCTGGACGCATCCGCGAGATGGCCGCAGCGGCAGGGATTGGCGGCCGCGATCAGCAGGAAGCGGCACGGGTAGCGGTGGCGGGCATCGGCGCGCGGCACCATGATCTCGCCGGTCTCGAGCGGCTGGCGCAGCGTGTCGAGCACGCGCGGCGGAAATTCGGGCAGTTCGTCGAGGAAAAGGACACCATTGTGGGCGAGGCTCACCTCGCCCGGCCCGGCCCGGCGGCCGCCGCCGACGATGGACGCGGGCGAGGCCGTGTGATGGGGGCTGCTGAAGGGGCGCGCCCGGCTGATCCCGCCCTCGCTGAGCTTGCCCGCGAGCGAATGGATCATGGAGGTCTCGAGCGCCTCGGCCGGTGTCATCGGCGGCAGAAGGCCGGGCATGCAGCGCGCGAGCAGAGACTTCCCAGACCCGGGCGCCCCGATCATCAGCAGATGGTGCCGCCCGGCTGCGGCAATCTCCAGCGCGCGCCGGGCCCGCTCCTGCCCGCTGACAGAGGCCAGATCGACCGAGGCCGCGGGCCGGTCGTTCACCTCGCCCGCCTCGGCGGGCGGGATCGACGCCTGTCCGGTGAAATGACGCACCACCTGGTCGAGCGAGGCGGCTGCGAGGACCTCCGTGGCCCCGACCCAGGCCGCTTCCGCCCCCGAGCCGCGGGGGCAGAGGAGCGCGCGATCCTGTTCGGCGGCCGCGACCGCGGCCGGAAGGGCACCCGCGACCGGGACGAGGCGCCCGTCGAGCGACAGTTCTCCGATGGCGAGGATCCGCTCGACCTCTTCGGCGGGCACGATCTCGAGCGCGGCCAGAAGCGCGAGCGCGATGGCGAGATCGAAGTGCGAGCCTTCCTTGGGCAGGTCGGCGGGCGAGAGGTTCACGGTGATCCGGCGCGAGGGCAGGGCGATGGACATGGAGGCGAGCGCCGTCCGCACCCGCTCGCGCGCCTCCGAGACCGCCTTGTCGGGCAGGCCCACGATGGCGAAGGCGGGCAGCCCCGGCGAAACGGCACATTGCACCTCGACGCTGCGCGGATCGATGCCCTCGAAGGCAACGGTGAAGGCTCGGGCGATCATGGGCTTCCCCTTTCGCCCGAGCCTTAGCCGGAATTGGTTTAACGAGCGTTAACCGCTTTCGGGCGGCCGTGGCCCGCTGCCCTAGAGGATCAGTGCGGCTGCCCCCCGACCCATTCGTAGATCACCTCCGGGGCCTTGGTGCAGCCGCAGCAGGATTTGCCGCAGGCCAGCGCCGCGCAGGGCAATTCGCGCGCCTTGCCCTTGCCGATCCAGTGCTCGACCATCCCCCGCATGGCGGAGGGATCGCAGCGAAAGCGGTGCGCGAGGTCTCCGAGGCTCGCCTGGTGGCGCTCGCGCAGATAGTCACGGACAGCGATCAGCAGCATGGATCCTCAGGCTCCGGCGGGGGCGGACCGGGAGGCGCCGGTGCCCCCGATCCGCTTCATGACGAGGATGACGAGGGCGAAGGCCGCGAGGACCCCGCCGATCCAGAGCGCCGAGGCCTCGGGATGGCGGGCGAAGGTGGCGGCCTGATAGAAGACCGTGGCCGAGCCCCAGCCCATCATCAGCGTCCAGACCGAGACGAAGCCCGTCCAGGCCGGGCCCGCCTCGCGCCAGACGGCGGCGATGGCGGCGGTGCAGGGCACATAGAGCAGCACCATGAGGAGATAGGCGAAGGCCCCGGCCTGACCGTCGAAGAGGGCGCGCATCGCGCCGAAGGTGCCGGTCGAAACCTCGAGCTCCTCCGCGGCGACGTCCGTCGAGGAGATGTCCCCGAGCTCGATCCCGAGCGGGTCGGTGAACGCGCCGGCGAGGTCGCCGAAATTCTCACCGATGGTCGCCACGGCGGCCGAGAGGCCGGCGGTCAGACTGTAGGGCGCGGCCTCTTCCTGCACGTCCTCCGTCCCGCCCATGCCGGAATAGAGCGCGTTCAGCGTGCCCACCACCGCCTCCTTGGCCAGAAGGCCGGTGAAGATGCCGACCGTCGCGGGCCAGTTCTCGGGGCGGATGCCCATGGGCTCGAAGGCCGGGGCGATGGTCTGGCCGATGGCCGCCAGCACGGAATTGTCCGTGTCCTCGTTGCCGAAGCTGCCGTCGCGCCCCCAGGAGTTCAGCACCGCAATCACCGCCACCACCGGCACGAGCACCCGGCCCGCGCGGATCACGAAGGACTTGAGCCGGTCCCAGGTGCGCAGCAGTACCGAGCGCAATGTGGGGATGTGATAGGGCGGCAGTTCCATCACGAAGGGGGTGGTGCTGCCCGGCAGGAGCGTGCTCTTCAGCACGAGACCGGTGAAGACGGCCGCGAGGATCCCGATCAGATAGAGCAGGAACACGAGGTTCTGCCCGTTCGCCGGGAAGAAGGCGGCGGCGAACAGCGCATAGACCGGCAGCCGCGCGCCGCAGGACATGAAGGGCGCCATGGCGATGGTCATGGTCCGGTCGCGCTCGTTCTCGAGCGTGCGCGTCGCCATCACCGCGGGCACGTTGCAGCCGAAGCCCACGATCAGCGGCACGAAACTCTTGCCCGGCAGGCCCACGATCCGCATGAACCGGTCCATCACGAAGGCTGCCCGCGCCATGTAGCCCGAATCCTCGAGCACCGAGAGGAAGAGGAAGAGGCAGGCGATGACCGGGATGAAGGTGGCCACCGTCTGCACGCCGCCGCCCACGCCCGAGGCGAGCACGGTCGTCAGCCAGTCGGGGCTGCCCGCCCGGCCGAGAAGTTCGGCCGTGCCCTCGACGAAGATCGTCGCGGCCGCCACGTCGAAGAAGTCGATGAAGGCGCTGCCCACGTTGATCGTGAACAGGAACATCAGATACATGACGAAGAGGAAGATCGGGATGCCGAGCACCCGGTTCAGCACCACCCGGTCGATCCGGTCCGAGAGGGTGCGGCCGAGTTCGGAGGTCCGGCGCACCGCCGCGGCGGTCACCTCGGCCACCGCATCGTAGCGGCCGCTCGCGATGGCCGTGTCGGGATCGTAGCCCAGAGCCTCTTCCAGCGCCTGCCGCGCGCGCGCCACCTCGGGAGCCAGCGCCGGCACGCGGGCGATCAGCGTGCGGCTGCCCTCGAGGAGTTCGAGCGCGAGCCAGCCCGGCGCGCGCGTCTCGCCCGCCGCCTCGATGGCGGGGACGAGATCGGCCACCGCGGCCTCGATCTCGGGGACGTAGGAGAGCGGCTTCACGGCCGGCACGCCCGTGTCCAGCGCCCGCACGAGGGCCGCCTTCAGCTCCTCGATGCCCCGGCCGGTGGCGGCCACGATGGGCACGACCGGACAGCCGAGCCGGGCCGCAAGCGTCTCGAGGTCGATCTCGATCCGCTGGCTTGCGGCGATGTCCATCATGTTGAGCGCCACCACCACCGGCACGCCCATCTCGAGGATCTGCAGCGTCAGATAGAGGTTCCGCTCGATGTTCGAGGCATCGACGATATTGACCACGAGCTGCGCCTCGCCAGACAGGGCGAAGTCGCGCGCGATCCGCTCGTCGGTCGAGACGGTGTGGCCGGATCCCAGCGAATAGGTGCCGGGCAGATCGACGAGGGCCGCGGTGCGGCCGGCGAAGCGGATCTCGCCGGTCTTCTTCTCGACCGTGACGCCGGGCCAGTTGCCGACCATCTGCCGCGTGCCGGTCAAGGCGTTGAAGAGGGTGGTCTTGCCGCAGTTCGGATTGCCCAGAAGGGCGATGGTGGCCCCGCTCATGCCGCGGTCTCCTCGATGGACAGGGCCGAGGCTTCGGCCTTGCGCAGCGACAGCTGATAGCCGCGGACCTCGATCACCACCGGGTCGCCCAGCGGAGCCACCCGCAGGACGCGCAGCGCCGTGCCGGGTGTCAGGCCCATCGAGAGCAGCTTCTGGCGGTAGGCGGCACCTCCGGGGGCGTAGCCCGTGACGCGGGCGGTCGCGCCGGCCGCCATGTCTTTCAGCGAGAGAACCATCGGCTGTTACCTGTCCTGCAGCGGGGTGACGAAGATCTTGCGGGACATCTCCTGCCCGAGCGCGAGGCGCGACTTGCCCACCGCGAGGAGAAGCGGGCCCGAGACGCAGCCGCGGATCACCTTCACCTCGCCACCGACATGCAGGCCCATCTCGGAAAGACGCTTCTGCATCTCCTTGCAGCCCGCGAGCCCCGTGACCGCCAGCCGCGCCTCTTCCGGCGCGAAGGCCAAGGGCATCTGCCTCGCATTCATCATCAACTCGTCTCCTTCGCCCCGGACCCTCTGCCCGTCGGACCACCCTGAGTGGTTTACGGTTTTAATAGGGATTGGAGGCTGGGGCACCTTGACGCGGATCAAGTTCCGGCCCCGGAGAGAGCATGTTTCGGGAATTCGGAGAGGCCGCCTGCTCTTGTTCCGAGCTGTTCGCTCAAGAATTGGGCGGACTTCGCCCGGGACGGTGCTCTCGAGCCGCCGGTCGAGGCCATGAGGCTCCCAGGATCGCATGACGCGGACGAGACGGAGAAGCACAGGGCGCGGTACAACGGATCGCGCGACAGCGGGCATGAACTTCGGGCCATTGGCACGGCCGGAGCGCATGTGACGGGACGTGCCAGCACGATCGGGCCTGCGCATTGATGCGCTCGGCTGTCGGGGAAGATGTCCCGCTGCGGGTCATGAGCGGCGTCTGGCACTCTGTCTCGGCATAGATGCTCGAGACATCGGGCGCCGGCACGAGAGGCGCGCGCGATGCAGGACATGCTGCGCGGGCCCCGACGGGAGGGGCCAGTGGCCCCTCCCTAAGAATCGAACCCGCTGGGAGACCATCAGGCGCGGGCTTCGATGGGAGGGGCCAGAGGCCCCTCCGTCCGGACTCAGGCCGCTGCGAGAGCGCTCTGGTTCACCTCGGCGCCGGCGAGATCGTTCAGAAGGCCATCGGTCTTCTTCTCCTCTTCCAGCGTTTCGGCCAGAAGCTTCGCCGCATCCTCCATCCCGAGGGTCTTGGCCCAGGCCACGAGCGTCCCGTAGCGGGCCATCTCGTAATGTTCGACCGCCTGCGCCGCCGCGAGCAGCGCCGCGTCGAGCGCCGGGCTGTCCTTGTATTCGTCCATCACCTCGGAGCCTTCCTCGATGATCCCGTCGATGGCCGGGCAGGTCTTGCCCTGCGCCCGCTTGCCCAGAAGCTCGAACACCTTCTCGAGCCGCTCCTTCTGGCCCTCGGTCTCTTCGCGGTGGGTCTTGAAGGCCTCCTTGAGCTGCTCGGACTGGGCCGCGCGGGCCATCTTGGGCAGGGCCTTCAGGATCTGGCGCTCGGCGTAATAGACGTCCTTGAGCATGTCGTGAAAGGCCGTGTCGAGTTCCTTCGTCTTCATGTCTGTCTCCATCCAGGTTGTGCCCGGTGAACGGCCGGTCACGCCGGATGTTCCGCCCGTCCGCGCGCCGAATGGCCTGACTGCGCGGAACGGGGAGGGATGCAGGGCGCAGCGCCCGCCCCAATGAGAACATCCGGCGGAGGAAGACCTCCACCGGATGCGAGAGCCGCCGGCCGCAACCTTGCCCGCGGGCCTCGACAACCAGCCTCAGAGCGGGCCGGTCGACCCTTCGACCCGGATCCGCACGGGCGTGCCCTTGTAGGCGGGCGTGCCCGACAGCTCGTCGCGGGCCTCGAGCGGAACGAGCGGATTGGTCTCGGGATAATAGGCGCCCACGCAGCTGTCGGGCAGGTCATAGGCCGTCACCCGCATCCCCGACACCCGGCGATCCACCCCGTCGCTCCAGGCACATTCGAGGGTCACCCGCTGGCCCTCGTGCAGCCCGTGCCGCGCGATCTCCTCGGGGTTCATCAGAAGCACGTTGCGCGGTCCCTCGAGCCCCCGCAACCTGTCGGAGAAGCCGTAGATCGTCGTGTTGAACTGATCGTTCGACCGCAAGGTGACCAGGGTCATCTCCTTGCCCCCGGGCGGCTCGCCCAGGGCGCAGAGCGTCTCGGGTGCGGTGAACTGCGCCTTGCCGCTTTCGGTCTTCCACTGCCGCTCGCGCGCGGCATTGCCGCGGTAGAAGCCGCCCGGCGTGAAGAGCCGGGCATTGAAGGCCGCGAACTGGTCGGGCCAGCAGGCCTCGATCAGGTCACGGATGTGGCGGTAATCGCCGATCCAGTCGCGCCAGCGCAGCTTCGGATTTGCGGGCAGCGTCGCTTCGGCCAGGCCCGCCACGATGGCAGGTTCCGACAGAAGCCATGCCGAGGCGGGCGGACGCTTGCCCACCGACCCGTGGATGTGGCTCAGGCTGTCCTCCATCGACACCGCCTGCGGACCGCTGGCCTGACGGTCCTCCTCGGCGCGCACGAGGCAGGGCAGAAGCCAGCTGTCGCGGCTGACCAGCGTGTGCGAGCGGTTGAGCTTCGTCGCCACCTGCACGTTCAGATCGAGACCGGCCCAGGCGGCATCCGTCCGGCCCTGGTCGGGAATGGCCCGCGCGAAGTTGCCCCCGAGCGACAGGAACGCCTTCATCGTGCCGTCGAGCAGCTTCTCGGCCGCGACGGCCGTGTTCCAGCCCTCGTCGCGCGGAATGGAGAGGCCGAACAGCTCTTCCATCCTGTCGATGGGCACGAGCGAAGGCTTCTCGCTGATCCCGACCGTCCGCTGGCCCTGCACGTTCGAGTGGCCCCGGACCGGCGAGACGCCGGTGCCCTTCCGCCCGATGTTGCCGCGCATCAGGAGAAGGTTCACCAGCATCCCGATGTTGAGCCAGCCACGCACATGCTGGGTAAGGCCCATGCCGTAGATCCCGATCACCTTCTCCGACCGGGCATAGATCTCGGCCACCTGCTCGAGATCGGCGCGCTGCAGCATCGAGTTGCGCTCGATCTCCTCCCACGGGGTCTCGCGGATGCGCGCCTCGAAGGCCTCGAAGTCCGACGTATGTTCGGCCACGAAAGCGCGGTCGATCACCGAGCCGCGCTGGTCCTCGAGCGCGAAGAGATGCTTGCAGATGCCCGCCAGCGCCGCGATGTCGCCGCCGGGGCGCACCTGAAGATAGATGTCCGAGATCTGCGTCGGGCTGCCCAGCGTCATCTGCGACGGGTTCTGCGGGTTCACGAATTCCACGAGGCCGCGCTCGCGCACGGGATTGAAGGTCACGATCTTGCAGCCGCGCTGCACCGCCCGCTGCAGCTCGTGCAGGAAGCGCGGGCTGCTCGTGCCGGTGTTCTGGCCGAAGAAGAGGATCATGTCGCAGTGGTTGAAATCCTCGAGCACGCAGGTGCCGACCGACGAGCCGATCACCTTCTTCAGTCCGACGCTCGTGGTCTCGTGGCACATGTTCGAGCTGTCGGGCAGGTTGTTGTGCCCATGGGCCCGCGCGAAGAGCTGCCAGAGAAAGGCGGTCTCGAGGCTGGCCTTCCCGGAGGTGTAGAAGACCGTCTCTTTCGGATCGATGCCCCGGAGCCGGCCGCCGATCTCGCGGAAGGCCTCTTCCCAGGTGACGGGAAGATAATGATCGCTCGCCGCGTCATAGCGCATCGGGTGGGTGAGGCGGCCGGTCTTCTCGAGGTCGTGGTCCGACCAGGTGCGCAGCTCCGAGACGGAGTGGGCGGCGAAGAAGTCCGGCCCGCAGCGGTCGGTGGTCAGGTCCCAGACCGTCGCCTTCGCGCCGTTCTCGCAGAATTCGAACAGATGGGGCTTGGCGGGCTTGGCCCAGGCACAGGAGGTGCACATGTGCCCCCCGGGCTTGTTCTGGCGCATGAGCGTCTGGATCACGCCCGGACCCGGCTTCTGATCGAGCAGAACCTTGGCGATGCCGCGGACCGACCCCCAACTGCCCGATGCCGCCTCATAGAAGGGCGTGTCCTTGCGCTGCCGCTTCTCCTTGGGTCGATCCATCGGCTCCTCCTTGCGTGGCGTGGGTGGGCAACCGGCAGGAGCCGCCCCTGTTCCGTCACGACCTGAAGAGCGGCCCCGAAGCAAAGCGTTGCGCCAGCCCGACACGGCACATCCGGCAACCCCGGGCGCGCCCGGACGCCCGCAAGCGCGGCCCGGATCTCTCTGCCGATACCGCCAGGAGGCCGCGCCGAAGGTTCCTTCAACAGGAACATTCACCCGGGCCACCTGTTCGCAGCCCGAGGCAGCAGCAGGAGACACGAAATGAGCGGTCAAGGCGCGGCGGCTTTGCAGAAGACGCTGGTGGAGGAGATCCTCGATCTGTCGCGACAACGGCAGGCGGGCCCCCTGTCGCCATGGTTCGCCGATCGGTTGGAGGAGCAGGTCGAGAAGGGTCTGTTCCTGCCCCCCGGGGATCTCGAGGCGACGGGCGCGCGGCTGGTCGAGGGGCTGGTCGACTACCGCACCCAGACGCAGGTCTCGACGGCGGTCATCGGCATGTCGGGGGGTGTGGATTCCGCGCTGACGGCGGCTCTCTTCAAGGCCGCAGGCTGGCATGTCGTGGGCCATACCCTCCCCATCGAGCAGGATCCCGCCGAAACGGACCGCGGGGTCGAGGCCTGCGCGGCGCTCGGGATCGAGCATCGCCATCTCGATCTCTCGGGCGCCTATGAGGCGGCGCTCGCCCAGCTCGGCGAGCTCGACCCGGATCTTCTCGCCTCCGACGAGACGCCGGCACGGACGCGCCGCGGAAACCTGCGCGCCCGGCTGCGGATGATGACGCTCTACGATCAGGCGCACCGGCTGGGCGGCCTCGTCGCCAGCACCGACAATTTCTCGGAGCTGACCGCGGGCTTCTGGACCCTCCACGGAGATGTCGGGGATCTGGCGCCCGTCCAGTCGATGCTGAAGTCCTGGGAGGTGCCGTGGCTCGCCCGCGCCTACCGCGTGCCCGAAGCGACCTGGCGGGCCATGCCCACGGATGGGCTGGGCATCGGCGGCGGCGACGAGGCCCAGATCGGCGCCACCTATCTGGAATGGGACATCCTGCAGTTCGCGCTGGCCGAGGCCCTGCGCGACGATCCGGGGCTTGCGACCCAGCATCTCGCCTTCGCGCTGCGGATGGATGCGGACCGCCACGCGCAGGAGGTGCTCGGCACCCTCATCGCGCGGATGCGGGCCACCTGGCACAAGCGCATGAACCCGATCCGGCTGAACCATCCGAAGGCCGACCGCTACGAGCCGCTCGACCGGCTGGAAGCGCGGCTTTTCCGGCCCGAGGTGGTGAGATCGGACGAGGCCTTGATGGGGTTTCCTTCGGAGATGCAGGATATGGCGGCGCACCTCGTCCGGGCGCTGAAGGCGGCCGACTGCCGGCTGGTCACAGCCGAATCCTGCACCGCGGGGCTGATCGCGGCCTGCGTCTCGGGTGTTCCGGGCTGTTCGGGCGTTCTGGAGGGGAGTTTCGTGGCCTACCGCCCGACGATGAAAATGGCGGCGCTGGGCGTGCCCGAGGCGCTGATTGCCGAAGAGACGGTCTACCATCCCAAGGTCGCCCGCCGCATGGCGGAAGGGGCGCTGGCGTCCGCCCCCGAGGCCGATCTGGCTCTGGCCGTCACGGGCGTCGCGGGGCCGGGCGAAGACGAGGGCCACCCGGCCGGATATGTCTGCATTGCCGCGGCGCTGCGGGGGCAGGAGGCCCGCGTGAGCGAGCATTACTTCCCGGGCAGTCCTCGTCAGGTCCTCGCCGCCACGCTGCGGCGCGCCCTTCAGGAGGGGCTCGCCGTCCTGCAGGAGGCGCGTCCCTGAGGGTGTGTCTGCCGGGCTCCCCCGCGGGCTCAGGACCGGAGATAGTCCGGCAGGGTCGGCGCCGCACGGCCCTCCGCGCCCCAGCGGTCCGAGACGGTCATCCGCCCCGCGCCGATCAGGTCGAGACATTTCGGGATTGCGCCGAACACGCCCTGCAGCGAGAGCGCGATGGCCGCGGGCTGTCCTGGCAGGTTCACGATCAGCGACCTTCCCCGCACGCCCGCGGTCTGGCGCGACAGGATCGCGGTCGGGGTCTGCTGAAGGCCGATGCTGCGCAGAAGCTCGCCGAACCCCGGCAGCTCCTTCTCGATCACGCCGACCATCGCCTCGGGCGTGAGGTCCCGCGGCGCGGGGCCCGTGCCGCCTGTGGTGAAGACGAGCGCCGCCCCCTCCTTGTCGCAGAGCTCGATCAGCGCCGCGCGCACCGTCTCCACCCCGTCCGGCACGATGCGGCGCACGATCTCGTAGGGCGAGGTCACGGCGGTGGCGAGCCAATCGGCGATGGCGGGTCCGCTCAGATCCTCGTAGTCGCCGCGGCTGGCGCGGTCCGAGGCGGTCACGATGGCAATCTTCACGGTCTGGCGCTCCTTCCGGCTGATGAAGCCACTCTGGCCCGGCGCGGCGACGGGGAAAAGCCCCCTTGCCTGCGCCGGGAAGGCTGGCCGTCGAAGCCGGGTTTCACCTCGATGGGCCACCACGGCCACGAGGCGCAGGACGCGCTCTGTCGCATCCGCTTCGGGAGCCGGGCAAAGCCGCAGGCCGGACGCCGCGAGACCTTCCGGACAGCGGCGGACGGCAGGGCTCCACTTTTGACCTGACGCGGCGCGACGGGCAGCCTAGGCTGGCGCAAAAGGGAGGGATCGGCATGAAGATCACAGCGGCGGTGCTCGAACGCGACGGGATCGCGGGGAACTATGCCGAGGAGCGGCCGCTCGCGATCCGCGAGCTCGATCTCGCGGCGCCGGGGCCGGGCGAGGTTCTGATCCGGGTGGCCGCCGCGGGCATCTGCCATTCCGACCTGTCGGTCATCAACGGCACGCGGCGGCGGCCGCTGCCGATGGTGCTCGGCCACGAGGCCTCGGGCTATGTCGAGGCGCTGGGCGAGGGGGTCGAGGATCTCGACCCCGGCGACCATGTCGTCTGCATCTTCGCGCCCGGTTGCGGACGCTGCACGCCCTGCGCCGAGGGGCGGCCCGCCCTTTGCGAGAAGGCGGCGCGCCATCATGCGGTGGGCGAGCTGATGACCGGGCACCGGCGGCTCTCGCTCGGCGGGCGGCCCGTGCACCACCATCTCGGGATCTCGGGCTTTGCCACCCATGCCGTGGTGGCGCGGCCGTCGCTGGTCCGCGTCCCGCGCGAGGTCCCGCCCCATGTCTCGGCGCTCTTTTCCTGTGCCATGCTGACGGGGGCGGGGGCCGTCTTCAACACGGCGCAGATCCGGCCCGGCTCGAAGGTGGCCGTGGTGGGGCTGGGCGGCGTCGGCCTTTCAGCCATCCTCGGCGCGGCGGCGGCCGGCGCGGCCGAGATCGTGGCGATCGATCCGTTCCCCGCCAAGATGGAGGCCGCGCGCGCCATGGGCGCCACGCTCTCGGTGCCCGCGGACGGAGATACGGTCGCGGCGGTGCGCGACCTGACGGCGGGCGGCGTCGATTACGCCTTCGAGCTGGCGGGCTCGGTCCGGGCGCTGGAAACCGCCTTCGCCGTCACCCGCCGCGGCGGAACGACAGTGACCGCGGGCCTGCCCCACCCGGACGACCGGATGTCGCTCGAGGCGCTGAAGCTCGTGGCCGAGGAGCGCACCCTGAAAGGCAGCTACATCGGATCCTGCGTGCCCCAGCGCGACCTGCCGCGGATGCTGGCGCTGCCCCGCCGCGGCCTGCTGCCGGTCGAGAAGATGCTGACCCACCGGCTGAAGCTCGACGAGATCAACCTCGCGATGGACCGGCTGGCCGAGGGCAGTGCGATCCGGCAGGTGGTGGATCTCGGCTGACGCGGCGCGGCCCCGGCCCGCATGGCCTGGGGGTCGCGCCGCGTCGCGCGGCCCTCAGGCCCGGCTGCCGCCGACCGTCAGCCCGCCGATCATCAGCGTGGGCTGGCCCACGCCCACCGGCACCCATTGTCCCTGCTTGCCGCAGTTGCCGATGCCGGGGTCGAGCTTCATGTCGTTGCCGATGGCGCGGATCTGGCGCAGCGCCGTTGCGCCGTCGCCGATCAGCGTCGCGCCCTTCACCGGGGCACCCACCTTGCCGTCCTTCACCAGATAGGCCTCGGTGCAGGAGAAGACGAACTTGCCGTTGGTGATGTCGACCTGCCCGCCGCCGAAGCCCACGGCATAGATCCCGTCCTTGAGATCGGCCACGATCTCGGCCGGATCGGCGTCGCCGCCCAGCATGTAGGTGTTGGTCATGCGCGGCATGGGGATATGGGCATAGCTCTCGCGGCGGCCGTTGCCGGTCGAGGCGGTGCCCATCAGCCGGGCGTTCTGGCGATCCTGCATGTAGCCCACGAGGATGCCGTCCTCGATCAGAACGGTGCGGTTCGAGGGCGTGCCCTCGTCATCGACCGAGATCGAGCCGCGCCGGTCGGGGATCGTGCCGTCGTCGAGCACGGTCACGCCCGGCGCTGCGATCCGCTCGCCCATGAGCCCCGCGAAGGCCGAGGTCTTCTTGCGGTTGAAGTCGGCCTCGAGCCCGTGGCCGATGGCCTCGTGCAGAAGGATCCCCGGCCAGCCCGCGCCCAGCACCACATCCATGACCCCCGCGGGGGCGGGCACCGCCTGAAGGTTCACCGTGGCGATGCGCACCGCCTCGCGCGCGGCGGCCTGCCACCAGCCGGGCTCCATCAGCCGGGAGAGGCCGAAGCGCCCGCCGCCGCCGAAGCTGCCCGACTCGCGCCGGCCGTTCTCCTCGACGATCACCGAGACATTCATCCGCACCATCGGCCGCACGTCGGCCAGCCGCGTGCCCTCGGGGCGCAGGATCTCGACCTCCTGCAGCCCCGCGCCGACCGTGGCCGAAACCTGGATCACGCGCGGGTCGAGGTCGCGCGCGAAGGCGTCGATCTCGCGCAGAAGCTCGATCTTCACCGGGAAGGCCGCATCGGCCATCGGATCGAGGTCGGCATAGAGCCTGCGGTTCGTCCCCGCAGGAGGGGCCGCCATGGCGCCGCCGCCGTCGCCCACCGCGAGCCGCGCCGTTTCGGAGGCCCGCTTCAGCGCCTGTTCGGAAATCTGGGTCGAATGGGCATAGCCCGCCACCTCGCCGCGCACGGCGCGCAGCCCGAAGCCTTCGGAGGCATCGTAGCTGGCCGTCTTCACCCGCCCGTCGTCGAGCACGAGTGATTCCGAGCGCGACCTTTCCAGAAAGAGTTCCCCGTCATCGGCGCCCCGCGTCGCCTCCCGCAGGATCGCGGAGGCGGTCTCCACGTCCAGATGCGTCTCGAAAGGCCGGAAAGCCGAGTCGGTCATGACTACTGTCCTTGATTCAGATCAAATGATGACGCTTTGACGCATCGTTTTCCTTGTCGTCGTCAAAACAATATGGTCTCAATCGGTTCAGGAACAACGGGAAATCTGCCCGGTTTCCGGGCGGCGAACAGACGGCACGAGGGCCGGCCGAAGCCAACGGGATCTGAACATGAGACATTCCACGACCTTGACCGGATGCGCCACGGGGGCGGCAGGGCTTCTGGCGGCCACGGCCGCGGCCGCGCAGCAGCAGAGCCTCGAGATCATCGGGCGGCCGCAACCGGGGGGCACGGGCTTCCAGCCGTCGGCAAGCCCGGTGGCCACGCAGATACATTGGCTCGACGGGTTCATCCTCGTCATCATCGCCGCCATCACCATCTTCGTCACCCTGCTTATCCTCTATGCGGCCTGGCGCTTCCACGAGAAGCGCAACAAGGTGCCGGCCCGCTTCACCCACAATTCCCCGCTCGAGATCGCCTGGACGATCGTGCCGATCGTCGTCCTCGTGGCCATCGGGGCCTTCTCGCTGCCGGTGCTGTTCAATCAGCAGGAGATCCCCGAGGCAGACGTGACGGTGAAGGTCACGGGCTACCAGTGGTACTGGGGCTACGAATATCCCGACGAGGACATCTCGTTCGAGAGCTACATGATCGGCTCGCCCGCCACCGGCGGCGACAACCGCCTGTCGCCCGAGGTCGAGCAGCAGCTGATCGAGGCCGGCTACAGCCGCGACGAGTTCCTGCTGGCCACCGACACGGCCATGGTCGTGCCGGTGAACAAGACCGTCGTCGTGCAGGTGACCGGCGCCGACGTGATCCATTCCTGGACGGTGCCCGCCTTCGGGGTGAAGCAGGATGCGGTGCCGGGCCGGCTCGCGCAGCTCTGGTTCCGGGCCGAGCGCGAGGGGATCTTCTTCGGCCAGTGCTCGGAACTCTGCGGCATCTCGCACGCCTACATGCCGATCACGGTCAAGGTCGTGTCGGAAGAAGCCTATGCCGCCTGGCTCGAACAGGCCCGCGGCGGCACCTACGAGCTGTCCGCCGCCATGCCCGCGACGCCGGCCGGCGTGTCGGTGGAGTGAGCGCAGGAACGAACAAGCGCGGCGCCACGTTCGGGAGGAGAATCCGGGCCGGCGCCGCAGGGAGAGCTGAATGACCGACATCCGTATCACCGGGATCCCCAAGGAGGCCGGATTCGGCGACTATGTCGCCCTCCTGAAGCCCCGCGTCATGTCGCTCGTGGTCTTCACGGCGCTGGTGGGTCTCCTGGTGGCGCCGGTGACGGTCCATCCGATGATCGCGCTGACGGGGATCCTGTTCATCGCCCTCGGTGCCGGCGCCTCGGGCGCGCTGAACATGTGGTGGGACGAGGATATCGACCGGGTGATGAAGCGCACCCGGAACCGCCCCGTGCCCTCGGGCACCGTGGCGCCGGGCGAGGCGCTGGGGATCGGGCTCGCCCTCTCGGGCATCGCGGTGGTGATGCTGGGGCTGGCCACGAACCTCTTCGCGGCGGGGCTGCTGGCCTTCACCATCTTCTTCTATGCCGTCGTCTATTCCATGTGGCTGAAGCGGACGACGCCGCAGAACATCGTGATCGGCGGCGCGGCGGGGGCCTTCCCGCCCATGATCGGCTGGGCGGTGGCGACGGGCGGCGTCTCGGTCGAATCCCTCTTCATGTTCGCGCTGATCTTCATGTGGACGCCGCCGCACTTCTGGTCGCTCGCGCTCTTCATGAAGTCCGACTATTCCGACGCCGGCGTGCCGATGCTGACCGTGACCCACGGGCGGCCGGTGACGCGGACGCATGTGCTGGCCTATTCGCTGCTCCTCGCGCCGCTTGCGGTGGCGGGCGCCTTCACCGGCATCGGCGGCCCGCTCTATCTGGCCACGACGCTGGCGCTGAACGGCTGGCTTCTGGTGGGCGCGGTGCGGATCTGGCGGCGCGACGAGGCGGAGGCCGAGGCCGACCGCTACCGGGTCGAGAAGGGCTTCTTCCGCTTCTCGCTCTATTATCTCTTCCTGCATTTCGGGGCGATCCTCGCCGAGGCGGCCCTGAAGCCCTACGGACTGGGAGGCTGGTGACATGACCATCCGCGCCGAACACGAGATCCACCGCCGCAGGCTCGGCCGCAATCTGGGCGTGGGCCTCACGCTCGCGGCCTTCATCCTCGTGGTCTTCGGCCTGACGGTCGCCAAGGTCTCGCAGCTGGGCGAGCGCGGGGCCTTCGCCCATGCGCCGCCGGGGGCCATGGGGCAATGAGCCTGTCGTCGCATCAGAAGACCGCCGGGGGCCTCGTGCTCGTCGTGGCGGTGATGGGGGCAGCCTCGTTCGCGGCCGTGCCCTTCTACAACTGGTTCTGCCGGGTCACGGGCTTTGCGGGCACGACCGCCGTCGCCACCGAAGCGCCGGCCGAGGTGCTCGATCGCACCGTGAAGGTCCGGTTCGACGCCTCGCGCGAGGCCGGCATGCCGTGGGAGTTCCGTCCCCTCCAGCGCGAGATGGAGCTGAAGATCGGCGAGACCGGCCTGGCCTTCTACGAGGCCTACAATCCCACGAACCGCACGGTTGCGGGCACCGCCAGCTACAACGTGACGCCCGATGCGGCGGGCGGCTATTTCGCCAAGATCGCCTGCTTCTGCTTCACCGAGCAGGTGCTGGCACCCGGCGAGCGGGTCGAGATGCCGGTGACCTTCTATGTCGATCCCGCCATCATCGACGATCCCGACGGGCGCTATGTCCGCCAGATCACCCTGTCCTACACCTTCCACGAGACCGCACTGACCGAGGAACAGGCCGCACTTGCCGCCGAGTCCGCGACCGACGTGAACTGATCCAGAGACGCCACCCCGGGGGGAACCATGGCCCACGCCAAGAACCACGACTACCACATCCTGCCGCCCTCGATCTGGCCCTTCATGGCCTCGGTCGGAGCCTTCGTCATGCTGTTCGGCGCCGTGCTCTGGATGCACGGCTCGGGGCCCTGGATGGGGCTGATCGGGCTCGTCGTCGTGCTCTACACGATGTTCGGCTGGTGGTCCGACGTGGTGACGGAAAGCCTCGAGGGCGACCACACGCCGGTGGTGCGGCTGGGCCTGCGCTGGGGCTTCATCCTCTTCATCATGTCCGAGGTGATGTTCTTCTCGGCCTGGTTCTGGAGCTTCTTCAAGCACGCGCTCTATCCGATGGGGCCCGAGAGCCCGATCGTCGACGGGATCTTCCCGCCCGAGGGGATCATCACCTTCGATCCGTGGCATCTGCCGCTCATCAACACGCTGATCCTGCTCTGCTCGGGCTGCGCGGCCACCTGGGCGCACCATGCGCTGGTGCATGAGAACAACCGCCGCGACGTGACCTGGGGGCTTGCGCTCGCCATCGCGCTCGGCGCGCTCTTCACGGTGTTCCAGGCCTACGAATACAGCCACGCGGCCTTCGGCTTCGCGGGCAACATCTATGGCGCCAACTTCTTCATGGCGACGGGCTTCCACGGCTTCCACGTCATCGTGGGCACGATCTTCCTGCTGGTCTGCCTGATCCGGGTGCAGCGCGGCCATTTCACCCCCGAGAAGCATGTCGGCTTCGAGGCGGCGATCTGGTACTGGCACTTCGTCGATGTGGTCTGGCTGTTCCTCTTCGCCTCGATCTACATCTGGGGCCAGTAACGCCCGCGTCCGCCCGGGCGGTCCGGCGGATGACTGCCGCGGGGCGGGCACACCGCGCCGCCGGATCCGCCTCGCGGCCTGCCGCAGGCCCGGCCCGCAAGCCAGTCGAGGCAACGGATCCCCGGTATCGGGGTCGGAGGCAGGGGAGGGCCCGGGAACTCCGCCCTTGCCAGCCGCCTCCCCCGGGATCAGAAAGCGCGGGCCGCGAGGCCCGCGCTTTCCGCATCGAGGAGCTGCCCCATGATCCGCCGGATGATCCTGCCCCTTCTCTTCGGCCTGATCGGGGCGGCGATCCTCGTGTCGCTCGGCCTCTGGCAGGTGCAGCGGCTCCAGTGGAAGGAGGCGGTGCTGGCCGACATCGAGGCCCGCGTTGCGGCCCCGCCCGTGACCCTGCCCGAAGCGCCCGAAGCCGCGCGCGACCGCTATCTGCCCGTCACCGTCTCGGGCCGCTTCACCGGCGAGCACATCGATGTGCTCGCGAGCCGCAAGGACCGCGGCGCGGGCTACCGGGTGATCTCGGCCTTCGAGACCGACGAGGGACGCCGCATCCTGATCGACCGCGGCTTTCTTCCGCAGGAGGATCGCGGCCTGCCGCGCACGGCGGTGGGGGCGGGCCTGACCGGCAACCTCGCCTGGCCCGCGGAGGTGGACAGCTTCACCCCATCGCCCGATCCGGTCTCCGGCATCTGGTTCGCCCGCGACGTGCCCGCCATGGCCGAGGCGCTGTCGACCGAGCCGGTTCTGGTCGTGGCCGCCACCCCCACGGGCGACGGGATCGACCCCTGGCCCATCGGCACCGAAGGCATTCCGAACGACCATCTCGGCTATGCGGTGACGTGGTTTTCGCTTGCCGTTCTCTGGCTGGGGATGACAGTCCTTCTGCTCTGGCGTATCAGGCGTCGGATGGAATGAAGGCGGTAAAGATGCAGTATATCTCGACTCGCGGCGCGGCTCCGGTTCTCGGCTTCGGCGAGGCCATGCTGACGGGCCTTGCCCGGGACGGCGGTCTCTATGTGCCCGAGACCGTGCCCACCCTGTCGGAGTCCGAGATCGCGGCGCTGGCGGGCCTGTCCTACGAGGAGGTGGCCTTCCGCATCATGCGGCCCTTCGTGGGCGAGACCTTCGGAGACGAGGAGTTCCGCGGCCTGATCGCCGCCGCCTACGAGGGCTTCGGCCATGCCGCCCGTGCGCCCCTGGTGCAGCTCGGCCCGAACCACTTCCTGCTCGAGCTCTTCCATGGGCCCACGCTCGCCTTCAAGGACTTCGCCATGCAGCTGATCGGCCAGCTGTTCCAGGCGGCGCTGGCGAAGAACGGGCAACGCATCACCATTGTCGGCGCCACTTCGGGCGACACCGGCTCGGCCGCCATCGAGGCCTTCCGCGGCCTCTCGAACGTCGATGTCTTCATCCTCTTCCCGCACGGCCGCGTGTCCGAGGTGCAGCGCCGCCAGATGACGACGCCGTCCGAGGCGAACGTCCATGCCCTCGCGGTGGACGGCGACTTCGACGATTGCCAGGCCCGGCTGAAGGACATGTTCAACGACTTCGCCTTCCGCGATGCGGTGGGGTTGGCGGGCGTCAATTCGATCAACTGGGCGCGGGTGCTGGCGCAGGTCGTCTATTACTTCACCTCGGCCGTGGCCCTTGGCGCGCCGCACCGCGAGGTGAGCTTCACGGTGCCCACCGGCAATTTCGGCGACATCTTCGCAGGCTATATCGCGCGCCGGATGGGCCTGCCCATCGCGCGCCTCGTGGTGGCCACGAACCAGAACGACATCCTGCACCGGGCGCTCTCGACCGGGGCCTATGAGACCGAGGGCGTCACCCCCTCGATCAGCCCCTCGATGGACATTCAGGTCTCGTCGAACTTCGAGCGGGCCTTGTTCGATGCCTATGGCCGCGACGGGGCGGCGGTGGCAGCGCTCATGGCCGAGCTGAAGGAGGGCGGCTTCCGCATCTCCGAGAATGCGCTGGGGACGCTGCGCGCGACCTTCGCCTCGGGCCGCGCCTCGGAGGAGGAGACCCTGGCCACGATCCGCGCCACCCATGCGGCGACGGGCGAGCTTCTTTGCCCCCATTCCGCCGTGGGCGTGAAGGTGGCCGGCGAGGCGCTCGGGCCCGAGCCGATGATCACGCTCGCCACCGCCCATCCGGCCAAGTTCCCCGATGCCGTCGAGGCCGCGACCGGCCTGCGCCCGCCGCTGCCCGCCCGCATGGCCGATCTCTTCGACCGCCCCGAGCGGGTGACGCGCGTTCCCAACGACCTCTCCGCCCTCGAAACCCTCATCCGCGAAAGGACCGGGCGTTGACCGTTCTCCTCGACACGCTGCCGAACGGCTTCCGCATCGTCACCGAGCACATGCCCGGGCTGCACTCGGCCTCGATCGGGATCTGGATCGCGGCGGGCGGTCGCCACGAGCGGCCCGAGCAGAACGGGATCGCCCATTTCCTCGAGCACATGGCCTTCAAGGGCACGAAGACCCGCACCGCGCTCCGCATCGCCGAGGAGATCGAGGATGTGGGCGGCTACATCAACGCCTATACCTCGCGCGAGATGACGGCCTACTACGCCCGGGTGCTCGAGGCCGACACCGGGCTCGCGCTCGACGTGATCGCCGACATCGTGCTCAATCCGGTCTTCGACCCGAAGGAGATCGAGATCGAGCGGCACGTCATCCTGCAGGAGATCGGCCAGGCGCTCGACACGCCCGACGACATCATCTTCGACTGGCTGCAGGAGGCCTCCTATCCGGGACAGGCCTTCGGTCGCACCATCCTCGGCCCCGAGGAGCGGGTCTCGAGCTTCGGGCGCGCCGACCTCACGCGCTTCGTGGGCGAGCATTACGGCCCGGACCACATGATCCTCGCCGCCGCGGGGGGCGTCGATCACGACAGGATCGTGGCGCAGGCGCAGGCGCTGTTCGGTCATCTGAAGCCGGTGGGCCAGCGCCCGATGCAGCCCGCGGACTTCCTCGGCGGCGAGCGGCGCGAGCTGAAATCGCTCGAGCAGGTCCATTTCGCCATGGCCTTCGAGGCGCCGAACTACCGGGCGCCCGATGTCTATGCGGCGCAGGTCTATGCCATGGCGCTCGGGGGCGGCATGTCCTCGCGGCTCTTCCAGAAGGTGCGCGAGGAGCGCGGCCTCTGCTATTCGATCTTCGCCCAGTCGGGCGCCTACGAGGATACCGGGCAGATCACCATCTATGCCGGCACCTCGGGCGAGGAGGTGGCCGATCTCGCGGGCCTTACGGTGGACGAGCTGAAACGCGCCACCGAGGACATGTCCGAGGCCGAGGTCGCCCGGGCCCGCGCGCAGCTCAAGGCCGGGCTCCTGATGGGGCTCGAGAGCCCGTCGAACCGGGCCGAGCGGCTGGCGCGGCTTCTGGCCATCTGGGACAGGGTGCCGGGCGTGGACGAGGCGGTGGAGAAGATCGACGCCGTGACGGTCGGGGCGGTGCGCGACTATGCCGAGCGCATGGCGCAGGCGCGCTCGGCCCTCGCGCTCTACGGCCCGGCCGAGACGGCTCCTGCCCTCGCACAGATCCGCGAGCGGCTGGCCGCCTGATGCTCGGACTGCGGCGGAAGGTTCGCATCGAGACGGAGCGGATGACGCTGCGTCTGCCGGCCCATTCCGACTGGCGCGACTGGGCCGCCCTGCGCGCCGAGAGCGCGACTTTTCTGACGCCCTGGGAGCCCGTCTGGTCCTCGGACCATCTCTCGCGCAAGGCCTTCACCAACCGCGTCTACTGGGCCGCCCGCGCCGAGAGCCAGGGCACCGCGCTGCCGGTTCTGCTGATCCGGCGCGAGGATCAGGCGCTGCTCGGCGCCATCACCCTCGACAACATCCGCCGGGGTCCGGCGCAGTCGGGGACGCTCGGGTACTGGATCGGCCGGCCCCATGCGCGGCAGGGCTACATGCGCGAGGCGATCCAGGGCATCGTGCACCATGCCTTCACCGCGATGGACGTGAGCCGGATCGAGGCCGCCTGCCTGCCCGAGAACGCGGCCTCGCGCGGGGTGCTGGAGAAATGCGGCTTCAAATACGAGGGCGTGGCGCAGAGCTACCTGCAGATCGCGGGGCGCTGGCGGAACCATGTGCTCTACGCGAACCTCCGCGGCGACCGGCGCGGGCGCACCGACGCGGGTTGAGGGAGGCGCAGGCGGGGGGCTTTGCGCCCCCCGCACCCCCCGCAGGATATTTGGGCCAGACTGAAAGCCGGAAGGGCGTTGGGGGATGCGGGGGCGGGGCGCAGG
The DNA here is from genome assembly GCF_001720585.1 of Cereibacter johrii. Classification (GTDB taxonomy): domain Bacteria; phylum Pseudomonadota; class Alphaproteobacteria; order Rhodobacterales; family Rhodobacteraceae; genus Cereibacter_A; species Cereibacter_A johrii. Next base: position 1,027 of record NZ_MABH01000052.1, on the reverse strand, counting down.
TGTCGGGGCGGCCGGGTCATGGGGTGGCGTGACGTGTCGGCGCTTGCAGGCGGCTTGCGAATGCGGGGCGGGCGGCTGACGCAGCTGTGAACGGGCGCGCGGGCGCGGGCTGGTACGCTTGCGCCCGGAGGTGCCGCCGATGATCCGAACCGCCCTCGCCACTCTCGCCCTTGCCGTCCCGGCCGCCGCCCCGGCGCAGGAGCGGACGCCGAGCCATTGCGTGGCGCTGGCCCGGGGGCCCGAGCGGATGGTGCCCGCGGCCTTCGGCGATCCTCTGGCCGAGGACCGGGTGCGGATCCGCTATGTCCATCACGCCACCTTCCTGATCGAGACGCCGGGCGGGCTGGTGGCCGCCACCGACTATACCGGCCTTCTTGGGCAGCGGGACGTGGTGCCGGATGTGGCCACCATGAACAATGCCCATTCCACCCACTGGACCGATCTGCCGGACCCGCGCATTCCGCATCTCCTGCCCGGCTGGCAGGAGGGCGGGCGCGCCGAGCATCATCTCGACCTCGGCGAGATGCTGGTGCGCAACGTGCCCACCGACGTGCGGTCGCGCTGGGGCGAGGGGATCCGCAAGGACGGCAATTCGATCTTCGTCTTCGAGGTGGCGGGGCTCTGCATCGGCCATCTGGGCCATCTGCACCATGAGCCGGATGCCGCCCAATATGCGGCGCTCGGCCGGCTCGACGTGCTGATGGTGCCGGTGGACGGCGGCTATACCGTCGGTCTCGAGACGATGCAGAAGGTGGTCCGCCGCCTGCGCTCCTCGGTCGTGCTGCCGATGCACTGGTTCTCGGGCCGCTCGCTCGAGACCTTTCTGGGCGAGATGGAGCCCGAGTTCGAGGTGGTGCGCCTCGAGGGGCCCGAGATCGAGCTCTCGCCGGGCTCGTTGCCGCGGCGGCCCACGATCATGGTGCTCGATCCGGCCTGGGTGGACTGAGCCCCAGGGCGCGCGTAGAGAGGCACCCGGAGGTGCCCATGCTGAACCCCGCCGACGATGCCTTCCTCGCCCGACTGGCCG
>NZ_MABH01000051.1 GCF_001720585.1 Cereibacter johrii | reverse complement strand
GTGCGGCAGGCCCCCCGCCCGCCGCGGCCCGGGCGGCGGCCTCGGCCGTCTCGGCGATCAGCGCCAGATGGTGGGCGCGGTTGGCGCGGAAGGTCTCGGACGAGGGCAGGACGCGGGAGGCGAGTTTCATGGGCGGCCCGGAAGCTGGAGGACGGGAGAGGCGTGGCCTGCGCGCTGCGGCGCGCGGAACACCGAAAGCCATTGACGCAGATCAAGGCAATCGGGCCGATCAAAGACGAGGGTCGCCGGCGTTGGTAACCCCAAGGTATGCAGATGCACACGATGATTCCCGCGGCCTTCGCCGCGACCCTCGCCCTCCTCGCCGCGGCCCCGGTGTCCGCCCAGTCGGCCGGAGACATGACCTTTGGCATAGGCCTCGGCAGCGTGATGCCGAAATCCGACAATGGCACGCTCGCCGGACTGGGCGCGGAGGTGGGCAATGACGTGCAGCCCACGATCACCTTCGAATATTTCATCCGCGACAACCTCGGCATCGAGGTTCTGGCCGCCACGCCCTTCAAGCATGACGTGTCGCTGGACGGACTCGGCAACATCGGCTCGGTCAAGCATCTGCCGCCGACGGTCTCGCTGCAGTATCACTTCCCCACCGGCGGCGCCTTCGCGCCCTTCGTGGGCGCTGGCGTGACCTATGTCACCTTCTTCGAGGAAGAGACGCGGCTCGGCGATCTCGAGCTCGACGACAGCTGGGGCCTGTCGGTCCATGCGGGCTTCGACTACTGGCTGAACGACCGCAATGCGATCCGGGCCGACGTGCGCTGGATGGACATCGACAGCGACGCCAAGCTGAACGGCAACAGCATCGGCACCGCGGAGATCGACCCCGTGGTGGTGGGCGTCTCCTACATCTGGAAGTTCTGATCCTGTGGCCGGTCCGGGTTCCCCGGGCCGGCCCCTCCCGCCCGCGGAAGGAAGGGGGCGCCGCGCCATCGCTCAGCCCGCCATCAATTCGCGGCCGATGAGCATCCGGCGGATCTCGGAGGTTCCTGCCCCGATCTCCATCAGCTTCGCATCGCGGAACAGCCGGCTCACGACGGAATCGTTCAGAAAGCCCGCGCCGCCGAGCGCCTGCACCGCCTGATGCGCCTGCACCATCGCCTGTTCCGAGGCGTAGAGCACGCAGCCCGCGGCATCCGTCCGGGTCACGCGCCCCGCATCGCAGGCGCGCGCCACCTCGTAGACATAGGCCCGCGCCGTGTTCAGCGCGACATACATGTCGGCGAGCTTGCCCTGCATCAGCTGGAAGTTTCCGATCGGCTGGCCGAACTGCTGGCGGCTCCGGCAATAGGGCACCACCTCGTCGAGGCAGGCCGCCATGATCCCCGTGCCGATCCCCGAGAGCACCACGCGCTCGTAATCGAGCCCCGACATGAGGACGCGCACCCCCTTGCCCTCGAGCCCGAGGACATTCTCGAACGGCACCTCGCAGTTCTCGAAGATCAGCTCGCCCGTGTTCGAGCCGCGCATCCCCACCTTGTCGAAATGCGGCGAGGTCGAGAAACCCTTCATCGACTTCTCGATCAGGAAGGCGGTGATGCCCTTCGCGCCCGCCTCGGGGTCGGTCTTGGCATAGACCACCAGAACATCCGCATCCGGCCCGTTGGTGATCCAGTATTTCGTGCCGTTGAGGACATAGTAGCCGTTCCGCTTCTCGGCCTTGAGCTTCATCGACACCACGTCCGAGCCCGCGCCCGCCTCGGACATGGCGAGCGCCCCCACATGCTCGCCCGAGACGAGCTTCGGCAGGTAGCTCGCCTTCTGCTCGGGGCTGCCGTTCAGGCGGATCTGGTTCACGCAGAGGTTGGAATGGGCCCCGTAGCTGAGCGAGACCGAGGCCGAGGCGCGCGCCACCTCCTCCACCGCGACCGTGTGGGCAAGATAGCCCATGTCCGAGCCGCCGAATTCTTCCGGCACCGTGATGCCCAGAAGCCCGAGCTCGCCCATCTCGCGCCAAAGCTCGGCCGGGAAGACGTTCTCGCGGTCGATCCGGGCGGCCAGGGGCTTCACCCGCTCCTGCGCCCAGGCATGGACGGTCTCGCGGAGGGCGGCGATCTCCTCGCCGAGGTCGAAGGTCATCGGAGCGTGAAACATGCGGCGAGCCCTTTATTGAACGTATGTTCATTTCTTGCCCGTCCAGCCCGAGTCGGTCAAGTGCGGCGTGCAGCGGCCTCGCGCAGCGGGCGGATCTGCGCCATGCTCCGGCCCGGAACAGGAGGTGCGGATGAAACATGTCTGGATGGCGCTGGCGCTGATGCTGGCAAGCCCCGCGGGCGCCGAGGTGGTGGGCGAGGTCGGCGTGGACTGGGTCGGCAACGACATCCTGATCGAGGCGATCCAGGATCCCGAGGTGCAGGGCGTGACCTGTCACATCGCCTATTTCGACCGGTCCGTGATCGACCGGCTGCGGCAGGGCAACTGGTTCGAGGATCCGTCGAACGCCTCGATCGCCTGCCGGCAGACCGGCCCGGTCACGGTGGGCGACATCGACCGGTCGAAGGACGGCGAGGAGATCTTCAAGGCGAGCCGGTCGCTCGTGCTGAAGTCGCTTCGGATCACGCGGGTCTATGACGAGGCGAACGACACGCTCATCTATCTCGTCCATGCGCGGGAACTGACCGAGGGCTCGGCCAAGATGTCGATCTCGACGGTGCCGCTCTGGCGCGCGCGAAACTAGCGGCCGGACCTCTGGGCGCTCAGCCGAGCAGGCGGGCGGCGAGGTCCGGCAGCTCGTCGAAATGGTGCAGAAGCCCGTCGGGATCGAGATCGGCCACGTCCATCCCGCTCGGCCCGAAGGTCACGAGGGCCACGGGCACGCCCGCGGCGCGGGCCGTGTCGCGGTCGGTGCGCGTGTCGCCCACCAGCATCGAGCGCGCCACAGCACCGCCCGCGCGCTCGACCGAGGCGACATAGGGGGCGGGATCGGGCTTGCGGACCGGCAGCGTATCCGCGCCGATCATCGCATCGAAGAGATGACGCACCTCCATGAGCGAGAGCAGCGTCTCGGCCAGAGCCTCCGGCTTGTTGGTGCAGATCGCCGTGGCAAAGCCTTGGGCTCTCAGCCGCTCGACCGCATCCCGCGCGCCGGGATAGAGCGTCGTATGGACGTTGATCGCGCAGCGGTAATTCTCGAGCAGCAGCGGATATTGCAGGTCGATGTCGGCCTCGAGGCTCTGCCCGTCCAACCGTTCGAACCCGAGCCTCAGCATCGCGCGCCCGCCGTGGAAGGCCGTCAGCGCATCCTTCAGCGGGTCGAGCGGCTCGCCGCGGCCCAGGGCCCGGAAACAGGCATTGGCCGAGGCGATCAGATCCGCGCTCGTGTCGGCAAGCGTCCCGTCGAGGTCCAGAACCCCCGTGCGTCGCGAGCCGTTCGATCCGTTCTGCATGGTGCCTCCTGAAACAGCCGGTAAGAGTGTGTGATGGCCGCGGCCTTGCGGCCTCGCCCATCCCCGTTAAAACGGGCGCATCGCAAAGGAAAGGGTGCCGATGGACCGTGCCACCGTATCATTGATCGTTCTGGCTGCCGGACAGGGCACACGGATGAACTCGGACCTGCCCAAGGTCCTGCACCCGCTGGGGGCGGCGCCGATGCTGCATCACGCGCTCCGGGCGGGCCAGTCGCTGGAGCCCGAGCGGGTCGTGGTGGTGGCCGGACACGGGGCCGAAGCGGTCGCCAAGGCGGCGCGCGCCTTCGACGAGAGCATCGAAGTGGTGGTGCAGGCCGAACAGCTGGGCACGGCCCATGCCGTGGCGCAGGCCGCGCCGCTGCTGGCCGACGCGCCCGGCGAGGCGGTGGTCCTCTATGGCGACACGCCCTTCATCCGGCCCGAGACGCTCGAGCGGATGCTCGATCTCCGGTCTCGGCACGCGGTCGTGGTCCTCGGCTTCGAAGCCGCGGATCCCGGTCGCTACGGCCGTCTGGTGACGCAGGGCGAGGAGCTTGACCGGATCGTCGAGTGGAAGGATGCAACCGACGAAGAACGCACCATAAGCCTCTGCAATTCCGGCGTCATCTGCGCCGAGGCGGGGCTTCTCTTCGCCCTCGTCGCGGACGTGGGCAATGCCAATGCCGCGGGCGAATATTACCTGACGGACGTGGTGGCGCTGGCCCGCGCCCGCGGGCTCTCGGCGGGCGTGGCGATCTGCGACGAGGCCGAGACGCTCGGCGTGAACACCCGCGCGCAACTGGCTGCGGCCGAAGCCGAATTCCAGAAGCGCGCCCGCACCGCGGCGCTCGAGGACGGGGTCACGCTCACCGCGCCCGACACGGTCTTCTTCGCCCTCGACACCTTCGTCGGGCGCGATGCCATCGTCGGGCCGAACGTGGTCTTCGGACCCGGCGTCACGGTGGAATCCGGGGCCGAGATCCGCGCCTTCTGCCATCTCGAAGGGTGCCACATCTCGCGCGGGGCCACGGTCGGCCCCTTCGCCCGCCTGCGCCCCGGCGCGGAACTGGCCGAGGATGTGCATGTGGGCAACTTCGTCGAGATCAAGAATGCCGTGCTCGACGAGGGGGTGAAGGTGGGCCACCTCACCTATCTCGGCGATGCCCATGTGGGCGAACATACGAACATCGGCGCGGGCACGGTCACCTGCAACTACGATGGCGTGATGAAGCACCGGACCGAGATCGGCGCCCATGCCTTCATCGGCTCGGACACGATGCTGGTGGCGCCGGTGACGGTGGGCGCGCACGCGATGACCGCCTCGGGGTCGGTCATCACCGAGAATGTGCCGGCCGAGGCGCTGGCGCTCGGCCGCGCCCGCCAGGTGACGAAGCCCGGCATGGCCACTCGGCTCATGGAAATGTTCCGCGCCGCCAAGGCCGCGAAGAAGAAGAAGGAAACCCCCTGATGTGCGGGATCGTCGGAGTCCTCGGCAACCATGAGGTCGCGCCGCTGCTGGTCGAGGCGCTGAAGCGTCTGGAATATCGCGGCTATGACTCGGCCGGCATCGCCACGGTCAATGGCGGCCGGCTCGACCGGCGCCGCGCGGTGGGCAAGCTCGTCAATCTGTCCGACCTGCTCGTCCACGATCCGCTGGCGGGCAAGAGCGGGATCGGCCACACCCGCTGGGCCACCCATGGCGCAGCCACCGTGACCAACGCCCACCCGCACCGCGCAGGCCCCGTGGCGGTGGTCCACAACGGCATCATCGAGAACTTCCGCGACCTGCGGGCCGAGCTCGCCGAGGCCGGCTTCGCCTTCGAGACCCAGACCGACACCGAGACGGTGGCGCTGCTCACGCAGATGCACATGGCCCGCGGCCTCGGCCCGCGCGAGGCGGCCGCCGAAACGCTTGCGCGGCTGACGGGCGCTTTCGCGCTCTGCTTCCTGTTCGAGGGCGAGGAGGATCTGCTGATCGCCGCGCGCCGTGGCTCGCCGCTCGCCATCGGGCACGGCGACGGCGAGATGTTCGTGGGCTCGGATGCGATCGCGCTCGCGCCGATGACGGATGCCATCACCTATCTCGAGGAAGGCGACTGGGCCGTCGTGACCCGCGCCGGCGCCGAGATCTTCGACAGCCACGGCCGGCGCGTGAACCGCGCGACCACCCGGATCCAGATCGATGCCGCCCGGATCGAGAAGGCCGGCTACAAGCACTTCATGGCCAAGGAGATCGCCGAACAGCCGGTCGTTCTGGCGGATGCGCTGCGCCACTATGTGCAGAACGGCCGGATCAACCTGCCGGACGTGGATTTCACCGGCGTGGACCGGGTCACGCTCGTCGCCTGCGGCACGGCCTCCTATGCCTGCCATGTGGCGAAATACTGGTTCGAGCAGATTGCGGGCCTGCCGGCGGATGTGGATATCGCCTCGGAGTTCCGCTACCGCGAACCCGTGCTCTCGCCCACCTCCTGGGCGGTGTTCGTGAGCCAGTCGGGCGAGACCGCCGACACGCTGGCCGCTCTCCGGCATGCGGGCGACGCCGTGGCGCGGACGCTTGCGGTGGTGAACGTGCCCCCCTCCTCGATCGCCCGCGAGGCGGACCTCGCGCTGCCGATCCTCGCGGGCATCGAGGTGGGCGTGGCCTCGACCAAGGCCTTCACCTGCCAGCTGACCGTGCTCGCCCTTCTTGCGCTGAAGGCGGCCCACGACCGCGGGCGGATCGACGCGGCCGAACTCGGCCGGAGGCTCGATGCGCTGGCGACGCTGCCCGGCCTCATGAACCATGCGCTGCGGCTGGCCGACGACATCCGCGATCTGGCGGGCGAGCTTGCCGAAGCGCAGGACATTCTGTTCCTCGGGCGCGGACCCATGTTCCCGCTGGCGCTCGAAGGGGCGCTGAAGCTGAAGGAGATCAGCTACATCCATGCCGAAGGCTATGCCTCGGGCGAGCTGAAGCACGGCCCCATCGCCCTGATCGACAACCGGGTGCCGGTGATCGTGATGGCGCCGCGCGACGCGCTCTTCGACAAGACCGTGTCGAACATGCAGGAGGTCATGGCGCGTCACGGCAAGGTGCTCCTGATCTCGGACGCGCGCGGGATCGAGGAGGCGGGGGCCGGGTGCTGGCGCACGCTCGCCCTGCCCCAGGTCGCCGATTTCCTGGCGCCCATCCTCTATGCGGTGCCGGCACAGCTTCTGGCCTACCACACGGCCATCGCCAAGGGCACCGACGTCGACCAGCCGCGCAACCTCGCGAAGTCGGTGACGGTGGAGTGAGGGATCGCACCGGCGGCCTGCCCCGCCGGTGCCCCCTTGCGCGCGGGCCCTGTCGGACGCTGCCGGCCCTCGCAGGCGGCGACGCCTAGCCCCGCTTCCCTCTCAAGGCGCCGGACGGATCTTCCGGCGCCTCCCGAGCGCTCTGCTGCCGCAGAGCGCTCCGCGCCGATGGCGGCGTCACAGCCGTCCCGGAGCCGCAACACCTCCGCGTCCGGCGTCTCGGAGTGGCGATCCGCCCGTAGAGCCCTTTTCGGACCCGTCGTCACCAACCGGCCCACAACCGGTCGCAAGTCCGACACCGAGGGTCGGATTTGCGACGACAACCCCCCGATCCGGTGCCGCTTTCGCTTGGCACATACCGTGCTTCCCATCGATATGTAGTCCAGAAACATAGCGGTGATGCGATGGCTGATCGGATGAATGCCCCAGGTGGCCCCTCCCGGCGCGGTGTCGATGCGCGGTCGAGGGCGCGCGGTCGCGCCGGAGGGCGGGCCCGGCGATGCGGAGGAAGCCTGACATGCTGATGCTGGACGATGTGGCGCTCCGCTGTCTCCTGAAGCGGGACCGGCATCCCGGAGTGACCGTCGCAGACGCGACATCGCGCGACAGCCGAGGGATGACCGTCACCATGCGGGCCGGCGCCGCCGGCACCATCTGCGGCCTGGAGGAGGCCGAGCGCATGTTCACCCTGCTGGGCTGCGCCGTGGACATCGCCGCCGAAAGCGGGGCACGCGTCGAGACGAACGACCTTCTCGTGGCGGCGCGGGGCCCTCTCGCGTCCCTCACCTCCGGGTGGCAGCCAGCGCAGTCCCTGATCGAATGGGCCTCCGGTGTTGCGACCGCCACAGCCGCCTTCGTCGCGGCGGCCCGGGCGGCCAACCCCGGGATCGTCGTCGCCTGTCCGCGCAAGGCGATCCCGGGTGCGCGCCCTCTGGCTCTCAAGGCGGCGATCTCGGGCGGCGCCGTGGTGCACCTCGGGGCATATCCGACCACCACCCTCATTCTCGCGGAGCATTTCGCCTTCGAGGGTGCGGCCTCTGTCCGGGACCGGGTGGCGCAGATGCGCAAGACGCATCCCGGCCGCCCCGTCGCCGTCGAGGTGGAGACCCTCGAGCACGCGCAGGCGGCGGCGGACCTCGGCGTCGACATGATTCAGCTTCGGAGGATGCTGCCGGACGAGGTGGCCGCGACCGCACGGTCGCTCGATCGGGGATGGCAGGGCCAGCTGATCGCCGTCGGCGCGATCCCCACCCCGCTCGCGGCCGCCTATGCCACCAGCGGAGCGGACGTGCTGATGACGTCGATGCCCTACCACGCGCCGCTGGCCGACATCCGGGTGGCCTTCGAGAGGGACTGAGAGGCGGGGCTGATGCACCGGATCAGCTGGCCCGGAACGCGTTGGCCTCGTCCGCGGGCTTGGCATCGCAGCGACACGACGTGACGAGCACCCGCGCCCCCGCCGCAGTCCTCCGCCCTGTGCGGGCGAAGGAACCGGAGCATGGGTTCAAGCTCAACGCCTAGCGCGGCTTCTTCTGAGCCGGCCTCTGCGTCAAGGCAGAGCCGGCGGCAGTTTTCGCGGCGGCACTCGATCTGGGGTCGCGGAGCACTTTGCCGGCTGCCGAGGCGGCCTTCGCGCTCGTGATCTCGGACTTTTTCTTCATGGGTAGTCTCCCAAAGTTATCCACAGCTCGGCGGAAATCGGTGGAAAAGTTCAGGATCGTTGCTTCCGCGTGGCCGCGCTTCAGGGTGCATGGCCTCCCCTGCGGCTCGCGAAAGCTCTCCCGCGTCGTGCCATCTGCACGCCGGAATACTGGAGCGCGGAACCAGTTCCGCGCCCCCACTGTTGGAGGTAGGGAATAAGGCCCTTCGGCAAAGACTAACCACTTGCTTTTATTGAGGTGCGCCTGCCATTCGGCCGTTAATTCCCCCTCTTTGTCACCCGTTTGTCGCCCTCGTGCCCGAGCGAGAAAGAATGCGCCTGAAAGCAAAGCGGCCGCCCCAAGGGGCGGCCGCGTCGAAGGTCAAGTCTGCAGGTTCAGAGGTCCGCTCGTCGATAGACAAGCTTGTTCAGCGATGACTTCGGCAGGATCGCGTGGATCCCCAGTCTCAACAATTCGGCCTGGAGGACCTTGGTGGAGATGCCGCGCTCCGCCGCAAGTGCCCTGAGTTCGACATGGGCGTCCGCAAAGGCCTCCACATCGCAGGGGTCGAAACAGAGTCGGACTTGGCCCGCGGCGTTGCGGCTCTTGGTGAAAGGAAGCAGAGCCCTGCCCTTGCGGTCGGTCCTGGACGTCAAGTTCTGGACCGCCTAGGGTTCGAGCTGCAGCCTCTCCGCCGCTTCGACCACGGATAGCCGGCCTTCACCGTCCCCTTCACGGAGGCGCTCCCGCACCTCTTCGGTATCCACGAGAACGGACTTGAGCTTCAGGTCAGCCGACAGGAGCGCGACACGCTTCAACCGCCCGCCGAGCACGAGCTTGATGATGTCGATCGCCGGCCAGCGGAGGATCCTGGACGCCTCGACTACATCGGCCATGCCGGCGGTCAAAGCCGATGCTCCGGTACCGGCCGACCGGAAGCGGGCAAGGAACTCGTCGAGATCCTCGACGGCCCTCATGTTCAGGCCGAATTGCCTGTTATTCCGGTCTTCGCCAATCCGGGTCACCACCCCGTGCCTAACAAGAGCCTCGGCCTGCAGACGACAGCAGTTCAGGTACGCGGGCATCGCGGTCACGGAGAGCGACCGGCGCATGCGTTCGGCGAGGCGCTCGCCGTCCGAGGCGTCGACCGTCAGCAACCGGTCGAGTACATCCGCGTTTCCCTGCGGCATCAGGCCCGTCAGGGCGCCGGAGCTTTCCGCGAGCGCCCGTTCGATGGCGTTGATCGTCGTCTCGACGGCCCGCCCGAACCGTCCGCGGCTACCATGGATGAGGCGTCCGGCGATCTCGCCGTCGGGCTGAAACTGCAGGCCAGCCTTGGCCGCGTACTTGCCCACGATGCCGAGCATGTTGCCGCCGTCGAGCGGGTCGAGGTCGCGGGGCAGGATCTTGGTGAACCGGCGGTTGACCTGCGGATCGTAGGCGGTGATCTCGGACAGAGTTCCACCTCGGGCTTCACCGTGTACCCGCCGTCTCCAGCGCATGAGAGACGCAGACGTCGTCGATCGCGGCGACGACGTCGGCCAGCGAGGCTCCGTGGCGGTCGAGATGCGCCCGGATGCGGGTCGCGCGGTCATGCGGTTCAGGGGCCGGGAAGCCGGGTTGAAACACTGTCATCGAGGATTGCTCCTGCGCCAGCGCGCGGCGACGGCCGCGACGGACGAACTGGCGCGTTCAAGCAGCCGCTCCGCCTGGGGCGGCTGGTCTGCGGTGAGGCGCTCAGGCCGCGACGGGCCGTGCCGGCGCGATCTCCGAAAGGAGGCTGGAGAGGCTGTCGGAGAGGAGGCAGATCTCCAGCACCCGCGGATCGGCAGGATGCAGAGGGAGCATCGACGGGAACGGATCCCGGTCGGCGTCCTCGAGGCTCAGAAGCCTCGAGCCTTGTGCGCATGAGCCGCGAGCAGCCCTCTGCCTGCCGCACGTCAGCGATCAGGCGGAACACACCATCGGCAGCCGCAGCACCACGGAGAAGGCGCGCGGCATTGGCCGCCGCTGTTCCATGTTCATCCAGCCAAGCCTGGACGGCGAAGAGGTTGGCAGGGGAATGGTGATCGAATGGCATGGGATGGAGCCCGTTGAAAGCGGCGATCTGTCGTGATCGTCAAGAGGGTCGGACACGGGGTCTCCCACCCCTGCTCCCCTGTCGCGGAGCCGCCTCCTGCCCCGCCAAGCCTGTCGCCTGACCCTCTCCTGCCGACCTTTCCTGCAGGTGATATTGGCCGTTTCTAGGAATTCGGAAGAACAAAATCGAGGGGCGGCCGATTTGAGCTGCCGTAGGATCCCGCCGCCTGCTGCCATGACAGCGCGGTGGGCGGACGCGCCGCGCGCCTATTCTTTTGATGATGGCACTACGCGGCTTCAACGCGCTGTGGCCACGTGATCAGCCTCGCCCAGATGAAGCTCGGCGCCTGTACCATGGAGCCATGCCTCGATGCGCTCCCGAGCGGCCGCCACACCTGCCCCGGTGCGCAAGGCGCACTCCCAGACAGTGGCCACCCGCCATCCCGCCTCAAGAAGAGCCATGCGGACTACCTCATCCCGAGCAACGTTTGCCTTGAACTTTGCCATCCAGAATTCCGGGCGCGTCGAGGGAAGGGTCGAATACCGGCACCCCTCGTGGCGATGCCAGAAGCAGCCATGCACCAGGATGACAGCCCGGTACTTCGGCATCACGATATCCGGCTTTCCAGGCACCCCCTTTGCATGAAGTCGAAACCGGTACCCCGCCGCGTGCAGTGAGCGGCGCAGAACGAGTTCAGGTTTCGTGTTCTTTCCGCGGATCCCGGACATCATGCGGGATCGGGTCCGGCTATCGACGATATCTGTCATCTGCCTCCTGGTCTCGGCCCGTGGAACCAGTATACAACCATCCACCGAATCCGAGAGGACCAAGAATTGCCAGCCACTTTCGGCGTCGTCGATCTGTTCGCAGGCCCGGGCGGCCTCGGCGAGGGATTTGCCTCGCTCAACCTGGATGAACATTCCCCGTTCCACATAGGCATATCGGTCGAGAAGGAGGAGTCGGCTCATCGGACCCTTGCTCTTCGCGCCTTCCTTCGCGCCTTCGGTTGGCAGCATGGTGCCCTGCCGGAAGCTTTCGTGAAGTTCCATGCCGGACTGACGGACGAACCGGACTGGGCAGAGGTCGACGCCGGCTCATGGGCTGCAGCCACCAGCGAAGCGCGCTGTCTCGAACTGGGCGCCGATCCGGCCGCCGTGGCCATCGACGAGACGCTTGGCAAACTGAGACAGGCCTTTGACGACACGATCCTGATCGGCGGTCCACCCTGTCAGGCCTACTCGCTGGTCGGCCGGGCGCGGTCGCGTGGAAAGGCCGACTACGTCCCCGAGGAAGATCACCGCCACTACCTGTTCCGGGAGTACATCCGGGTGCTGGACCGCCTGCGGCCGGCCGTCTTTGTCATGGAGAACGTCAAGGGCATGCTGTCCTCGACCGTCGAAAGCCGGTTGGTCTTCGAGATGCTCATGGAAGACCTGGCCTCCCTAGGCACGGGTCACGGGCATCAATACGAACTGCGAGCGATCCGCGTCTCCGATGGAAAGGCAACCTTGCAGGAGGCGACGAGGCCATCCGACTTCATCGTGCGCACCGAAGAATTCGGTGTCCCGCAGCGCCGCCATCGCGTCATCATCGTCGGCCTCCGGTCGGATCTCGCAACCCGCGCGGCAGGGGCGAGCGTTCCGATCCTGGGCACGCCCCGAACGGTCGCCGAGACCATCGGCAACATGCCACCCCTGCGCAGCGGCATCAGTCGAGCGACCGACAGCGCCGCAGCGTGGCAACGGGAGGTGACCGGCTTCGCGAAACTTCTCGCGAGGATCCTGAAGGGCGCGGAGGTCGGTGCCCTGCACTCCGACTTCCGCGAGGTCGCCGAACTCCTGAAGCACGGCGCCGAGACCCGACGTTCTTCAGCCGTGCTTCCTGCAGGCTACGGAACGTCGAACGACGACCTGATGCGCTGGCTGGAGCGTCCGGACCTGCGCGCACTGGCCCAACACACCACCAGGGCGCACATGGCTTCGGATCTTGGCCGCTACCTGTTTGCGGCCGTCTTCGGCAAGTCACGTGGCTACAGCCCGAAGGCCGCGGATTTCCCCCTGGTTCTCAGCCCGGATCACAGGAACTGGCACAGCGGCGTGTTCAACGACCGCTTCCGCGTCCAGCTTGCCCACGAGCCCTCGACGACGGTGACCAGTCACATCTCCAAGGACGGCCATTATTTCATCCATCCCGATCCCTTGCAGTGCCGCAGCCTGACGGTGCGCGAAGCCGCTCGCCTGCAAACCTTCCCCGACGACTATCTGTTTCTCGGAAACCGGACCCAGCAATATGTTCAGGTCGGCAATGCGGTTCCCCCGTTTCTTGCGAGGCAGATCGCAAGCCTCGTGTACGCCGCCCTGACAAAAGCTGACACCTGAGCGTCCCGGAGAGTCCGATTGGCCTTGATTGTGCCATCTTGATCGAGCCTGATGGGAGACGAAGTCTACCAGGCAAGTTGCAGGGAAATGATTGCTTACAGGCGAGCAGATGCCACCCCTCACGCCGCGGCCTTGATCGAGGGTCTGAGGGATATCGGTTATTCCCTCGAAACGGCCGTTTCGGACGTGATCGACAATTCTATTGCCGCTGGCGCCCGCAGGATCCAGATTGTCACCGAGACCTTTTCCGACGAGCCATACATCGCGATCATCGACGATGGGGAGGGCATGACGGAAGACGAGCTTGTCGCGGCCATGCGACCAGGCAGCAAGAACCCGCTGGCTACGCGCGATGAACCGGACCTCGGGCGGTTCGGACTCGGCCTCAAGAGCGCCAGCTTTTCCCAGTGCCGCCGCTTGACGGTGGTTTCCCGACGATCCGGACAAACGAGCGCAGCCATCTGGGATCTTGATGATGTGGCTCAACGGAACGAATGGGCGGTGCAACTGCCCGATCATTTCGATCTCATCCCCGGGATCAACAAGTTGGGCCAGACAGGCACACTTGTCCTCTGGCAGAAACTCGACCGACTGACCGGCGGCTACTCCCACAATGCCGCCAAGCGCGCCGAGGTCATCAATCAGAGAATAGCGGAAACGGAACGTCACCTGCGCCTGGTCTTCCACCGGTTCATGGAGGATTCCAAACCGCTGCGCATACTCCTGAACGAGCGACTGCTGCGCGCCCTTGATCCCTTCGCCCGAAAGAACCCGGCAACAATTGCAGACCCTGAAGAAAAGCTGGCCCTGATAAGGGGCGATGTGGAGATCCAGAGCTTCACGCTTCCCCATCACAAGCAGATGTCCAAGACGGATTGGGAAGATATCGGCGGGCCGGAAGGTCACCTGAAATCGCAGGGGTTCTACCTGTATCGCGGCAAGCGTCTGATCCTGCACGGTACGTGGTTCGGCCTGTGCCGACAATCTGAACTCACGAAGCTGTCCCGGGTCAGGATCGACATTCCCAACAGCATGGACGCCGACTGGAAGATCGACGTCAAGAAATCGTCGGCACAGTTGCCGCCTGTCGTGCGCGATCGCCTGAAGAAGGTTATCGAACGCATCCTCGCCGGATCGAAGCGCACCTACAGCAAGCGGGGCCAGAAGCTCGTCGATCATGAACGGCTGCCCATGTGGCACCGGATTCAGGCAGATGGACAGATCCGCTACCGCCCGAACATCGAACATCCCGCGTTTGCCGATTTCGCCGAGAGCCTGCCCCCGGACCTCCGGCGCGGCTTCTTCAACTGCATTGCTCTGGTCGGGGCATCATTGCCCATCGAAACGTTGCACGCAGACATGGCTGGCACGGCCGAGCAGATCGTCCCGGATCGGGTGGACGAAGACACACTGGCTCAGGCCGTGCAGGCAACTCTTTCTGTCCTGCTCGGAGCGCACAAGGACATGAAGGAAATCAAGGCACTGATGAAGGACGTCGATCCGTTCAGGTCGGCTTGGGAAGATACAGAGCGCATCATCGCGGCGACGGTCGAGACGAAGGAAGACAAGTGAAGCAGATCCTGAGCAGCCTCGAAGGCATGACGTCCATGTACATGGCATCTCAGCCCGGCCCCCATACGGCACAGTCGATCCGGGAGATCATCGCCCAGCTTCGTGTCATGCCCATGTTCACGGACCAGATCGAAGATGACGACGCCGAGGATCTCGCGCGCCTGATTGAGGAAAAGTACGGCATCAGCATGGGCTTCGGCGCCATCGTGGATGCGGAGGATTTTCGCCCCTGGTTGCATGACGCCCGGATCAACGGCGAGATCGGCGACTTCTACTGGGGCCGGTATCGCAAGCTCCTGAACCTGAAGGGGCTGCCGAAGTCAGTGATCGACGCCACGGACGAGGTGACGGATCGTGTACTGGATCGCCTTGGCGATCCTCGCAACCTGAGCCCCTGGAGCCGCCGCGGCATGGTCGTGGGCCATGTACAAAGCGGCAAGACCGCCAACTATACAGGGCTGATCTGCAAGGCGGCCGATGCGGGTTATCGTTTGATCGTGGTGATCGCTGGCATTCACAACAACCTGCGCAACCAGACCCAGGCCCGCATTGACGAGGGCTTCATCGGCCGGGATACTGGGCGGCTGGCCCATGCCAACAAGGCGCAGCGGCAGAAGATCATAGGTGTTGGAACTTTTGACCAGCGGGAGTTCCCGGTATCCCTGACCAACACCCTGCGCGATTTCAACAAATCGACCGCAACGACCTTCACCGCGCAACTTGGTCAGATCAACGTCCCCGTGGTCCTGGTAATCAAGAAGAACTCCAGCACCCTCAAGAATTTGCTGGAATGGCTGAAGGAGCACTCCGTCCACCAGAGCACGCAGATGGTCAGCCAGCCCATGCTGCTGATCGATGACGAGGCTGACAATGCCTCGATCAACACGGCCTATGCGCGCGACGAGGTGACCCGCATCAATGGCCAGATCCGCGAGCTGCTCTCTCTGTTCCACCGCAGCTGCTATGTCGGCTATACGGCGACGCCCTTCGCCAACATCTTCATCGACCCGGACACCGACGACGAGACGCTGAAGCAGGACCTGTTCCCGCGGCACTTCATCATCGGCCTCGACACGCCGTCGAACTATTTCGGGGCACAGAAGGTGTTCCTCGATGCTCGTGATCGGCATGTCCGCCTAATCGACGACAACGAGGACATCCTGCCGATGAAGCACCAGATCGACCATCCGGTCGAAGTGCTGCCGGGAAGCCTGATCCGGGCGGTGCGCGCGTTCATCGTCGCGAGGGCGATCCGGAATGCGAGGGGTCAGCAGGCCGCGCATGCCTCGATGCTGGTCAACGCCTCGCGCTTCACCGATGTCCAGGGACGGTTGCGATCGCGGGTGGCCGATG
The DNA here is from genome assembly GCF_001720585.1 of Cereibacter johrii. Taxonomy (GTDB): domain Bacteria; phylum Pseudomonadota; class Alphaproteobacteria; order Rhodobacterales; family Rhodobacteraceae; genus Cereibacter_A; species Cereibacter_A johrii. Next base: position 47,944 of record NZ_MABH01000051.1, on the reverse strand, counting down.
TGGTCGACCGGATGCGCGACGCGGTCGCGGTAGATGGCGCGAAAGGTCGCGCCGCGCTGCGAAACCCGGAGATCGCTGCGCTGCATGCTGTCTGGGAGAGCGAGTTCGCCGACGCCGAGGGCGCGGACTGGCCCACCGTCCAGGCTCGCCTGCACGAGGTTCTGATTGCCGCGCGTGTAATCGAAGTCAACGCGTCGAAGCGGTCGCAGCCGCTCGATTATGACCAGGCCGGGGAACATGGCGTGACGGTGATCGCCGTAGGCGGCTTCTCCCTCTCGCGCGGCCTGACGCTGGAAGGGCTGACGATCAGCTACTTCCTGCGGAACTCCATGATGTATGACACGCTCATGCAGATGGGCCGGTGGTTCGGCTATCGGCCGGGCTACGAGGATCTGTGCAGGGTCTGGATCCCTGCCGATGGTGTCGGCTGGTATGCCCATATCCACGAGGCGATGGACGACCTGCAGACGCAGCTCAAGCGCATGGAACTGGCCAAGGCCACGCCAGAGCAGTTCGGTCTGGCCGTGCGGAGCCATCCGGAATCGCTGATCGTGACGGCGCGAAACAAGATGGGTACGGGACGCGAGTTCCCGATGAAGGTCGGCTTGGCAGGAAAGCTGGTCGAAACGACACGCATCCGCACGGATCGCGATCAACTGGACCGCAACCGACAGGCCGGGCAGGCGCTGGCGGTGGCAATAAAGGCCAGTGGGCCGGCACCGCAACACCCGTCTCGTGGAACCCTCTTCAGCGGGGTCTCCGTTGGCCTGATCCGCAATTTCCTTCGGGCCTTCCGCGCCGATGCCTCTGATCCCCTCACTGATCCGAGGCTAATGGCAGACTACATTGATGCGCGCGCCGAAAGCGAGCTCAAGGATTGGGACGTCCTCTTCGCCAGCGCACAGAAGGCAGATGCTACACCCGCTGATCTGTCCGGCATCGACATGCGGGCGTTCGGCCGATCGGTCGGTGAGCCGGATCTGCGCCAAGGCGTCCTCGCCATCAGCGGCACCAGCAGACGCGTCGGTTCGCCCGGCGACGAGCGTGTCGGGCTGACCAAGGAGCAAATCGACGCAGCCACCAGTGCCTTTCGCTCAGAGCGGATTCGTGACGGCAAGCCCGTACCGGAAACCCTTCCGCCACGAATCTTCTGCGAGATACCGGGGCGCCGCCCGTTGATCATCCTCCGATTTGTCGAACCGGTGGTCCCGGAAGACCTGAAGGCAAAGTCGCCCGGACTGGTCCTCGCGTGGAGCATCTGCTTCCCGCCGTCCGACGTGCAGGGCGGCACAGTGGAATACATCGTCAACACCATCCGCATGCGCGAGATGTTCGGCGAGGAAGAAATCGAGGAGGAGGCTCTCGGTGATACCGAATGACACGCCGTGGGCCGGCCTCGAGGTCGGAAAGGTCGACACGCGCCGGGTTTCGGCCTCGGCTCGGTGGAACTGGTTCTGGGCAGTCATGCCACGCGCCGATGTAGCACTTGTGCTGCAATTGGCCGAGCTGCCTAAGCCGACGCCAGACCTGCCGAAGCTCCGTAACCTCGAAATCCGGTTCCAGACATTGCCGGGTGGCCCGATCCTCTACATTCGACTCAAGGACAATGCCCAGCTTGAACTGTTCGAGACCCTCTGCCGCGATGTAATGGCGGCAGGCGAGCTTGCCGAAACCGAGGCAGAGGCCCTTGAACGCGCCATAGGACGCACCTTCAGGTGGCACTACCTTCTGCGCGGCGGAAAGCTCGAAGTGCTGTCGGAAGAAGCCCAGAAGGGCCTGATCGGCGAGATCGAGGTTCTGAAATTGCTGATCGATAGGCGCGGTGCCAAACCGGCGCTCACTGCATGGACAGGACCTTCAGGTGCGCCGAAGGATTTCGAGCTCGAGGCCGACTGCATCGAGGTCAAGGCACGACGCGGGGCCTCCCAGCCGTTCGTGAAGATCTCGAATGAGCACCAGCTTGCTGATGTGCCGGATCGGCGTCTGTGGCTGGCGGGGCTTGCCGTCGACAAGGTGCAACCGCCACACGGTCGTACCCTGACTGAGCACGTCTCGGAGGTCACCGAGCTTCTGGAGCGGACCGAGCCTTCGGCCATCATGGAGTGGGACCTGCATTTGGCCGACGCGGGTTACGACGTCCTGCACGACTATTCGGCCTGGCGCTGGATCGTGTCTGCCCCTCACTTCCATGCCGTGACCGAGGACTTTCCCCGAATCTCTGCTCCGGTGCCACTTGGCGTGTCCTCGGTATCCTATTCCCTCGCATTGTCTGCCTGTAACCCGTTTCGGGCCGACTGGGACGACGTGCTGGAAAACCTGATCGAGGAGGTCCAGCCTTGAGCGAACTCGAAGAATATCATCAGAACCTCATGGCCGATATTCGCCGTGAGGCGGATACCAGTGGCATCTTTCCTGTGGAGGCCTTCTTCGATCGGATGGCCGAGCGGCTGAGCGAGGCCGGTGAAATTGATGTGGCGCACCCTTCCTTCTACTGCCCCGCCGGACTGGACGGAGGCCAACGACTGAGGATCGACGGCTATGCTGGCGACCCTCGCGACAGCGAGGGCGTGCTGGGGCTGATCGTCTGCGACTTCGCCGACAGCGACAAGGTGCAGACCTTCGGCAAGCAGGATGTACCCCGGATCCTGAACCCCCTGATCCGCTTTCTGAAGAAGGCAAGGACTGAGGAATTCCGGGACTCCCTGAACGAGGCAAACCCGGCCTTCCAGGTCTCGGACCTGATCATCACGACCTGGTCGCAGGTCACGAAGGTCAAGCTGATCCTTGTTTCCAACCGGCAATACATCGGCCGCGACGATACGGTGAAACTGGCGGACATCGGCGATGTGCCGATCACCTGGTCGGTCTGGGATCTGGCCCGCTTCGAACGTTTCGACCGTTCGGGACAGGCTCGTGAGGACGTGGTCATCCATTTTGCGCGGGATTTCGGGGCACCCCTCCCAGCGCTGAAGGCATCGCAAAACGGTGCGGCTCTTGAAAGCTATCTGCTGATCGTGCCGGGCGAGCAATTGGCCGCAGTCTACGACAGGTGGGGCGCCCGCCTTCTCGAGGCCAATGTCCGTTCGTTCCTGCAGGCACGAGCCAAGACCAACAAGGGCATCCAGAAGACAATCAAGGATGAGCCCGAACTCTTCTTTCCCTACAACAATGGGCTGTCGGCAACGGCCGACGCCGTGTCGTGCGTACGGACGAATGACGGTTTGGCCATTGACTCGATAAGCAATCTGCAGATCGTCAACGGGGCCCAGACGACGGGGTCGATCCATGCGGGGCTGAAGTCTGCCAGGGATCAGCTCCCCCACGTCTTCGTGCAGATGAAACTGACGGTCGTCCCACCCGACCGCTCGGAGGACATCGTGCCAAAGATCTCGGAATACGCCAATACGCAAAACAAGGTGAATGCGGCCGATTTCTTCTCGAACCATCCGTTCCACATCCGGATGGAGCAGTTCTCGCGCAACGTGATCTTCACCGCGCGGGAGGGGGAACGCCATGACACCAAGTGGTTCTACGAACGGTCACGAGGGCAGTTCATCAACGCCCGCGCGCGCCTGACACCAGCCCAGCAGAAGAAGTTCGATCTGGAGTTTCCGAAGTCGCAGCTCTTCAGCAAGACCGATCTCGCCAAGTTCGAGTTCTCGGCGGCCGGCCAGCCGCACATCGTCTCGCGTGGCGCCCAGAAGAACTTCGCCGAATTCGCCAAGGACATCGGCGAAGCATGGTCCAGGAGCGACGCCAGGTACGACGAGCTCTGGTACAAGCGGCTGATCTCGAAGGCGATCCTGTTTCGATGGCTCGAGACCGAGGTTCCGAAGCAGCCGTGGTACGAGGGCGGCTATCGCGCCAACATCGTCACCTACGCCATGGCGAAGGTGTTTCACGATGCCAACGGCGAAAAGCAGGTCCTCGACCTGGACGCGATCTGGCGGCGGCAGTCCGTTCCCGACCCACTTCGGCGGGCCCTGCTTCTGGCCGCGGCAGAAGCACACGACGTCATTACCCATCCCCCGGCTGGTGTCCGCAACATGTCGGAATGGGCGAAGCAGCAAGCCTGCTGGAACGGGATCAAGGCCCGGACGCTGAACCATGATGATGACTTTGAGACCTGCCTGATATTGCTGGACTCGGCGCGTGTGGCAAAACGGGACGAGAAGGCAAAGAAGGCCATGACCGAGGGAATCAACGCCCAGTCGGAAGTCGTGACGCTGGGCGCAAAATTCTGGCAGGAAGTCCTCGCGTGGGGGTGCGAGCGGAAACGCCTTACACCGAAGGATCAGCAGATCCTCGGTATCTGCGCGTCCATGCCGCGTCGGCTTCCCACCGACCTGCAATCGCACCACGCGCTCGACGCTCTTTCGCGACTGCGCACCATGGGCTTTGGCGACGGGCAAGGCCATAGCGATGCCCAATGCGCCCCGCTCAGCAAGGCTCGAGCAGCTGATGCGCAGGTTACCGAATGAAACACGCAACGCCTGAGTTGCGAACCATCTTCCGGCCTACCCCTTGGGCAAGGAGCCGCTCGAAAAGCGGAAGTCAACCCATTCGCGGACGCACACCACGCGGCACCGACCAGAACCCGGGCATTGACGGCGGAAAGCGGTCTGACGACAGCGGGACAGGTGGTGGCAGAAACCAGCGATACCGGACACTCGGTTCCACACCGCGAACGGGGGCGAAGCGCAGGGAGCGGACCTCCCGAATTGGTATACGCGCCGTGCGCGACAGATGCAGCTGACCCCAGGCCTGCCGTTCACGGACAGTCTCCGCGCTTCGGCGCAGCTTCCGCATTGCTGCCGTTCGTGCGTCTCGCAGCCCTTTCAAAGGGAGAAGGACCGTGGTTCTGACTCTCCAGGTCGCAATCCCAAGGCCGCCTTCAGTTCAGGAGAAAAAAACGTCGTTTTGACAGGCATAGCAAAGCCTGAAGGCTGGATATCGCCTCACCGGCGCCAGCGTTTCGTTCGGGAATGTTCATGGTCAACGATCAAATGCAGTGGTGGGTAATTCAACTATTTGGTACTCGGCTTTTTGACGTCATCGATTACGCTTGTGCTCTCCAATTCACTTGAGTCCTCAAATGAAGACTGAAATTCTTGGCCCACACCTTCGTCATAACAATCAAAAACTGCGCCTCGCACAATCTGGTTGTTGAAGCCGCGAAATTCCGGCGCATCTTCGATATAACGAAATACCGGGACGATCCATGTTTTCCCCATTTCCTCCTCTTCGGAGGATGTTAATTTTTCAAGAACCTCCAGCGCCCGATTGCAGTCTTTCAAAGATATTGACCAAGAGACCCCTATGGTTCCGCTCGATTTACTCGTAATAATTTCAGCTTCGCTCTCACTATAATTTTCACCAAACGGTGAACCCCAGGACAGCTTAATTAATTCATCCGGTTGGCCGTCAAATCCGAGCGCCGCTGCATCCAGCATCTTGCCTTCAAGGTATACATAGTAACCTGTTATCGTTCCCGGCTCACCGGTTATTGAAACCCGAAGACGTGCCTGTAGAAATAAGCGATAATAAGTCTGCCTCCCTATACGCGCGGGCTCAAGACTGGCGCTATAGCGAATTGTTCTATCTTCTGGACCTACGAGGCCGAAGACACTCGCAGTGTCTGGTTGACTGGCTCCAACGATTGCCGATATCCTTCGATCGGTGCGGTCGATTAGATCTTGTGTTTGTATGTATAGCTTTCCGCCGCCCCAAAGACCTAGAACGACCGTACCAACGGCGCCCGCTACTGCCGAAAAGACGAAGAAATTTTTAGCGCCCCAGTCAAAATTTTGCTGCCATCGGTTTGCTCGTGGTTGCAAGCGATCGATTGCCTCGTCCAGCCGGTTTAGCCGCTGCTCGAAGCTGCCCGCAGTTGTACGTGCATCTTGGTCATCGCCCATCATTCGCCTCCGCCGGTACCATTTACTTCATCAGTGGATTAGACTATCGCGGGTCCGTTCAATCACCAGCACTCGTACAAACGAGTTCATTGTGTGCACTCCCAGCTATTCTATCACTCCATTTCGCTCCGAGGTCTGCCAATACTTCTGAAAAACCGCCCTTTGTGTCAATTCGGCAAGGCGACACGTAGCTGAAAAATTTCTAGCCTTGGAACAAGCCAGAATCACTATCCGCTTCATTCTGGAGCCTCTCGGCCCAAACCTTTTCTGTCCTCAGTAGGCATGTCCTTGATGTACTCTTCCGCAGCCCAGAGCTTTTCGAAAGACATGGTGAAGTCGTCCAACAATTCGTCCGAAACCCGCCTTCTTAGTCCTTCTGCTCGGGCCCCCTGCTCGGCCGAAAGCTTTTGAGATGCTTTGATATCGCCGGACTTTAGGTAGTTACGCAGCGTGTAAAAGTACAGCATTGGGAGCACGACTGCAGCCGCCACTCAAACCCCTCACCTACTTACGAATAGTGTCTTCCACACGGGCGATCGCATCCGCCCTTATATTAAAAGTCAGTTCGTGTTGACGGCGCCACCCTGCGCCAATCTGCTTTTCAACGTGAAACTGGCAGCCGCGAGGTAAAATCCGGTATTTGCGATCGCGGTCGCGTAGCGTCAGAACGCCGCCGTCGATCCGCCAGTCAAAAATGCGCCGCCTTAAGTTGTTTAGGGCCGCGAGGAGGTCAGCCGTCGTCGGATAGCGGCGGTCCATATTTACATGAGATGCCGTACGAATAACGCGCTTTAAAGTATTGGGAACGTAGTCCGGCAGAGTGTCCAACTGCAGGACTTTGCCCCTGCAGACTCGCGCTTCAATCAACGAATTGAAATAGATCTCTCTGTCGACCTCGTCCAAGGTCGCTCCATGAGCAGACTGCTGTGGTGTTACCCAATTCTCGAGATCATAGGGGAGCCCACCTCCAAGTATCTGATACAGGATCATTCCAAGTTGATAGATATCCCCTTGCCTGTAGAACCGGTTACCCAAGAAGTCTTCGGGCGGTCGATAGATAATGGAATGCTTGGAGAGGCTGTTGGCAAAATCATCGTCGCCGATCTGCACCACAGAACCAAAGTCGCCGATTACCCTCGTGCCATCGTCGGTCACGAACAAATTGGATGGCTTGAGGTCGCGGTGAAGGTATCCCTCGCCATGCAAATAGCTCACCCCAGAGCCGATCTGAAGAAGAGCGTCTATTGCTTCTACAGGCCCGAAAGATCGGCTCGCTAATTCGTCATCTAAGTCGCCGGCAGAACAGTAGCGCGTAATAAAAAAGGCATCGTTCTTGTCTATTGCCTCGGCGTGATCGACTTTAAGGACATGGCGCGATTCCAAGCGGGCCAGCATTGCTGGCTCGATATGAACACCATCGCCCCAATAGTAAAATTTAACTACGACCATTCGGTCTAACAGCGCTTGGTGGCCGATCAGAACGTAGCCGTTTGCTCCCTTTGCGATGCTCTCCACGAAGGTGATGCTGTCGCTCAACCGGGCCGCTGTCGGTTGCAAGTTGGCGGGCAACGCCGCGATGTCGTACGGCATTAGATCACTCCGAGCTTCTTTAGCTGGAAAGCGCCGCAGCGATATGCGTCTACAAGATAGCCTTGCAGACCGATTGGTAGTCCAGCGACGTTAGTTTTTGCAAACTTCGAAAGTGCGACCGGATTCGCAAAGTAGCTGGGAACGTCAGGGACTAATTGCACCAGAGCTTCAACTTTGAAGGAAGGCCCGCCAGCGCCTCGGTGACCGCCAGACGGGCGCTGCTTTATGCAAAAGCTGTCGACTTGGTTCTCGTGAGCGAACGCAGTAATTGCATGGAGGAACGCCTTCAGTGAATCGCCAGACTTCTCATCCTCTAGTATGATCTTCCGGGTGTGACATGGATGATATGCAATCCCGCCCGCGTCATCCGGCGACACGACCGCAAGATTGGCCGTGCTTCCCGAGATGTGAACACCACAGACCCGCATGTTCCCTCGCGCAAAGCAACTTCACTAGTATCATGAGAATCCTACACCATTGACCGAGCATTTGCCACGGGCAAACGATAGCCGCAGTGCGATCCAGTAACCGCCACTGGTGAAGGCTTCGCCGGGCGGCCGACTGAGAGTGATGATCCAGCGTGCAGGCGATGGGCCGAAAAATACTGCGGCGCGCACGTCACGCTCTGCGTTTTGCGACATTGGGCCGCAGGCCAGGAGAGCCGGCTTCACGCCTCCATACCAGGGAGCGTGACAAAGCGATGCATCCGGCCCTGAACCACCGATGGATCCCACGCAATGCTGCCTAGTCTCGTCCCTGAGGTTGTCCTGCGTAGCTGCGACAGCACAACATGCAGGACGACGTCGTCGGGCCGTTAGTCCGTGTGGTATTATTAAGCCCTTCCGCGTGATACCGGTCCTGGAATGATACCCCCTTTTCTTCGGAGTTCCTCTGCGGTTAACCTTTGAAAATCGGGATGCGAGGGGTACATGGCACAGTACGGACTTCAGTATGGGGACCAGGATCGCGGAAAATTCTCACTTGAGCGACCTGAAAATTATATCGTGGACGCTTATTGGCGTCCCTCGGCGTCTAGGGTTGAGATGGCGCGCCGGTCTGGGCAGATTGTATTAGGTCACGCCTTAATGCTACGCCTTGACATCGCTCGACGAGTTACAAAGATCTTTCCACTCTACACAATGCCGGATAACGCCAAGTTTCTTGATCCGAAGTATGGACAAATAAAAAGTATAGAGCTCGTCGTCGGTGATGAGAAATTTTCGCCGGATTATTCCTTCGATACAGTTGATGACGTCGAAGCCTACATAGCGGAAGGACTTCCTAAAGGCCTCCTGACCGACCCAAACTTCGGCCTCGGATTTGACAGAAGATTGAAGTTCTTCACGGACAATATATCGAAGCTTGAGGGGGTGAATAACGTTAGGCTTTTGTATAGGGAAGATTATGAGGAGGTATCTCTCAGCGACGAAGGAAAGACCTATGAAATCAGCTACCAACTATTCGACGAGCTGCGCAGGGCTGGCGGCAGATCCGACGCTGCAGCTCAAGAGCAGTCACGGCGCAGAAAAACGCAGATCGGATACACCAATCTTCTCACCCGCCTTGATCCTAAAAAGTTCCCCCTGACGCCGCTCGACAGGAAGCCTGACGACATCGCAAATGCTATTGGCCCCGCAATGATCGACGTCAAGCTGTCGAACAAGGATAGATCGTCAATTATTCGATTAGCCAAAGAGACGGTAAGAAAATCGTTGCGCTCGGAAGGGAGTGGCCTCGCCAAGCTCCATGAGGAAATAGAGCTGGCATCTCTAGATCAACTAATCAAAATAATAGATACAAACATTAGTAAGTGCCTGCCCGAGTCGCATTGGCAACAGCAATTCACCCTAAATCCTTTTATCTTGGACATGACCTTCGGGGCGCCCATGGTAGTGGTTCAGGGCCAAGCACATGTGGGTGGAAAGCTGCTAGACGGCTCCGGGGAGAAGATTGCGGATTTTCTCATGAGGAATCGCATGACCGACAGCGTTGCTTTGGTCGAGATCAAGACGCCCCAAACCGAACTTCTAAGTAAGAAGGAGTATCGAGGTGGTGTGTATGGCCCCTCGTCGGAGCTTGCCGCAACTGTGATTCAGAACTTAGATCAAATTGGAAAGTTTAGCGAGGAGATCCATTTAACTAGATCAAAAAATGGAATGTATGATTTGCGAGGGCATGGCATTAAAGGGGTGATCGTGGCCGGTGTGATGCCTGATGCCCCAAAGAGGAGGTCTCTTGAACTGTATCGCTCAAGCCTGCATGGCGTATGGATCATCACTTTTGACGAACTCCTCGTGAAGCTCAAGTCTCTAAGAGACTTGCTTTCTGGTGCCCTTGCCTAAAAGTCCCGCCTGCTACAAGGCTCACGCCATGTTAACGTTACATTCCAAGCAGTGTCGATCCCTAGGCACGGCTGGTTGTGCTGAAGTCGATGTTGCCGAAGCGGGCTAGGACTTCGCCTTTGAAGACGTTAGGTCGTGACACGGTGCAAGAACGGCGGCTGCGCCCAGTCGCTGCAAACGTTACATCGAGCTGCCGTCCGTCGGCTTTCCGCCCTCCTGTTCTAATAATTGGCGTGCTGGCCTTGAGGAGTGTCAGCTGCTTTCTGCCCGCCGCGTCGGCGCTTGGCCTCACGCCGCGCGGCGCACGAGGGCCAGCAATGGGCTGCTCGGTCCCATCGCTGCGGTCTGTTCGAACGGCCGCTTCTGAGAAGCGGGCTCCTACGATCAAACTTCGGTTGGGCCGACCCCGATTGTCCGCCCTATTGAACGGTGTGGAGCGGCCCCGGTGGCTTTCTGCGCCCTTCTGCCAGTCGCGCCAGATGGCCACAGGAGTTCATCTCGCTATAAGCGCGTACGTCGGAAGAAGGACGGCGAGGGGAGCGTGACGAGGCGCCGTTACTAGCCGCCGTGCCAGCCCGTCAGACCCTCGACCGGCTCCGGCGGCAAAGGCTGTGTCACGAGATAGTTTGGCCGCTTCTCGTAGAAGGCATTGCCGCCAGTCACGAGGACATAGTGCATGTTGTCGTACGGGAAGCGATGTCCGGCCGTGTGAAAGAAGGTCGCCTTGCCGACCAGAGGATGGCGCTCGCCCTGCAGGACGGAGATCGCCGTTTCGCGGACGAGCGGCATCGACTTCGGGTTCATCCGCCGCTTCATGACGCCCGGGGCGAATTGGCCGCGCTGTCCAACAACTCCGCAAACGGTGTCGGGGAATTGCGGGGACTCGACGCGGTTCATCACCACCGTTCCGACCGCGATCATGCCGTCGCGGCTGGAGCGGTTCGACTCGAAGTACATCACTCGCTCCATGCATTCCTGCGGGCTGTGGCCGCAAGCTGCGAGAAGCACGGCTGCCTAGAGACAGGAGACGGCGACGAGGGCCTTGCGGGAAAGCTCCATCGATCTTTCGTCCTTCGATTTTCGTTCCCGGTCGGCGGCGGCAGCCTGGGCCACGCGCGTCGTCACTTCCACCTGTCGTTCCTCTGGCGCCCGCACATCGATTGCGAATCTCCCTCGCGATCTGCGAGGATCAGATCCGTTGGCCGATCTGAATGACGCAAGACAAGCGCAGACCCGATCGACCGCCTCCAAGGATTGAGCCTCGGAACAGGAAGCTTGGCTCTCACCGCAACGGGCCACCAAGGCGGCGAAGGTCTCGTATCCGCTATCGGAGCAGCGTCGTCTGAGTTCGGGCCCGTCGCCACTCGCACCAGCGCGGCGGATGCTGCAGAACACCGAGCCGGATTGTCCCGGAAACCGGAAAATGATCTGCCTGATCCAAGAGGGAACCTCGTGAAGCCCACGCTCGTGTCGCACCGAAGCCATTCCCAAGACCAACAGAACCGACCGAAGTGAGGGCATCCTGGCCGGGCGACAAGAACTGACGCCCGGCCTAAGAAATTCAGTGCGTTACCGGCAGAAAGTGCCATACCCGCGACAAGGGGTGGCCGAAATCACCGGAAGAGGGCGTTTGATCCTGACCTGGACAACCGCCTCAGGTTCCTCAGCTGCAGCCGCTCGTGCCGCCGCAGGTGTTGCACTTCATGCAGGTGCCGTTGCGGACCAGCGTGTAGTTGCCGCATTCGCCGCAGGGATCGCCCTCGTAGCCCTGCATCTTGGCCTTGGCGCGCGCGTCCATCGTCACCGTGCCGGAGGCAATCGCGGTCACGCTCCGGCTTTCGCCGATGGTGCCCATCACGGGGACCGTGTCGAAGCCCACGGCCATCCCGCCCTGCAGCACCGTCAGTTCCTGCGGCAGGCGCTTGCGCAGATAGCCCGTCGAGCTGATCTGCTTGAGCACCTCGAGGCTGCGCGAGGCGGCCGCCTCCGACACTTCCGTCACGTTCGACTTCCGGCCCTCGTCGGTGCCGCCGCCCAGATCGTCGAAGCTCGCGCCTTCCGGCTTCACATGGGCAAGGTCGGTCCGGTCGAGGTAGGATACCGCCAGCTCGCGGAAGATGTAGTCGAGGATCGAGGTCGCGTTCTTGATCGAGTCGTTGCCCTGCACCATGCCCGCGGGCTCGAACTTGGTGAAGGTGAAGGCGTCGACGAACTCCTCGAGCGGCACGCCATATTGCAGGCCCACCGAGACGGCGATGGCGAAGTTGTTCATCATCGCCCGGAAGCCCGCACCTTCCTTGTGCATGTCGATGAAGATCTCGCCGAGGCTGCCGTCCTTGTATTCGCCGGTCCGCAGATAGACCTTGTGGCCGCCGACGATCGCCTTCTGCGTATATCCCTTGCGGCGCTCGGGCAGCTTCTCGCGGTGGCTGCGCACGATCTCCTTGACGATCACCTTCTCGACGATCTTCTCGGCCAGCACGATGGCCTTCTCCTGAGGCGTGCCGGTGGCGAGGATCTCCTCGGCCTCCTCATCGTCCTCGACCAGCGCGGATGCGAGCGGCTGAGACAGTTTCGAGCCGTCGCGATAGAGCGCGTTGGCCTTGATGCCCAGCGAGTGCGACAGCTCGTAGGCCGCCAGCGTCTCGGCGATGGTGGCCGAGTTCGGCATGTTGATCGTCTTCGAGATCGCGCCCGAGATGAAGCTCTGGGCCGCCGCCATCATGTGGATGTGGCTCTCGACCGAGAGATAGCGCTTGCCTTTCTTGCCGCAGGGGTTGGCGCAGTCGAAGACCGGCAGATGCTCGTCCTTCAGATGCGGCGCGCCCTCCAGCGTCATGGTCCCGCAGACATGGTCGTTGGCGGCCTCGATCTGCGCCCGCGTGAAGCCCAGATGGCGCAGCAGGTCGAAGGTCGGGTCGGCGAGCTTGTCGGCCGGGATGCCGAGCGCGCCCTTGCAGAAGTCCTCGCCCAGCGTCCACTGGTTGAAGACGAAGCGGATGTCGAAGGCCGAGGGCAGCGCCGCCTCGATCTTCTCGATCTCGCGGGCGCCGAACCCATGGCCCACCAGCGCCGAATGGCTGATCGTCGGGCAGTTGGCGAGCGTGCCGTGGCCCACCGCATAGGCCACGATCTGCGAGATCTGCGACGAGGCATAGCCCAGCGACTCGAGCGCTGCGGGCACCGAGCGGTTGATGATCTTGAAGTAGCCGCCGCCCGCGAGCTTCTTGAACTTCACCAGTGCGAAGTCGGGCTCGATGCCGGTGGTGTCGCAGTCCATCACGAGGCCGATGGTGCCCGTGGGCGCGATCACCGTCACCTGCGCGTTGCGGTAGCCATGCGCCTCGCCGAGCCGCAGCGCCTCGTCCCACGAGGATTTGGCGAGCGCCACCAGCCGCGGATCGGGGCAGTTCACCTGATCGAGCGCGACCGGGCTCACGTTGACGCCCTCGTAGCCGGTCGTGTGGCCGTGGGCGGCGGTGCGGTGGTTGCGGATGACGCGCAGCATGTGGGCGGCGTTGCGCTTGTATCCCGAGAAGGCGCCGAGTTCGCCCGCCATCTCGGCCGAGGTGGCATAGGCCACGCCGGTCATGATGGCCGAGAGCGCGCCGCAGAGCGCCCGGCCCTCGCAGGAATCGTAGCCCAGCCCCATGTTCATCAGCAGCCCGCCGATGTTGGCGTAACCCAGGCCCAGCGTGCGGAAATCGTAGGAAAGCTGCGCGATTTCCTTCGAGGGGAACTGCGCCATCATCACCGAGATCTCGAGCGTGACCGTCCAGAGCCGCGTGGCATGGACATAGCCCTCGGCATCGAAGCGGCCCGCCTCGAAGAAGGTGAGCAGGTTCATCGAGGCCAGGTTGCAGGCCGTGTCATCGAGGAACATGTATTCCGAGCACGGGTTCGAACCGCGGATCTGCCCGTCCTCGGGGCAGGTGTGCCAGGCGTTCACCGTGTCGTGGAACTGGATGCCCGGGTCGGCGCAGGCCCAGGCGGCATGGCCCACCTGATCCCAGAGCTCGCGCGCCTTGATCGTCTTGGCGACCTTGCCGTCGGTGCGCCGGACGAGCGCCCAGTCGGCATCGTCCTTCACCGCCTGCAGGAAGGCATCGGTCACGCGGACCGAGTTGTTCGAATTCTGGCCCGACACGGTCGTATAGGCCTCGGAATCCCAGTCGGTGTCGTAGGTCGGGAATTCGATCGAGGAGAAGCCCTGCCGCGCATACTGCAGCACGCGGTTGATGTAGGTCTCGGGGATCATGGCCTTTTTGGCGGCGCGGATCGCGGTCTTGAGGCCTGCGTTTCCGGCCGGGTCGGTCGCTCCCTCGATCGATCCGTCGAAGCTGCGGATGGCGGCGAAGATGTCGTTCAGCTTCGCTTCATGCTGCTTCGAACCGGCGACCAGAGAGGCGACCTTCTGTTCCTCGATGACTTTCCAGTTGATGAACTGCTCGATGTCGGGGTGATCCATGTCGCAGATCACCATCTTGGCCGCGCGGCGCGTGGTGCCGCCCGACTTGATGGCACCCGCCGCCCGGTCGCCGATCTTCAGGAACCCCATGAGGCCCGAGGATTTGCCGCCGCCCGAGAGTTTCTCGCCCTCGCCGCGCAGACTCGAGAAGTTGGTGCCGGTGCCCGAGCCGTATTTGAACAGCCGCGCCTCGCGCACCCAGAGATCCATGATCCCGCCCTCGTTCACGAGGTCGTCCTGCACCGACTGGATGAAGCAGGCGTGCGGCTGGGGATGTTCGTAGGCGCTGTCGGACTTCTGCAGCTTGCCGGTCGCGTGATCGACATAGAAGTGGCCCTGCGACGGGCCGTCAATGCCATAGGCCCAGTGAAGGCCGGTGTTGAACCATTGCGGCGAGTTCGGCGCGGCCATCTGCCGGGCCAGCATGTGCCGCATCTCGTCGTAATAGGCGCGCGCATCGGCCTCGGTCGAGAAATAGCCGCCCTTCCAGCCCCAGTAGGCCCAGGCGCCGGCCAGACGGTCGAACACCTGCCGCGCCGAGGTCTCGCCCGCGAACCGCTCCTCTTCGGGAAGCTGCGCCAGCGCCGCCTCGTCGGCCACCGAGCGCCACAGGAAGTCCGGGACCCCCTTCTCCTTCACGCGCTTGAGGCGGGCGGGCACGCCCGCCTTGCGGAAATATTTCTGGGCGAGCACGTCCGAGGCGACCTGGCTCCAGCCTTCGGGCACCTCGACGCTCTCGTTGCGGAAGACCACGGTGCCGTCGGGGTTCCGGATCTCGGACACCGTCGTGGTGAAGCCGACGCCGCCATAGGCGCCGCCCTCCGCCGTGGTGAACTTCCGCTCGATCTTCATCTCGCCTCTCCGTTGTGCCTCGGGGGCCGCGAGCCCCTGGTTGATCTCGTGCGCCGGTCGCGCAAAGCCGGACCGGCCCGCGCAGGCGAGCTGGATCGGCCCGTCGAACGGGCATCTGTCGGTGGTTCATCCGCGCCCGCCGCCATGAGGAGTGGCCGGCCGCGCTACTCCCTCAAATTGTCTCAAACCCTACAGGGTGGCAACGCGATTCTTCCGCCTGCCCCCAAGATAATGTGCTTGACGGGCCATTCGGCTCCATGGGTGGTATCATCCGAAAGGCTGTGGGTATCTGTGTGGACAAGTGCGGGCGGTCTGGCGGACAAGCGGCCAAAGCCTCGCCGGGACGGGTGCTTGCGCGGATGGCCCGGATTGGGGACGAAGCGGCCTGCCCCGAGTCGCGGCGCTGCAAGTCGCGGAAAAGGCGAATCTTTCGGGTGGCATCCGTGCAACGCGGGCCGGTCCCGGGGGCGGTCCGGCGGCAGGGCGATTCCCCGGCCGGCGGGCCGTCGGAAAGGTCTGGCCCAGGCGGCGGCTATCGCTTAGACCTGCCTCGAAACCGGCCCGCGATACCGGAGATCCACATGCAGGACTCGATCATTTCCCGCTGCGAGGCCAAGGGCCTGCGCATGACCGAACAGCGCCGCACCATCGCGCGCGTGATCGGCGAATCCGCCGACCATCCCGATGTCGAGGAGCTGCACGCCCGCGCCTCGGCCGTCGATCCGCGCATCTCGATCGCCACGGTCTACCGCACGGTCAAGCTGTTCGAGGAGGCGGGCATCCTCGAGCGGCTCGAGTTCGGCGACGGGCGCGCGCGCTACGAGGATGCCGAGCGCGACCACCACGACCATCTGATCGATGTGACCACGGGCGAGGTGATCGAGTTCGTCGATCCCGAGATCGAGGCGCTGCAGGAAAAGATCGCGGCGCGGCTGGGCTACCGGCTGGGGGGCCACCGCTTCGAACTGTTCGGCCGGCCCGTCCGGAAGGGCTGACGCCCGACATCACGGCAGCCCTTCGCTCGCTACCCGGCGACAGGCTCCCCAAGATTGGGACAGACATGGAAAACTTGCGCGGCATCGTGATGATGGTCGTCTCGATGGCCGGCTTCGCCATGGAGGACATGTTCGTGAAGCTCGCCGCGGCGAACATGCCGACGGGGCAGATCCTCATGTTCCTTGGCCTCTTCGCCGCGCCGCTCTTCTGGGCGCTCGCCCGCCGCGAGGGCAAGGCCGTGCTCTCGCGCGAGGCGCTGGCGGGGCCGATCCTCTGGCGGAACGGCGGCGAGATGGTGGGCACCGCGGGCTTCGTGACCGCGCTCACGCTCGGGCAGCTCTCCTCCGTCTCGGCGATCCTGCAGGCCGCGCCGCTCGTCGTGACCTTCGGCGCCGCGCTCTTTCTCGGCGAGCGCGTGGGCTGGCGGCGCTGGAGCGCCATCGCCGTGGGCTTCGTGGGCGTGATCGTCGTGATCCGACCGGGGCTCGACGGGTTCGACACGGCCTCGCTCTGGGCGGTGCTGGGGGTGGCGGGCCTTGCCGTCCGCGACCTCGCGACGCGGCGCGTGGCGCCCTCGACCTCGACCATGCAGGTGGGCGCCTGGGCCTTTCTCACCGTGGCACTTCTGGGCGCCATGATGCTGGCCGTGGGAGGCGGCGCCACCTGGCCCACGCCCGGACAGGCGGCCCTTCTGCTGGGCGCGGTCAGCTTCAGCTTCGTGGGCTACTGGACGCTGATCCTCGCCACCCGGGTGGGCGATGTCTCGGCCATCGTGCCCTTCCGCTACTCGCGGCTCGTCTTTGCCATGCTGATCGGTTTCCTCGTCTTCCACGAACGGCCGGACGGCTGGATGCTGGCCGGGGCCGCGCTCATCATCGGCTCGGGCCTCTACAGCTTCATGCGCGAGCAGCGGCTTCGCCGTCTTTCCATGCGGGCGGCCGCAGAGTAAGAAGCGCGCAAACCTCGGCAACCAGGGACCACCCATGAGCACGATCATCGACATCCACGCCCGCGAGATCCTCGACAGCCGCGGCAACCCCACCGTCGAGGTGGACGTCACGCTGGAAAGCGGCGCCTTCGGCCGCGCCGCCGTGCCCTCGGGCGCCTCGACCGGCGCGCACGAGGCCGTCGAGAAGCGCGACGGCGACAAGTCGCGCTACATGGGCAAGGGCGTGCTCGAGGCGGTTGCGGCTGTCAACGGCGAGATCGCCGAGATGCTGGTGGGCTTCGATGCGACCGAGCAGGTCGGCATCGACCGCACCATGATCGAGATGGACGGCACGCCGAACAAGGGCCGCCTCGGCGCGAACGCGATCCTCGGCGTCTCGCTGGCGGTTGCCAAGGCCGCGGCCGAATTCACCAACCAGCCCCTCTTCCGCTATGTGGGCGGCTCCTCCGCGCGCGTCCTGCCGGTGCCGATGATGAACATCATCAACGGCGGCGAACATGCGGACAACCCGATCGACATCCAGGAATTCATGATCATGCCGGTGGCCGCGCAGAACGTGCGCGAGGCGATCCGCATGGGCTCGGAAGTGTTCCACACGCTGAAGAAGGAGCTCGCCGCGGGCGGCTTCAACACCGGCATCGGCGACGAGGGCGGCTTTGCGCCGAACATCTCGTCCACCCGCGAGGCGCTGGACTACATCCTGCGCTCGATCGAGAAGGCGGGCTACAAGCCGGGCGAGGACATCTACCTCGCGCTCGACTGCGCCTCGACCGAATATTTCAAGGGCGGCAAATACGAGATGAAGGGCGAGGGCAAATCGCTGACCTCGGCCGAGAATGTGGATTATCTCGCCGCGCTCTGCGCCGACTATCCGATCATCTCGATCGAGGACGGCTGCGCCGAGGACGACTGGGAGGGCTGGAAGCTCCTGACCGACAAGCTCGGCGCCAAGGTGCAGCTGGTGGGCGACGACCTCTTCGTGACCAACCCCAAGCGTCTCGAACAGGGCATCAAGGCGGGCGTCGCGAACTCGATGCTGGTCAAGGTGAACCAGATCGGCTCGCTGACCGAGACGCTGATGGCCGTCGATATGGCCCACCGCGCGCGCTACACCAACGTGATGTCGCACCGCTCGGGCGAGACCGAGGATGCGACCATCGCCGATCTCGCGGTCGCCACCAACTGCGGCCAGATCAAGACCGGCTCGCTGTCGCGCTCGGACCGTCTGGCGAAATACAACCAGCTGATCCGCATCGAGGAGATGCTGGGCGAAGTGGCGGAATATGCCGGCCGCTCGATCCTGAAGGTCTGAGGCCCGCGCCACGGACATGCGAAGGCCCGGACGCACGCGCGTCCGGGCCTTTTGCCTGCCGCCCCGGCGATCAGGAGAAGGTATAGTCGCAGGGATCGTGCGGGCGGTGCGGACGGCCTCCGCCCCAGCCCCAGCCCCAGCCCCCGCCGAAGCCACCATGGCCGCGGCCATGGGTCATCTCCTCGAGTGTGCCGTGAACGCGCAGGACCGGCGCCTCGTAGGCGCGGTCGGCGGTGGCGATTGCCTTGTCCAAGTCTCGTCTCCCCTGTGTCGGATGGGTCCCCGGCCGGATCCAGTTAGGCCGAAGACCCATAGCTGATAACGGGTTAGGCCGGTCTGGCGAGGGGGGTGCGGGATAATACAACCTCCTCCTTCAGGGCCCATCAACCGAGGCGCGCAATCCGGCGCGCCAGAGGGGGCTTGCAGACCGCGGCCCCTGCGCCAGACTGGCGGCGCAACCGCCCACCGGAGAGAGAGCATGGATGCAGACCGGATCGTCGCCCGCCTCGGGCTCGCCCCCCATCCGGAGGGCGGCTGGTATCGCGAGACCTGGCGCGCCCCGGCCGAGGGGCGCCCGCCCGGGACGGCGATCCTCTTCCTGCTGAAGGCCGGCGAGCGGTCGCACTGGCACCGGATCGATGCGACCGAGATCTGGCACTTCCATGCCGGCGCGCCGCTGCTTCTCTCTGTCGCCGCCGAAGCCGCGGGACCGGCCCGCGAGATCCGGCTCGGGCCGGACGTGCTGGCGGGCGAGAGCCCGCAGGGGATCGTGCCGCCCCACCATTGGCAGGCCGCGCGCTCGACCGGGGACTGGAGCCTCGTGGGCTGCACCGTCAGCCCCGGCTTCCGCTTCGAGGGTTTCGAGCTCGCGCCGGACGGGTTCGACATCCCCCGCGCCTGAGCCGCAGCCCTGCGCCCGTCCCGCTCCGGTCCCCTTGACCCCGAGGCAGGGGCCTTCAGGGCTGGAGCGCCAGGGCCTCGGGCCGGCTCACGCGGCCGCCGCCGAGGCAGGCGGGCACGCCGGTGGTGGAGGGGCCCGACGTGGGCAGCCCCCGCGCCACCCGCACCGCGAGATAGGCGAAGGCCTGCGCCTCCAGCATGTCGCCGTCGAGGCCCACCTGCTCGACCGGCACCGCCTCGATCCCGGTGCGCGCCTCGAGCATGGCCATCAGCACGGGATTGTGCCGCCCGCCCCCGGTCACGAGAAGCTGGCGCACCGGGGTTGGGAAATGCGCGGCCCCGCGCGCCACCGCCGCCGCCGCCGCCGCGGTCAGGGTCGCCGCAGCATCCGCATCGGACAGACCCGCGACAGCCGTCAGCAGATCCGCGAACGCGTCGCGGTCGAGCGATTTCGGCGGCATCCGGGCGAAGAAGGCGTGATCGAGAAAACGCGCGAGCACCGTTTCGGCCACCTCTCCCTCGGCCGCGAGCCGCCCGCCCTCGTCGTGGCTCTGCCCGAGGCGGGCCTGCATCAGATCGTCGATCGGCGCATTGGCGGGACCGGTATCGAAGGCAAGGCAGGCGCCGGGCGCCTCGGGCGCGGTCTGGCGCGGATCGACCCAGGTCAGGTTGCCCACGCCGCCGAGATTGAGGAAGGCCACCGGCCGGTCGGCGCCCGCCCGCCGCGCGCAGGCGAAATGGTAGAAGGGCGCAAGCGGCGCGCCCTGCCCGCCCGCCGCCACATCCGCCGAGCGGAAGTCCCACGCCACCGGCAGCCCCAGCGCCCGCGCGAGCCGCTCGCCCGAGCCCGCCTGATGCGTGCCCCGCCCGCCCGGCTCATGTGCGAGCGTCTGGCCGTGAAAGCCCACGATCTCGGCGCCGCGGAAGGCCGCCAGAAGCTCGGCATGGGCCGCCTCCACCACCTCTGCGGCCCCGGCCACCGCCGCCTCGCCGGGCCAGCGCCCGAGGGCTGCCCGCAGCACCGCGCGCTCGGCAGGGGAATAGGCGCGATACCGCGTCTCGCCGAACTCGAGGATCCGCTCGCCGTCGGTCAGCACCATCGCCGCATCGACCCCGTCGAGCGAGGTGCCCGACATCGTCCCCAGCGCCCAGACCGCTCCGCCCTTCAACATGGCTTTCCCTCCACGACCGCCCCGGATATATCCCGCCATCATAGCCGCGACGACCGGCCAAGGCACGAGGGACCGATGACCTACCATCCCAAATCCGATTTCCTGCGCGTGATGCAGGAGCGCGGCTACCTCGCCGACTGCACCGACCTGCAGGCACTGGACGAGGCCCTGTCGAAGGGGGTGGTTCCCGCCTATATCGGCTATGATGCGACGGCGGCCTCGCTGCATGTGGGCCATCTCCTCAACATCATGATGCTGCGCTGGCTGCAGAAGCCCGGGCACAAGCCGATCACCCTGATGGGCGGCGGCACGACGAAGGTGGGCGACCCCTCCTTCCGCTCCGAGGAGCGTCCGCTGCTCACGCCCGACAAGATCGACGAGAATATCGAAGGCATGCGCAAGGTCTTTGCGCGCTACCTCTCCTACGGCGAGGGCGCGACCGACGCGCTGATGCTCAACAATGCCGAATGGCTCGATCACCTGAACTACCTCGATTTCCTGCGCGATATCGGGCGGCATTTCTCGGTCAACCGGATGCTCTCGTTCGAAAGCGTGAAGAGCCGGCTCGACCGCGAACAGTCGCTGTCGTTCCTCGAGTTCAACTACATGATCCTGCAGGCCTACGACTTCCTCGAGCTGTTCCGCCGCTACGGCTGCCGGCTGCAGATGGGCGGCTCGGACCAGTGGGGCAACATCGTCAACGGGATCGACCTGACACGCCGCGTGCTGGAGGGAGAGATCTTCGGCCTGACCTCGCCGCTGCTCACGACCTCGGACGGGCGCAAGATGGGCAAGTCCGCGGGCGGCGCGGTCTGGCTCAACGGCGAGATGCTGGCGCCCTACGACTTCTGGCAGTTCTGGCGCAACACGACCGATGCGGATGTGGGGCGGTTCCTCAAGCTCTACACCGACCTGCCCGTCGAGGAGTGCGACCGGCTGGGCGCGCTGCAGGGCTCGGAGATCAACGCGGCCAAGATCCTGCTCGCCAACGAGGTGACGACGCTCCTCCACGGCCGGGAGGCCGCCCAAGCGGCCGAGGCCACCGCCCGCGCGGTCTTCGAGGAGGGCGGCGTGGGCGGCGCCCTCGAAGTGGTGGAGCTTCCCGCGGCGACGCTGGCCGACGGGCTGTCGGTCGCGCATTTCCTGGTGGCCGCGGGCCTCGTCGCCTCGGGCAAGGAGGCCAAGCGCCTCGTGGCCGAGAACGGGCTGCGCTTCAACAACGAGCCGGTGGGGGATGCGAACGCCCCGGTCACGGTCGCGACCGTGGGCGAGGAGCTGAAGGTCTCGATCGGCAAGAAGAAGCACAAGCTCGTCCGCCTGTCCTGACGGCGCACGGCCGGACGCCGCCCCGGACCAAGGGGCGGCCACGGTCCTGCCCCCTCATTCCCCGCCAGGCCCGATCGCCGCGCCCCGGCCGCCCCCGACCCCGGCGATCCCTCTGCCCCGCAGCCCCCGTCCAGCCGGGCCGGACGCAAAAAGGACGCCTTCCGGCGCCCTTTCACTCTGCCCAAATATCCTCGGGGGGTGCGGGGGGCAGACAGCCCCCCGTCCGACCGCGGCCTCACTCGGCCACGGTGACTTTCGCCATCGCGTCCGGCGTCCGCGGAGGCTCGCCACGGGCGATCCTGTCCACCACCTCCATGCCCTGCACCACGCGGCCCACCACCGTATACTCGCCGTTCAGGAACTCGCCCGGCGCGAACATGATGAAGAACTGCGAATTGGCCGAGTTCTTATCGTTCGAGCGCGCCATGCCCACCACGCCGCGCGTGAAGGGCACGTCCGAGAATTCGGCGGGAAGGTCGGGATAGCTCGACCCGCCGGTGCCGGCGCGGCCGAGACTGTCTCCCTTGCCGAATTCCACATCGCCGGTCTGGGCCATGAAGCCCTCGATCACGCGGTGGAAGACCACGCCGTCATAGGCGCCTTCACGGGCCAGCGTGACCATGCGCTCCACATGGGCAGGCGCCACATCGGGCAGGAGGTCGATCACCACCTCGCCCTCGGCCTCTCCCGTCACCTCGATCACGAGGTTCGGCCCCGGCCCGTCCTCGGCCGCCTGCGCGAAGACCGCCGACTGCGACAGGCCGTAGCCGCCCAGCACCGCGAGGCCCAGCGACATCAGCCCTGCGAACAGGAACTTCTCAGACGACATCGGCCGCCACCCGCACGGTCAGCATCTTGTCAGGGTTCGCCGGGGGCTCGCCGCGGGCGATCTTGTCCACATGCTCCATCCCCGAGATCACGCGCCCGTAAACGGTATATTGGCCGTTCAGGAAGTCGTTGTCGCGGAAGTTGATGAAGAACTGCGAATTGGCCGAGTTCGGATTCTGCGACCGGGCCGCACCGAGCGTGCCGCGCGCGTGCGGCAGCTTCGAGAATTCCGCCGGCAGGTCCGGCATGTCCGACCCGCCCGTCCCGGCGCGGCGGATGTTGAAGCCCTCTTCCGTGTTCCCGTTCGCGACATCGCCGGTCTGGGCCATGAAGCCTTCGATCACGCGGTGGAAGACCACGTTGTCATAGGCCTTGGCACGGGCCAGGGCCTTCATCCGTTCGCTGTGCTTCGGGGCGACGTCCGACAGAAGCTCGATCACCACCTCGCCGTCCTTCAGCGTCATGATGATGGTGTTTTCGGGATCCTTGATCTCGGCCATGGGGCCCTCCTCTTGCAATCGGGGCCAACCTAGTGGCCGCGCGCGGTCAGGAAAAGGTCTGAATTCGTCCCCCTGCGGCCGAACGCCGGTTGACGGGCGCACGGCGATCGGCTTGGAAGCGGGAAACGTCGCTTCAGGAGGAACCGGAATGGGCTGGAAGACACTCGACGACATGGATCTTGCCGGCAAGGTCGTGCTGGTGCGCGTGGATGTGAACGTGCCGATGGAGAATGGCGAGGTCACCGACGCCACCCGGATCGAGAAGATCGTCCCCACCGTCGAGGATATCCTGAAGAAGGGCGGCAAGCCCGTCCTGCTCGCCCATTTCGGCCGTCCGAAGGGCAAGGTGGTGGAGGAGATGAGCCTCCGCCTCGTGCTGCCCGCGCTGCAGAAGGCGCTGCCCGGC
Organism: Cereibacter johrii; assembly: GCF_001720585.1. Classification (GTDB taxonomy): domain Bacteria; phylum Pseudomonadota; class Alphaproteobacteria; order Rhodobacterales; family Rhodobacteraceae; genus Cereibacter_A; species Cereibacter_A johrii. The sequence continues at coordinate 24,385 of NZ_MABH01000051.1, read as the reverse complement.
ACCAAGGTGAGCTTCGCCGCCGATTGCGTGGGCTCCGAGGCCGAGCAGGCCGTGGCCGCCATGCTCGAGGGCGAGGTGCTCCTCCTCGAGAACACCCGCTTCCATGCCGGCGAGGAGAAGAACGATCCCGAGCTCGCCGCCGCCATGGCGAAGCTGGGGCAGGTCTATGTCAACGACGCCTTCTCGGCCGCGCACCGCGCCCATTCCTCGACCGAAGGCCTGGCCCGTCTCCTGCCCTCGGCCGCCGGCCGGCTGATGGAGGCCGAGCTGAAGGCGCTCGAGGCCGCTCTCGGCCATCCCGAGCGTCCGGTGGTGGCGGTGGTGGGCGGTGCCAAGGTCTCGACCAAGCTCGACCTCCTCGGCAATCTCGTGGGCCGGGTCGATCATCTGGTGATCGGCGGCGGCATGGCCAACACCTTCCTCGTGGCGCAGGGGATCGAGGTCGGCAAGTCGCTGGCCGAGCGCGACATGGCCGATACCGCGCGCGAGATCCTGTCCAAGGCGAAGGCCGCGGGCTGCACGATCCATCTGCCGCTCGATGTGGTGGTGGCGCGCGAGTTCAAGGCGGGCGCCGCGAACGAGACGGTCGAGACGGCGGCCTGCCCCGCCGACGCGATGATCCTCGATGCGGGCCCGAAGACCGTGGCGGCCCTCTCCGAAGTGTTCGCCTCGGCCAGGACGCTGATCTGGAACGGCCCGCTCGGCGCCTTCGAGATCGAGCCCTTCGATGCGGCGACCAATGCCGCGGCGCTTCAGGTGGCGCAGCTCACCAAGGCGGGCCAGCTCATTTCGGTGGCGGGCGGCGGCGACACGGTGGCCGCCCTCAACAAGGCGGGCGCGGCCGAGGGCTTCTCCTACATCTCGACGGCGGGCGGTGCCTTCCTCGAATGGATGGAGGGCAAGGAGCTGCCCGGGGTGGCCGCGCTCACTGTCTGAGGCGAATTTCCGCGCCGCAGCGCCACGTTAGCGCGAACAACATTGATATGCGCATTTCGCCGGTCTAAGTCCCGTGGGACGCAATCGAAAGGACCCGCGGAATGCGCGCTAGCAGAGCAGTTCAGAAGATCCTCGCCAACTATGAGGGCGAAACGCCCGGCGTGAAGGCCAACCTGTGCCGGATGCTGATGGAGGGGAAACTGGGCGGCACGGGCAAGATGATCATCCTGCCGGTCGACCAGGGCTTCGAGCACGGCCCCGCCCGGACCTTCGCGCCGAACCCGGCGGGCTACGATCCCCACTATCACTACCAGCTCGCCATCGATGCGGGCCTCAGCGCCTATGCGGCGCCGCTCGGCATGCTGGAAGCCGGCGCCGACACGTTCGCGGGCCAGATCCCGACCATTCTCAAGGTGAACTCGGCCAACTCGCTGATGAGCGACACGGCCGGCAAGAACCAGGCGGTGACCGCGTCGGTCGATGATGCGCTGCGGCTCGGCTGCGCGGCCATCGGCTTCACGATCTACCCGGGCTCGGATGCGCAGCTCGACATGTACGAAGAGATCGTGGCCATGCGCAAGGAAGCCGCGGCCAAGGGGATCGCCACCGTGATCTGGTCCTATCCGCGCGGCGAGGCGATCAGCAAGGACGGCGAGACGGCGATCGACGTGGCGGCCTATGCGGCGCAGATCGCGGCCCTGATCGGCGCCCATATCATCAAGATCAAGCTCTCGACCGATCATCTGATGCTGGGCGAGGCCAAGAAGGTCTACGAGGCGCAGCAGATCGACGTCTCGACCCAGGCCGCGCGCGTGAAGCACTGCATGGACTCGGCCTTCGCCGGCCGCCGCATCGTGGTCTTCTCGGGCGGCGCCAAGAAGGGCGAGGATTCGGTCTATGACGACGCCCGCGCGATCCGCGACGGCGGCGGCAACGGCTCGATCATCGGCCGCAACAGCTTCCAGCGGAGCCGCGAGGACGCGCTCGCGATGCTCGGCAAGCTCGTCGACATCTACAAGGGCCGCGCCTGAGGCCTGCGGGCCCTTCCCCTCGGGGGAGGGCCTCCCCCGCCCTTCCTCGGGAAGGGTCTCCCTCCGCACGTTTCGCTCCGGCGCGGACCAACGAGACCCCTGCCGGATCGCCCTCCTGCCCCCGCAGCTACCGTGCGTTTTCCGTTTCCCAACTGCGGGCCGCTCTGGCATGATGCGCGCCATCGCCCCCGCCGAACGAGGGGCGTGACCAGAGGCAGAGCATGAACATCCCGACCTCCCGACCCGCGATCGGCGCCAGCCTCTATTTCGCGCTGGCCTTCTCGCTCTCCGTCTATTTCACCTTCGCCGCGGTGCAGGGCGACTATGGGGTCTTCCGGCAGGTCCAGATCCAGGCCGAGGCCGAAGCACTGCGCAACGAGCGCGACCGGATCGCCGCCGAACTGGCCGACATGGAGAACAAGACGCTCCGCCTGTCGGACAGCTATCTCGACCTCGACCTTCTGGACGAGCAGGCCCGTTCGGTGCTGGGCTATGTCCGCGCCGACGAGATCGTCATCCGCTGACAGGCGCGGAAACCGCCTGCCCTTTCCTGTCGTTTGTCTTCCCGCAGCCTCGCCCCGGGGCGCGGGCCTTGCCGTCCTGTCCGCGGCAGCGGCGCGCGATGATGGCCCCGGAGGGGCCTGAAGAGCGCGCCCCCGCCGGGCCGCAGATTCGCTCTCGCCCCCGCTCCTGGGATGCGCTAAAGGTAGTTTAGCCTTGAACTACTTGTCTCGACGGGAGGCGCCGCCATGGCCACCAGAAAATCGCCCGAGCAATCCAACGCATCGAAGGAGGAGCTTGTCCGTTACTACCGCGAGATGCTCCTGATCCGCCGCTTCGAAGAGAAGGCGGGCCAACTCTACGGCATGGGCCTGATCGGCGGCTTCTGCCATCTCTACATCGGCCAGGAAGCCGTGGTGGTCGGCCTCGAAGCCGCCGCCAAGGAGGGGGACAAGCGCATCACCTCCTACCGCGACCACGGCCACATGCTGGCCTGCGGCATGGATGCCAAGGGCGTGATGGCCGAGCTCACGGGCCGCGAGGGCGGCTATTCGAAGGGCAAGGGCGGCTCGATGCACATGTTCTCGAAAGAGAAGCATTTCTACGGCGGCCACGGCATCGTGGGCGCCCAGGTGCCGCTCGGCGCGGGTCTGGCCTTCGCCGACCGCTATCTCGGCAACGACAATGTCACCTTCACCTATTTCGGCGACGGTGCCGCCAACCAGGGCCAGGTCTACGAGGCCTACAACATGGCCAAGCTCTGGAGCCTGCCGGTGATCTTCGTGATCGAGAACAACCAGTATGCGATGGGCACCAGCGTGAAGCGCTCGACGAAGTCGCCCTCGCTCTGGGAGCGCGGCGCGGCCTACGGCATCAAGGGCGAGTCGGTGGACGGCATGGATGTGCTGGCCGTGAAGGCCGCCGGCGAGAAGGCGGTCGCCGCCTGCCGCGCGGGCCAGGGGCCCTACATTCTCGAGATGATGACCTACCGCTACCGCGGCCACTCCATGTCCGACCCGGCCAAGTACCGCACCCGCGAGGAGGTCCAGCGGATGCGCGACGAGAAGGACGCGATCGAACATGTCCGCGACCTGCTGATCCAGGGCAATCTCGCGACCGATGACGACCTCAAGGCGATCGACAAGGAGATCAAGGCCGTGGTGAACGAGGCCGCCGACTTCGCCAAGGAGAGCCCCGAGCCCGCGCTCGAGGAACTCTGGACCGACATCTACGCCTGAGGAGTAAAGACGCATGGCAACCCAGGTTCTGATGCCCGCCCTGTCGCCGACGATGGAGGAAGGCACGCTCGCCAAATGGCTCGTAAAGGAAGGCGATGAGGGCAAGTCCGGCCAGATCATCGCCGAGATCGAGACCGACAAGGCCACCATGGAATTCGAGGCCGTCGACGAGGGCACGGTGGGCAAGCTCCTCGTGGCCGAGGGCACGGCCGGCGTGAAGGTGAACACGCCCATCGCCGTTCTGGTCGAGGAGGGGGAAAGCGCCGACGAGGTGCAGGCTCCCGTGCCGACCCAGAAGGAAAAGCAGCCCGAGCCCGCCGAAGCGTCGGAAGGCAAGGCCGTGGACGAGCCGCTCGTCTCTTCGCCGGGCGCCTCGGTGCCGGGCAAGCGCGACCGCTCGCCCGACTGGCCGGAGGGCACGCAGATGAAGAGCATGACGGTGCGCGAGGCGCTCCGCGAGGCGATGGCGGAAGAGATGCGCGGCGACGAGCATGTCTTCCTGATGGGCGAGGAAGTGGGCGAGTATCAGGGCGCCTACAAGATCAGCCAGGGGCTTCTGGACGAGTTCGGCGACCGGCGCGTGGTCGACACGCCGATCACCGAGCATGGCTTCGCGGGCATTGCGGTGGGCGCGGCCTTCGGCGGGCTCCGCCCCATCGTCGAATTCATGACCTTCAACTTCGCCATGCAGGCGATCGACCAGATCATCAACTCGGCCGCCAAGACGCTCTACATGTCGGGCGGCCAGATGGGCTGCCCCATCGTGTTCCGCGGCCCGAACGGCGCCGCCGCCCGCGTGGGCGCGCAGCACAGCCAGGATTATGCGGCCTGGTATGCGCAGATCCCGGGTCTGAAGGTGGTGATGCCCTATTCGGCGGCGGATGCGAAAGGTCTCCTCAAGTCCGCGATCCGCGATCCGAACCCGGTGATCTTCCTCGAGAACGAGATCCTCTACGGCCGGTCCTTCGATGTGCCGGTGATGGACGATTTTACGATCCCCTTCGGCAAGGCCCGGATCTGGCGCGAGGGGACGGATGTCACCATCGTCTCCTTCGGCATCGGCATGACCTATGCGCTGGAAGCGGCCGACAAGCTGGCCGACGAGGGCATCTCGGCCGAGGTGATCGACCTGCGCACGCTGCGCCCCATCGACTACGACACGGTGATCGAGTCGGTGAAGAAGACCAACCGCTGCATCACCGTCGAGGAAGGCTGGCCGGTGGGCTCCATCGGCAATCATCTCGCGGCGACGATCATGCAGCAGGCCTTCGACTGGCTCGATGCGCCGGTGCTGAACCTGACGGGCAAGGATGTGCCGATGCCCTATGCCGCCAATCTCGAGAAGCACGCGCTCGTGACCACGGCCGAGGTGGTCGAGGCCGCGAAATCCGTCTGCTACCGCTGAGGAGAAGCCCATGGCAACCGAGATCCTGATGCCCGCGCTGTCTCCGACGATGGAGGAGGGGACGCTCGCGAAATGGCTGAAGAAGGAAGGCGATGAGGTCCGCTCGGGCGACATCATCGCCGAGATCGAGACCGACAAGGCCACCATGGAGTTCGAGGCGGTCGACGAGGGCATCCTCGGCAAGATCCTGATCGCCGAGGGCACGGCGGGCGTGAAGGTCAACACGCCCATCGCCGTGCTGGTGGAAGAGGGCGAAAGTGCGGACGCCGTGTCCTCCGCGAAGGTGCCGGAGCCGCAGGAACCGGCCGACGAGGCCGCTCCCGCGCAGGGGGCTCCGAAGGAGGCCCCGGCCCCTGCCCCGGCTGCCAAGGCACCCGAGGCGCAGGCGGCCCGGTCCGAGGGAGAACGTGTCTTCGCCTCGCCGCTCGCCCGCCGGATCGCCAGGGAGAAGGGGATCGACCTTGCCGCGGTGAAGGGCTCGGGCCCCCGCGGCCGGATCGTGAAGGCCGATGTCGAGGGGGCGCAGCCCTCGGCCGCTCCCGCAGCCAAGGCGGAAGCCGCGGCGCCGAAGGCCGAAGCGCCCGCCGCAGCGGCAGCGACGGGCGTCTCGCCGGCCGCCTCCGCGGCCTCGGTGGCGAAGCTCTTCGCGGATCGCGACTATGAGGAAGTGACCCTCGACGGGATGCGCAAGACCATTGCCGCGCGCCTGTCCGAGGCCAAGCAGACCATCCCGCACTTCTACCTCCGGCGCGAGGTGGCTCTGGATGCGCTGATGGCCTTCCGCGCCGACCTCAATGCGAAGCTCGAGAGCCGGGGCGTGAAGCTCTCGGTCAACGACTTCATCATCAAGGCCTGTGCGGTGGCGCTCCAGCAGGTGCCGAACGCGAATGCCGTCTGGGCCGGAGACCGGATCCTGCGGCTGAAGCCCTCGGACGTGGCGGTGGCGGTGGCCATCGAGGGCGGGCTCTTCACGCCGGTGCTGCGCGATGCGCACCAGAAGAGCCTGTCGGCGCTGTCGGCCGAGATGAAGGATCTCGCCGCCCGCGCCCGCACGAAGAAGCTCGCACCGCACGAATATCAGGGCGGCAGCTTCGCGATCTCGAACCTCGGCATGTTCGGGGTGGAGAATTTCGATGCGGTCATCAACCCGCCGCACGGCTCGATCCTGGCCGTCGGCGCAGGCATCCGCAAGCCGGTGGTGGGCAAGGACGGCGCGATCACGACGGCCACCATGATGTCGATGACGCTGTCGGTGGACCACCGGGTGATCGACGGCGCGCTGGGGGCCGAGTTCCTCAAGGCGATCGTCGAGAATCTCGAGAACCCGATCGCCATGCTGGCCTGACATGTGGCGGCGCTCCCTGCACGGGAGCGCCCGCTGCACGCCCAGGACATGAAAAAGGGGCCGATCCTCGCGGATCGGCCCCTTTTTCATATCGGGCGGCTCAGCCGTCGCTGAGAAGATGGTCCATCGTGACGGCGGGCTGCGCGCAGCCCGCTTCCCCCACCACGCGCGCAGGGACGCCCGCCACCGTCGTGCAGGGCGGCACGTCCTGCAGCACGACGGAGCCGGCCGCGATCCGGCTGCAATGGCCCACATGGATGTTGCCGAGAACCTTGGCCCCTGCCCCGATCAGCACCCCGTTGCCGATCTTCGGATGGCGGTCGCCATCCTCCTTGCCGGTGCCGCCGAGAGTGACCGAATGGAGCATCGAGACATTGTCGCCCACGACGGCCGTCTCGCCGATGACGATGGAATGCGCGTGGTCGATCATGATGCCGCGCCCGATCCGGTCCGCCGGGTGGACATCGACGCCGAAGGCCTCCGACACCCGCATCTGCACGAAATAGGCCAGGTCCTGCCGTCCGTTCGTCCAGAGCCAGTGGCCCACGCGATAGGCCTGAACCGCCTGATAGCCCTTGAAGAAGAGGATCGGCTGGAGGAAGCGATGGCAGGCGGGGTCGCGCTCGTAGACGGCGACCATGTCGGCCCGCGCCATCTGCCCGAGCTCCGGGTCCGACGCATAGGCCTCATCCGCGATCTCGCGCAGGATCTGCTCGCTCATCTCGCCCGAGGCGAGCTTCAGCGAGAAGCGGTAGGCAAGCGCCCGTTCCATCGAGGGATGGTGCAGGAGACTCGAATGGACGAGCCCGCCAAGGAGAGGCTCGGCAAGGATGGCGGCATGGCCCTCTTCCACGATCCGTTGCCAGACCGGGTCCACTGTCGCAACACGGGGTCTTGCCTCAGCCATCGCAGCGTCCTTTCCTCGTCACCGCCGAAAATACCACATAGTCACTCCGACCGACAGGGGAAGGGACGCATTCACTTTCAGGAAGAGCCTTCCTCTGGCCCCGCCCCTCGCGGTGGGCCTGCGCCCGCCGTTGCCGTCCCGCGACGGCGGCTGCCACCAGGGCCAGGGATTCGAGCTGGTCGGGATCCGGATCGTGGCCCTCCCTCCGGTGCGCGAGACCTGCCACAGCCGAGGCGAGGCACCCGTTTCCCCAGGAGGGATGGGCATGGCCGAGGCGTCTGGAGATCTTGTGCGCGAGATGCGCCCGCTCGATGAGGCCGGCCAGCGCCTCGGGCCGCTGCGCGGGCGGCATGGGCGCGAGCCAGTCCGCCACCGCGAGCAGATCGGCCAGAAGAACCCGCCGCATGGGTCAGAGCGCGATCCGCCGGAACGGTCCGGGCCCGAAGCTCTCCGACACCTGGGCGACTTCGAGGACGAAGGCGCGTCCCACGCCATCCGCCGCTTGCGCTGCCCCGGTGTAGGTCCAGCGCGGCTCGCGCACCTCGACCTGTCGGCGCACCTCTCCCCCTGCCACGACGCGGACCAGATAGAGCTCGCTCTCCTCTCCCAGAGGCACCTCGCGGCTCTCCCAGCTGTCGCCGTCGACGCGGGTGCGCCGGATCCAGCGCAGAAGGATGTGGTCTCCGTCCCGCTCCACCGCCAGATGGACCGGCGCATAGGGCCGGAGCCCGATCCCGGCGAAGGCCTCGACCCGGTGGATGGTGTCCGGGTCGTCGTAGCCGCGGGCAGCGGCGCCGATCCGGTAATGCCGGGCGAGCCCCCTGTCGGCGAGCGGCATCTGGAGTTGGCTCAGCGCGCCATTGACGAGAACGACCGTGCTGCCTTCGGGCCAGATCTCGGGCATCTGCCCATCGGTTCTCGCCTGCCCCCGGAGCCTGCGCGAAAGCTCCCAGACGCGGGGCGAGACCAGCCGCGCCTCCGCGAACTGGAAGAGCTCCCACCCGTCCGGTCGGCCGTCCCCGATGGCCATGAGGTTGGCGCCGTTCAGCACCTCGAGATCCGAGGCCGCGGCGAGCGGCGGCCCCTGCAGCCGCACCCGGAGCGGCGGGCCCATGTCCCACCGCCCGATCGGCGCGGCCCGCAGGGTCGTCTCGGTGATGCCCGCCGTCGCGGCCACGCCCAGAAGCCGGTTCAGGCGGTAGCCCGCATCCTGCGTCGCGCTCCAGACCGCGACCTGCCCCGGCCAGGGCGCCGCCACCACACCCAGGTGGGGGGAATGGGGCAGCTCGGCTCCCGTGAGAAGCGGCAGATCGAGAAAGATCGGCCGGACCGGACCGGAAGCCACGATGCGGCGCGTGCGCACCTGCTCTTCGGCCATGTCGGCGGGGCGATAGATGCCGGGCTCCACACGGACCGCCTCCGCCAGCTGGCATTCGGCCTGATCGAGGCGGTCGATGCGATAGCGCCGCCCCTCGATCTCCAGAACGTCGCCGGCACCGAAGGCCAGAGCCGACCGCGGCAGGGCCAGACGCAGACTGTCGCGCGCCACGCGGGCCTCGGCCAGCCACCGCTCGACGGCGCCACGCGCCTCGCCCGAGGTGAGGACGAGCGGCACCTCGGACTGCGAGACGGCAAAGGTCGCTTCGTCCGGGAAGGCGGCCTCGACCTGCCGTGCCTCATAGTCGCCTTCCGCCTCGAGAAAGTTCAGCCGCACCCGGCCCGCGGTCTCGACCTCCGCCGCGCGCACGCGCTCGAGCGCGCCCTCGAGATCGTCCGACGCCACCAGGGTCTCGCGCGAGACGGTGGCCTTCGCGCGCCCGTCGCGCATGCGGAAGATCAGCTTGCCCTCGCGCTCCAGCGCCTCGAAGCCATAGGCCAGCATCAGCGGCTGCAGGGCCGCCCGCGCACTGTCGACCTCGGAAATCCCGTAGCCGCGCACCACGCCCTGCAATTGCGTGACGTCGATGGCAGTCACCCCGGATCGTTCGCAGATCTCGGCCACCACGGCAGAGAGCGGTTGCGAGGCCGCGCGACCGTTCAGCCAATGGCCCCGCGCATAGTTCGCCCCGTCGGACCAGACATCGCCAAGGGCGGGAAAGGCCGGAAAGGGACGGGCGTCCCAGGCCCAGACATGGGCGCGGCCCATGTCGACCATGGGGCCGCCGTAGAGGTCCGAGACGGGATTGTTGGCCTCATCCTCCCAATATTCGGCCATCGCCCGCAGGTAGTTCATCGCGATCCCGTCGTCGCGTCGCCCCGACGAGCCGCGCGGCAGCGCCGATTCCGAGCTTTTGGGATCGATGAACAGGTTCGGCTGGTTGGTCCCGAGGTCGAGCGCCGGACACCCGTATTCGGTGAACCAGATCGGCTTCGAGCGGGGGACCCAGCCGGTCGGCTCCGCCTGCCGCACGCCGCCGATGCGCTCGTGATGGGGCAACGACCACCAGGATCGGAGGTCCTTCGGGCGATGCACCCAAGGCTCTGCGAAATCCATGTCGGTGATCGGCCGCCGGTCCTGAGCCGCCGCCGCTGCCTCGTCGGGATAATACCCCTCGAAACCCTCGCCTCCGGCGATGTTCGACTTGAGATAGTCCAGATCCTGCACCGAGGGCCACCGCGCGTCCGCATGGGTCTCGGCCTCGCGCCAGTCCGAGAGCGGCATGTAATTGTCGATGCCGATGAAATCGATGTTAGGGTCCGACCAGAGCGGATCGAGATGGAAGTAGAGATTGCCATCGGCATGGAGACCGGACCATTCGCTCCAGTCCGCGGCGTAACCGATCTTCACCTCGGCCCCGAGAATGTCGCGGACATCGGCCGCAAGCCTCCGCAGTTCCGCCACTGCCGGGAAGCTGTCGTTCGCCCCCCGGATCCTCGTCAGCCCGCGCAACTCGGATCCCACGCAGAAGGCCTCCACCCCGCCCGCCAGCCGACAGAGCCAGGCCGCGTGGAGGATGAAGCGCCGGTAGCGCCAGTCATCGGCGCCCTCATGGATCACGCGCCCGTCCTCGATGCGGAACTGGCCAGGGTCCGCATCGCCGAAGAAGGCGCGCACCTCGTCCTCGGCCGCTCCTGTCCTGTCAGGCGTCCCCGGCCGCCCCGGCGCCGCGGAGAGCGTGATCCGCCCGCGCCAGGGCAGGGCCGGCTGGCCCGCCGCACCCGACCAGGGGTCCGGCAGATCATTGCCCGGAAGCTGCTCCATGAGGATGAACGGATAATAGAGCACCGAACAGTTCTGCGCCTTCAGGGCGAGGATCGCCTCGACCACCGCCGCATCCGCAGGCGTTCCCCCATAGACCGGACGGTCGTCGAGCCGCGCCACCCGCTCGGCCTGCTCGCGGTCGATGCCGCCCGAGCGCCAGGCCATGGTCGCCGCGTCGAGATGTTTCTCGACCTTCGGACGGATCTCGCAGGTGCCGCAGCGCAGATCGCTCCCGAACCAGGACACGACCAGCGACACCGAACGACAGGCCGGAAGCTCGCCCCTCAGCTGTGCAAGCGAGGTGCGCATGTCGCTCTCCCCCGTGGCCGTGTGCATGTTGGCGGCCCTGGTCTCGCCCGGCTCGGCGCTATAGGCGAGACGGCTCGTGGCCAGAGCATATTCTCCCGTTCCCGGGATCAGCGCCACGCCCTTCACCGCCCGCTGCAGGGTCATCACCCGATCCGCCAGAGCCCCCTGCGCCGCCCGCATCACCTCGAACGAGAATTGCGGGACCCGGTTGCCGAACCGGGCGAGGTCGAGATCCTCGATGACCACATAGGCGATCCCGCGATAGGCCGGCGCCATGCCCGCCCCCTCCACCGCCTCGATCTTGGGATCCGGCAGTTGAGCCTCTGTCCCGCGATAGAGCCGGAGGTTGAGCGAGCCCGCCGCAATCTCGGCACCGTCGGCCCAGATGCGGCCGATGCGCAGGATCTCGCCCTGGCACAGCGCAATGGCGAGGCTGACGGAATAGGAATAGCTCACGACGGTCGATCTCGGTCCGCCGCCCTTTCCGCCGCCCGAGCTCTCGGACTGGCGCTCGAGGAAGCGGGAGGCCCAGATCACCTGTCCCGCCACGCGATTGCGGCCGAACAGCTGCGCCACGGGAGCGCCCTCGCCGGCGCCCATCAGGCGAAAGCGTTCGATCCGCCCGGTGCGGACCGTCTGCGATCCGGCGCCCATCAGCCGCTGGTCGATCATCTGTCCGACCGTCGCCCCGATCGCGCGCCCGATGACGGCGCCCGTCAGCCCCAGCACCGTGCCGCCGAAGCCTGCTCCGATCGCCGATCCGGCCGCCGCCAGCAGAAGGGTCGCCATCAGCCCGTCCTTTCCGGAAATGCATAACGCGCGGCGATCCGCTCGGCCCAGGGCTCGGAGAGCGGGCTTTCGACGGTGCCATGGCCGCCATAGGCGTGGATGAACGAGGCGCCCGGACCCGGGCGAACCAGAATGCCGAGATGCTTGGCGACCGCGCCCGGCCTCATGCGGAAGAGCAGCACGTCTCCCTCCGCCGCAGCCTCCGGCGGCTTGCGGACAAGCCACCGGTCGCACGCCGCCATCAGCTCTTCATGGCCGGACGGCTCCGACCAATCGGGCGTATAGGCCGGCACCCTCAGCGGTTCGGGGCCGATCAATGACCGCCAGATGCCCCTGAGAAGGCCCAGACAATCCGCGCCGGCCCCCTTGGCCGAAGCCTGATGGACGTAGGGCGTGCCCAGCCAAGACCGTGCCTCTGCAACCACATCGGCGCCGCTCATCGCCACAGGCTCCCGCCATCGTGCGTCTCCGTCGCCGCCGGATAGGCGCTGAGCCAGTCTTCCCCCGGAAGATGAGGAAAGCCCCGGAAGTTCCTGTAATTGTCGAATTTCAGGCGACAGGTCTCGGCCCTCCGGTCGCAGCCCGCCTCAAGGCGGACGCGGTCGCCCACGACGATCTGCGGCCCGAACGCCTCCCACAGCTCCACCGTCCGCGCCTCTCCCCGACGCCGGTCCGACTTGACCACGCCCATCGCTCCCGCCGCGTCACCGGTCATCACGACAAGCCGCCCCTGCTCGAACCAGCGATCCGGGAACGCAGGCAGACCCACGAAGCCGAAGGTCTGCCGCCCGACGACGGTCTCTACCGTCCGTTCCGTCGCAAATCCTTCGGCGCTCAGATCGACCCCGCAGTTCCGGTCGCCCAGCACCGCCTGACAGGCCCGCTGATAGACCCGCCCCTGCGGCTGGTTCAGCGCCTCGGTCAGGCCGCGCAGCTCTGCGCGGAACCGTCCTCCGGAATGGGTGATCTCGCCCAGCGTTCCGCGGAACTGCAGCAGTCTCTCGCTGACATCGGCCCAGTTCACGAGCCATGCCAGCACCTCCGCCCCGTCGAACCGGCCCGCGAGCAGATCCGCCTCCGTCACCGACATATGCGAGAGCGCCCCGACGGTCTCGGCATTGTCCACCGAAAGTCCCGTCGTCTGCTGCAGCGCCGACGAGGTGAGCCCCGTCTCTGCCCGGAACAGCCGCCCCTCGAACGTCAGATCCCGATCGTGATCGGTGAAGCCGAACAGCCTGCCGTCCCGCCGTGTCACGGCCCAGCACCGGCAGACGGTGGTCGCGCCGCTCTTCAGATGCGCATGAAGCTCTGCCGCGCCCATCAGACCCGCACCTCCATCACCGGAACGCTCGGAACCTCGCCCGCCTGGAACGAGGCCATCGAGATCTGGATCCGGTCGGTATCGAACCGCACCGGCACGTCGAACTCGAACCCCGCCGTGACCGCGGCGCCTTCGGCGGGGGCCGCGGCGAGCGTGACGAGCCCCCTGATCTCGTCGACCGAGAAGCCCGCGCCCTCCACCAGCACCGCGCCCGCCACCGCCACCTTCACCGAGCCCGCGACGGGTTTCGCCACCGGCCGCACATAGGTCTCGCTTCCAGAGCGATAGGTCTTGGCCAGCGCAAACGCCCGGTTGCTCCCGTCGCCGGTGCCCAAAGGCTGATCCATCGGCCCCGGAGAGGCGGTGGCCGGACAGGAGCGATAGTCGGCCCAGTCCTTCCAGCGAAAGCCGTAAAGCTGGCCGCGGCGCGCCTCGAAGAAGGCCAGAAGCGCCTCGACATCGTCGAGCGAGCGGAGCGCCACGCCCGCATCGTAGCGGCGGCGCGAATGGGCCCAGAGGCTGTTGCGCTCCTCGAAGCCATTGACCAGCGTGACGATCTCGGTCCGCCGCTCCGGACCTCCGATCGAGCCGAAGCTGAGGTTGGTCGGAAACCGGACCTCGTGAAAGCCCATGGCGTCCCCCTAACCGTTGCGCTGCCCGCGCGCGAGCATCCGGCTCACCTGCGCGGCGATCTGGCCCCGGCTGCGCTCGAAGCCCTGCACATCGGGCGTGGCCACGTTCATCACCACCTGCACCGCGCGTCCGCCCCCCGCCTGCACGCCGAGCCGCCCGTCCGCGCCGCGCGCGAGCGGCAGAATCGCCTCGGGCCCCGCCTCGCCCATGAGCCCCGTGGCGCCGCGCATGGCAAAGGGCGTGGTTCCCGCCACCACACCGCCGCGCGCGAAGGGCATGACCCTCCCCTGCGAGAAGGCGCCCCCCCCGGCGAAAGGCATCAGCCCCCCGAGGATCGAGTTGAGGCCGCTGGTCAGAAAGCCCGACACCGCGTCCTGCACCGGCTTCATCGCCACCGAATAGACGGTGCGCGAGATGGATTGCGCGAGACCCTGCATTGCGTCCGAGAGCTTCATGCCGTCGAACAGAACCCCGTCGAAGGCGCGCCTGAGGCCGGTCCCAATGCCGCTCGACAGACGATCCACCTCGCGGTTCGTGAAGATCATCGCGTCCCGCATCCGCGCCAGTTCGCTCTCGAAGCTGGCCGTCATCCCGGCCGCACTGCCGAGCGTGCTCTCGAGCGCCGCCACCTGCTCTTCCAGAGACTCGATGTCAGCCATGATCCTCTTCCTTCTCGACATCCGGATAGGCGCGCAGCAGCTCGTCGAGCCGCGCGCGCGACAGGGGCGCCACGGCGGACGCGCCCAGCATGATCCTCAGTTCGGCAGGCGTGAGCCGCCAGAAGGCCTCGGGCGACAGCCGCAGCCCCTCGAGCCCCAGCCGCAGGAGGGCGGGCCAGTCGAGCCGGCCCATCTCATCCCTCCGGCAGCGCGAAGGCTCGCACCAGAAGCTCCGCCGCGGCCCGGGCCGCCCCCACCGCGCCCCCGCCCACCTCCGCCCGGCCGAGCTCCTCGGCCGTGCCCTGCCAGCCGCCGCCCCGGAGCCCCGCCACGAGGACGGCGATCACGTCGCGCGCCGAGAAGCGCCGCTCCTCGAACCGCTCCACCAGCGCGATCAGACTGTCCGCGCCGAGATCCGCCTCGAGCTCCGCCAGCGCTCCCAGCGTGAGCTTGCCCGTGTGGCACCGGCCGTCGAGCCAGATCGCCACCTCGCCCGTCCAGGGATTGGCCATCAGTGCGCCGTGAAGGTGAGCTTGCCCGCCGAGGCGAGCGTCATCTCGTAGGTCGCCTCGCCATCGTGGGTTCCGGCATATTCGATCGCCGAGATCACGAAGGGGCCCTCGACCGTGCCGAAACTCGGGATCACCACCTGAAAGCGCGGCGCTTCTCCGGCGAAGAACAGCGCCCGCGCCCGCTCGTCCGTCGCCGCGTCCCTGAACACGCCCGACCCCGTTATGGAGGCGGATTTCACCCCGGCTCCGGCCAGCAGCTCGCGCCAGCCGCCCTGGCTTTCCAGCGACGTCACATCGACCGTCTCGGCATTGAAGCCGATGCGCGTGGCCCGGAGGCCCGCCATCGTCTCGAACCCGCCGCTGCCCGTCAGATCCACCTTCACCAGCAGATCCCTGCCATTCTGCACGCTCATGCGATCACTCCTCGCCAACTCCGGCCTCTGGCCGGCCTCATTCCTCGATCCGGGCCCGGAAGGTCAGGTCGATGCGCCGCGCGTCTCCCGAGGCGAGCCGTCGGGCCACGGCCCTCAGGAAATCGAGCCGCACCAGCCGCCCCCTCTCAAGCGCGGGCGGCGCCGTCACCAGCGCGTCGGACAGGGCCAGCGCCACGCGCTTTGCCGCAAGAAAGCCCGCCGCATCGGACATCACGCTGACGGTGAAATCGTGCCGGGCGCCGCGGCCGCTGCCGTCCGAGGCATCGCGGACCTCCTCGGGACCGATCAGGATCCAGGTTCCGCGCCCGCCGCCGCGGGGAACCGCGTCGTGGATCGGCACGCCCGCCAGCGCGGGCTGGCCCGAAAGATGCTCATACAGGGCCGCCTGAAGCGCGACCGCTCCCGCATAGCTCATGCCGGAACCTCCTCGCGCGCAAAGCACATGAGGTATCGCCCGTCCGCATCCTTCTCGGTCACGGCGAGCACCGGATAGAGACGCGCGCCCTCGCGGAAGCGCTGACCCGGCTGCGGCCGGGCCGCCGCACCTGCGGGCGCTGCGCGCACCGTGATCCTCAGCGGCACCGTTCCGAGCGGGATCTCGATCCCTTGGGTCTCGCGTCCCGTGCCGGGCTCGATGCGCCCCCAGACGGTCCCGAGCGCCGTCCACGACAGGATCGATCCCCCGGCGCCGTCCGCCTCTGCCACGGGCGCCTCGAGGACCAGCTGGCGGTTCAGCCTCTCCCCCATCAGGCCGCCCCTCCGCCCAGCACCCGGACGATGCGCCAGCGCTCGATGAGGCCCGTGACGGCCCGCGGCAGGCCCGCGGCCCCCAGCCCCGGCTCGTAGCGGTTCTCGTAATAGTCGGCCGCCAGCAGCAGGACGGCCTGCGCCAGATCGGCCGGCACGGCGGACCAGTCCGCCCCGAAGCCCGCCTCGAACAGGATCTCGATCCGCCCGTCCTCCGGCACCGCCGGCAGGACCGACCCGCGCGGCACGAGTTTCGGGCGATGCTGATCCCGCACCAGCCGCCAGAGCGTCGACGACACGGGAAAAGTCCGCCCCGCGGCATCGACGAGCGTCACCGACAGGATCTCGCCCACCGGCGCGATCGGCAGCGCCTGCGCCTCGTCGGTCCGCCATTCCTCCAGCACCAGCAGATAGCGCCGCGACAGCAGCACCTTGCCCGTCCGGCCCTCGATGGTGGTGATGGCCGCCCGGAGGAAGGCCGCGAGCAGCGCCTCCTGCAGCCCCTCTTCGGCAAAGCCCGACCCGAGCCGCAGATGCTCCCGGAACCGGGCCATCGGCAGCGCGCTGTCCGGCACGGCCGTCTGCTCGATCAACATCATGAATGCCTCCGAAAGCTCCCGAGGGATGCGCGCGCCGGACGACCCCGGCGCGCGCCCGCTGCGCCCCGTGCGAGGGCGGCCATCCGCGGGGTCCTCAGGACACCGCGATCTTCAGGAGCTTGATCGCCGCATAGTCGCTGACATCGCCTCCCACGCGCTTGGTGGCGTAGAAGAGGACATGGGGCTTGGCCGAGAACGGGTCGCGCAGGACCCGCACCTCGGGCCGCTCGGCGATCGTGTAGCCGGCGGCGAAATCCCCGAAAGCGATGGCGAAGGCGCCCGCGGCAATGTCCGGCATGTCCTCGCAGAGCAGCACCGGATATCCCATCAGCCGCGCAGGCTCTGCCGCGGCCAGCCCGTCCGACCACAGGAAGCGGCCGTCCGAGTCCTTCATCTTGCGCACCGCGCCCGCGGTCTTGGAATTCATCACGAAGGTCGCATTCGCGCGGTAATCGGCGCCGAGCGAATAGATCAGGGTGATGATGCAATCGGCCGGGTTCGTGGCGAGGAAATCGCTCGCCGCACCCGAGGGGACATAGCCGATCGAGCCCCAGCTCCAGGTCGCGTTCGCAACCTTCGCCGGCGTCAGAAAGCCCCTCGGCTTGTCGATCCCGTCCCCGCTGACGAAGGCCGCGCTCTCGGCCCGCATGAAGCGCGTGGCGATCTTGCCCGCCAGCCAGCTCTCGACGTCGAAGGCCGAGTCGTCCAGCAGCCGCTGGCTCGCCTTGGGCATCGCCGACAGTTCGTGCAGCTTGATCGAGATCCGCTCGATGGTGGGCGAGGCGCTTTCGCTGATCGTGCCCGCCTCGGTGGCCCAGCCCGACCCCACTTCGGTGCGGTCGATCAGCACGTCGAAGCTCGTGGCCTCCACATGGACCACACCGGCGATCTGACGGATCGAGGCCGTGGACAGCAACATCGAGCGGATGGTGTCGGAGGTCTGCGGATCGACCAGATAGCCGCCATCCGACGCGACGCTCGTCGTCATCGCCTTGCCCTCTAGGACAAGGCCGCGCAGACCGTCGTCGTCGCCCGAGCGGAGATAGGCGCCGAACGCCTTGCGATGCGGCGCCTCCTGGTCGGCCGCAGCCGACAGCGCCGGGCGCCCGTAGATCATGGTTTTGCGGTCCAGCATGGTCAAACGCTCTTCCTGTTGTTGCAACACGGTCTTCACCTCATCCTGAAAGCGATTGATCTCCTTCAGGAAACCGGCCATCGCGGCTTTCGCCTCCACGGCCGGATCGGGGCCTGGGGACATGCCTGTCCCGGCCCGAGCCCAGGTCTCGGTCATCCTCGTCTTCCTCTGGCTTGCGGTGGTTCGGGTCAGGCCCGGAGCTGTCCGGTCCGGCCTTGCAATCAGCCCCCGGAGAGGCTTCGCCGGGCGCCCTCGAAGAGGTCGGCGATGTCCTGCCAGTCCAGCCCGTCACGGTCCTCGCCCTTGGCTGCGACCCGCGCCTCGGGCAGCATCGGGAAGGTGACGAGCGACACCTCCCAGAGCTCGATCTCGGTCAGCACCCGCCGGCCCTTGCCGTCCCGCTCGGCGCGCACCGTCCGGTAGCCGATCGACAGCCCGTCGAGCGCCTTCGCCGCGATCAGCGCGGCGGCTTCCCGGCCGCGTCCGATCTCGGGCAGGATATGGCCTCTGACCCACAGGCCGGTCTCGTCCTCGTGCACCTCGTCCCAGACGCCGATCACCTCGGCCGGGTCGTGCTGCCAGAGCATCTTCGCCCGCCGTCCCTGCGCCCGCATGGCCTCGAGCGAGGCGGCATAGGCGCCGCGCGCCACCACGTCGCCGCCATTGTCGGCCCGCCCGAAGATCGACGCATAGCCCTCGATCACCGAGCCCTCGGACAATACGAGCCCGGTCTCGGGCCGGTGAAACTTCCGTTCGGGCGCACCGAATTCGTCCCTCATTCGCATCCGCTCACTCCAAAAGGGCCCGCACGACGGCCTCGGCCCCCTGCATCAGCAGGAAGGCCGCGACACCGTAGAGCCAGAGCCACATCCGTTGCTCCACCCGCTCCAGCCCGTTCTCGATGCGGCCGAGGCGGAAATCGAGCGCCGTCCAGCGTTCGCCCGCGACCCGCTCGTTCGCCTCGATCCGGGCATGGGCCGCGTCGAAGCTCTGAAACAGGAACCGGGAGCCGCCCTGATCCATCTCCCTCCTCCTCCGCGATCCTCGGCAGGCCGAGGAGCCTCCGCTTCTCGGCCTCCGTCAGGAAATCCGCCGCGGCGACCCGCGCCCACTGCTGATCCCGCTCCGCCGCCAGCGCCGGCACCTGATCGAGGTCGGGCCGCAGTTCCACCGCCTCGCCGCTGAAACTGCCGAGCCAGTGCGACAGCGTGGCCGAGACCTTCGCCGCCAGCGGCAGCACCGTCAGCCGGTAGAAGGCCCGGTGCGCCTCCTGATAGTTGGCATAGGTCGCCTCGCCGGGGATGCCGAGCAGCATCGGCGGCACGCCGAAGGCGATGGCGATCTCGCGCGCCGCAGCCTCCTTCGTCGTGTGAAACTCCATGTCGGAGGGCGAGAAGCCCATCGGCTTCCAGTCGAGCCCGCCCTCCAGCAGCATCGGCCGCCCCGCGTTGCGCGCGCCCTGATGGTTGGCCTCGATCTCGCCCACCAGCCGGTCATACTGATCCGAGGACAAGGTTCCCTGCCCGTCCGACCCGCGATAGACGATGGCCCCCGAGGGCCGGGCAGCATTGTCGAGCAGCGCCTTCGACCAGGCCGAAGCCGCCACATGCACGTCGAGCGCCACCGCCGCCGCCTGCAAGGGCGAGAAACCGTAGTGATCGTTCTGCGGATGGAAGGTGCGGATATGGCAGATCGGCAGGCCCGCCGTCATGTCGAAGCGGATGCGCCGCCCGCCCACCGCATAATCGTAGGCCACCGGCCACCCGTCCGGCCCCGGCACGAGGCTCATCCGGTCCGAACGCAGAAGATGCAGCTCTCCCGGCAGCCGCGCCGATCCCGCCACCGCCTCGAGATAGGCGTTTCCCGTCAGCAGAAGCTGCGCATAGAGCGCCTCGAGCAGCTCGGCCCGCCCCTGCAACGGATTGGGCCGCGCGATCAGATCCAGCATCGGGTGGCTCTCGTAGCGCCGCCCCGCATCCTGCAGCACCAGAGGCAGCGCGGCCGCCGCCTCCGAGATCAGCTTGACCGAGCGGAAGGCGATCGGATTGCCCAGAAACCCGGTCCGGGTCAGCGACACCATGTCCCGCGCGCTCCAGGCCACGCGCCCCGTGCTCCAGCCCACCACGGGCCCCGTGGCCGAGGCCTTGCGCTCGGGCGCCGGCGCGCGCGCCGGTTTCCTCAGGAAGTCGAACAGCATCAGCAAGAACTCCATTGTGGCGCGGACATGCGCCCCGCCGGGCGCGGCTCTCGTCGCCTGCGAGGCCGGATCTAGAGCCGGCGCAGCCTCGGATAGACCCAAGCCCGCGCCGGCTCGATCATCAGCTCCGTCACCGCCCAGACCAGCGCATCGACCCGGTCGGGCGAGCCGCGGCCCTCGTAGCCGCGCAGCGTCATCCGGCACATCTGCTCCTCGAGCTCGCCCAGGCCGCGCAGATGGCGCACCCGCCCCTGCTCGTAGAGCGCGGCCACCGGCTCGGCCCGGGCAGCCTTCCCGCGCGAGGCATGAACCGCCCGGAACGGCACCAGCGGGTCGATCTGCCGGATCACCGCCTCGACCAGATCGCCGCCCTGATTGACCTCCGCCACCAGCCGGTCGGCCCCGTGGCGCGCCAGCGCCTCGAGCGCCGCCCGCGCCCAGCGATCCGGGCTCGCGGCCCGGACGGAAGCATCCTCGAGCACCACCGCCCGCCAGTCCTGCGGCGGTCCGGCCGTCCGCGCGCCCACCACGAGGATGCCGCATTCGTCCGAGGCCTCGGTCCCCGTCACCGGCGGGTCCACCGCCACCACGATCCGGTCGAGCGGCCCCGGCGTCTCGAGCCTCGACGCCTCGAGCCGCGCCGTGGTCCAGAGCGCGCCCTCCACATCCTCCAGCAGCAGCCCCTCCAGCTCCTGCCGCCCGAGCCGCGTGCCGTCGTAGCGGGCATGAACCTCGGCCAGGAACGACCGCGCGAGATAGGCCCGGTTCGCCTCGGTGGGCGCGTGGGTCACCACCGTCGAGGGATTGTCGAGGATATGGCGCAGCACCGGCACGTTGCGCGGCGTCGTCGTCACCACCTGCCGCGGTTGATCCCCCAGCCGGAGCGAGAATTGCAGCATGTCCCAGGCCTCCTCGGCCCGGCCCCATTTCGCCAGCTCGTCGGCCCAGGCCGCATCGAACTGCGGCCCGCGGAGGCTCTCGGGGTCGTGGGCCGAGAAGATCTGCGCCACGGCGCCGTTCGGCCAGACGAGCCGCTTGCGCCCCGCCTCCCATTCGGGCCGCCGGTCGGGCGGCGAGCAGGCAAGGATCCCGCTCTCGCCGAAGACCATCCCCTCGCGCGCCTGATCGATCGTCTCGCCCACCAGCGCCACATGGCGCGACCGCCCCGGATCGCCCGGACGCGCGCCCTCGACCTCGGCCCGCACCCATTCGGCGCCCGCCCGGGTCTTGCCCGCGCCGCGGCCGCCCATCACCACCCAGCTCTTCCAGACACCTTCGGGCGGAAGCTGGTGCGGCAGCGCCCAGAACTCGAACAGCCAGGGCAGCGCGAGCAGCGCGTTCGCGCTCAGCTGCCCCAGGAACTCATCCACCCTGTTCGGCGTCGCGGAGGCGAGCCAGCCGGCGCCCGATCTCACGTCGGGCCGCGTCGAAGTCGAGGGCGTAGTCATGCACGATGCCGCCCGCGGTTCTGCGTAGCTTTTCAACCCTCGCCCTTTCATCCATCACCAGTTGAAGCGCGGCCTTGAGGTCCTTCACCGCCTGAACGGCGGCCCGGACTTCCTCGGCACGGCCTTCCGACAGCTTCCGGCGCGCGCGGACCAGATCCTCGGCCGCCTCGCGGTAAAGCTTCTCCGTCTCCGCCAGCAGATCCACTGGCGGGGCTTTGTCGACGATCGTCATGCGCTGCTGCTTTCGCCTCCCGAGGCTCGGCCGGACAAAGGAAAAGCGGCCCCGGGTTGCCCCGTGCCGCTTGCCCACCTCTTCCATCCTGTCACAAGGGATACATCGGACCGCCCGCAAAGTCAAGCGGAAAAGCGTGCATCCTCAAGGGTTTGGCGGACGACCCCTTAACCTTTCGGTAAGGATCGCCCGGCCCCTCACTCGCCCTGAATGCCGACCGGCGGCGGCATCCCGCGCTCGGCCTCGATCTTGCGCCAGGCGGCCACGTTGCGGTTGTGCTCGGCCAGCGTGGTGGCGAAGGCGTGCCCGCCGCTGCCATCGGCCACGAAATAGAGATAGTCGGTCTCGGCCGGATTGAGCGCCGCCTCGATCGAGAGCCGCCCCGGATTGGCGATGGGCGTGGGCGGCAGCCCGTCGATCACATAGGTGTTGTAATCCGTCCGGCGGCGCAGCTCGCTCTGGCGCAGGCCGCGTCCCAGCACGCCCTTGCCCTCTGTCAGGCCGTAGATCACCGTGGGATCGGTCTGCAGCCGCATCCCCTGGGCCAGGCGGTTGACGAAGACGCTCGCCACCTGCGGCCGCTCGCTCGCGATGCCGGTCTCCTTCTCCACGATGCTCGCCATGACCATCGCCTCTTCCGGCGTGGCATAGGGCACATCCGCCGAACGCGCGGCCCAGAGCTCGGCGATGATGCGGGCCTGCCGGTCCTGCATCTGCGCCAGAAGCGCTGCCCGGTCGTCGCCGCGGGCCACCTCGTAGCTGTCGGGGGCGAGCGACCCTTCGGGCGGAACCTCCTTGATCTCGCCCTCGAGGAACTCGGCCTTGCGCAGGCTCTCGACCACCTGCCAGCTCGTCACCCCTTCGGCGAGCGTCACGCGCCAGCGCAGGTCGCCCTCCTCGGCCGCCTCCGCATAGGCCTCGGGCGCCTCGCCCTCGCCGGGCACGAATTTCGCCACCTCGACATAGCGGCCGGCGGCCGCGTCGAACTCGCGCAGGATGATCTCGGCCGCCACCACGCCGATCCGGTAGTTCACCTCGCGCCCGCAGGTCGACTGGCCGCCCGCGGTCAGGATGTCGAGGATCTCGGCCATCGAGGCGCCCGGCGGCAGCAGGTAGCTGCCGAACTTCAGCCCTGCGGCCTGATCGGAATAGTCCGCGCCGATGCGGAAGATCCGCGCATCGCTGACCGCGCCCTGATCCTCAAGCCTGCGGCTCACGACCGAGAGCGAGTCGCCCCGCTCCACCCGCAGGCAGACGGCCTCGGCGAGCGGGCCGGGGCCGGTATATTCCTGCCGTCCCCAGGCCAGCAACCCCGCCGCCGCCACCAGCACCACGATGAAGAGGGTCAGCGCGTTGGAGGCGACGGAGCGCCACATCACGAGGTGACCCGTCCCAGCACCAGCGACGCGTTCGTGCCGCCGAAGCCGAAGGAATTCGAGAGCGCCACGTCGATCTTGCGCGGGCGCGCCGCCTTGGGCGCGAGGTCGATCTTCGCCTCCACGGCCGGGTTGTCGAGGTTCAGCGTGGGTGGCGCCACCTGATCGCGGATGGCCAGCACGCAGAAGATCGCCTCGACCGCGCCCGCAGCGCCCAGCAGGTGCCCGATGCTCGACTTGGTCGAGGACATGGTGGCCGCCGCTGCCGCCTCGCCCAGAAGCCGCTCGACCGCGCCGAGCTCGATCACGTCGGCCATGGTCGAGGTGCCATGGGCGTTGATATAGTCGACCGCCGAGGGTTCGAGGCCCGCGCGCTTCAGCGCCATGGTCATCGAGCGGAAGCCGCCGTCCCCGTCCTCGGACGGAGCGGTGATGTGGTAGGCATCGCCCGACAGACCGTAGCCCAGCACCTCGGCATAGATCTTGGCGCCGCGCGCCCTGGCATGTTCATATTCCTCGAGCACCACGACGCCGGCGCCCTCGCCCATCACGAATCCGTCGCGGTCGGCATCCCAGGGCCGCGAGGCGGCCTCGGGCTCGTTGCCCCGCTTGGTCGAGAGCGCCTTGCAGGCATTGAAGCCCGCGATGCCGATCTCGGAGATCGGGCTCTCGGCGCCGCCCGCGAGCATCACGTCGGCATCGCCGAGCTGGATCAGCCGGGCCGCGTCCCCGATCGCATGGGCGCCGGTCGAGCAGGCGGTCACGACGGCATGGTTCGGGCCCTTGTAGCCGAAGCGGATCGAGACCTGCCCCGAGGCCAGATTGATGAGCGCCGAGGGGATGAAGAAGGGCGAGACGCGCTTCGGCCCCTTTTCCTTGATGAGCACGGCCGTGTCGGCGATGGCCGAGAGCCCGCCGATGCCCGAGCCGATCATCACGCCCGTGCGGCAGCGGTCTTCCTCGGACTGGGGCTCCCAGCCTGAATCCTTCACCGCCTGCGTGGCCGCGGCCATGGCATAGAGGATGAAGTCATCGACCTTGCGCCGGTCCTTGGGCTCCATCCAGTCGTCGGCGTTGAAGGTGCCGTCGCTGCCGTCGCCCACCGGGATCTCGCAGGCATATTGCGTGGTCACGTTGGACGTGTCGACCCGCTGGATGAGGCCCGCGCCGGACTGACCGGCCAGCAGCCGCTTCCAGGTCTCCTCGACGCCGCACGCCAGCGGCGTGACCATGCCCAGCCCCGTGACAACCACTCGACGCATGCCATGACTCCTCTGCCAGCCCGTCGTCGGGCCCATGTGGGTTGCGGTCTTACACGCGGCCACCGCCCTCCGCAACAAGCGGAGCCGCGGCCGTGCGCCCGTCCGCCGGCCGAACGGCGCGCGCCCCTGCGCCGCACGGCACCCAGGGAGCCGGCCGCGGGGGCATC
>NZ_MABH01000050.1 GCF_001720585.1 Cereibacter johrii | reverse complement strand
GTTGCCCTGCATCGCCCGCCCGGCATGGCGCGCCAGCGCCCAGGCCGCGCCCGGCGTGTCGGCCACCGCGGCCCGCACCGTGAGCCCCAGCCCCGCGCAATCCGCCTCCACCACGCCCAGCACCTCCTCCTCGCCGCCGAAGAGATGGGCGCAGCCGGTCAGGTTGATCATCAGGCCCGCCGGAGGCTCTTCCGCCACCCAGGGAGAGAATTTCCCCGCCCATCGCCGCAGGGCGGCCAGGAAGGCGGCCTCGCTGGCCGGATCCTCGGACGCGGTCATGAGATGGGGGCAGATCGCGGTGGCGTCCCGAAGGCCCTGACCGGGGCCGAGCCCCAGCGCCTCGGCCTCGGCCGAGACGGAGACCAGCACCTGCGCGCCCTGCCGGTCGCCCACCACGGCGAAAGGGGGCGGCAGGGTGTCGTTCCGCCGCCGCAAGAGCCGCTCGGCCCCCAGCCGGGGAAACCAGAGAGAGAGAATCCGTCGCCGCGCCATGTATCGTTCCTGTTTCGTTCATGATACCCCAGGCGCGGGAGAGGAGTCGAGTCACCGGAATGGGGGAAGCGGCCCGGCAGAGCCCGAGCGATCGGGAGAGATGGTCGTCCGACGCCTGCCCAAGGGCGGGGCCGCCCGCAGGGTCAGCAGCGACGGCAGCCCTGTCCGCGGCAGCGCCGGCGAGCGGGGGCTCGATGCCCCCCGAGCCGGCCCCTTCCGGCCGGGTCAGCCGCAGACCAACCCCCGGATCCGGCCCCTTCCGGCCGGGTCAGCCGCAGACCAACCCCCGGATCCGGCCCCTTCCGGCCGGGTCAGCCGCAGACCAACCCCCGGATCCGGCCCCTTCCGGCCGGGTCAGCCGCAGACCAACCCCCGGATCCGGCCCCTTCCGGCCGGGTCAGCCGCAGACCAACCCCCGGATCCGGCCCCTTCCGGCCGGGTCAGCCGGGGGCTCGATGCCCCCCGAGCCGGCCCCTTCCGGCCGGGTCAGCCGCAGACCAACCCCCGGATCCGGCCCCTTCCGGCCGGGTCAGCCGCAGACCAGCCGCACGATCCGGCCCGCCTCGTTCGTCTCGACCGTCAGCCGGGCCGGGCTGAAGTCCATCGTCACCATGTCCCCCGGGCGCACGACGCGCACCGGCTGGGTGAAACGGATCGTCTCAAGAACCTCGGCCGGCTGCCCCACGAGCCCGGTCAGCCGGACGGCGCCGCAGCTGTCGGTGGGCAGGATGATCTCGGGTTCCTTCCTGCCGCAGGCGGTCAGGCTGGCGGCGGCGGCGAGGAGAAGCAGGGTGCGGCGCATGTCGAAAGTCTCCGGTCGAACGGCGCGCAAGCTAGTCGCCCCGGCTGCGCGAGACAAGGCGGCCCGCGGCCGCTCCGATGACGCCTCCGTGAAGGACGCGCGGCTCCCTCGGCGCCTTCCCCTCCGCCGGCGCGCCCCGGGTGTTTCGGCCTTTCGCGCAGGCCGCATTTCGGGCAGGAAGGAGAAAACAGGAGCGATCATGTCCGACCCCCGCGCCCCCCGCCTCTGCGTGCTGATCGACGCCGACAACGTGCCCGCCAACTATGCGGAATCGATCTTCGAGGAGATCGCGGCGCTGGGCGAGGCCTCGGTGCGGCGGATCTACGGCGACTGGTCGGCCATGCGGCTCAATGCCTGGGCGAAGAAGGTGGCGGCCCTGGGGCTCGTCGCCGACCAGCAGTTCTCCAACACCAAGGGCAAGAACGCCTCCGACATCGGCCTCGTGATCTCGGCGATGGACTTCCTCCATTCCGGCCTCTTCGACGGATTCGTGCTGGTCTCGTCGGACAGCGACTTCACCCGCCTCGCCGCCCGGATCCGCGAGCAGGGGCTCGACGTCTACGGCATCGGCGAGAAGAAGACGCCCGAGGCCTTCCGCATGGCCTGCAAGCGGTTCATCTATGTCGAGAACCTCGGCTCGGACGATCCGCCCGCGCGCGAGCCGCGCCCGGCGGACGAGCCGCAGCAGCCCCCCGCGCAGCGCGGCCGCGAGAAGGAAGAGCCGATGAAGGCGATCCCGCTGATCGCCGCCGCCATGCGGGCCATCGATCCCGAGGGCGAATGGTACAGTCTGGGCCAGATCGGCCAGTTCATCACCCAGGCCAACCCGGATTTCGACACCCGGACCTACGGTTCGGCCAAGCTCTCCGACCTCATCAAGAAGATCAGCCGGTTCGAGGTGAAGCCGGGCCCCGGCGGGCAGCTTCTCGCCCGCGACATCGCCTGAGGCGCGAGGGGCGCCGCGGCACCGGGAAAGCGGCTCCGCGGCCGGCCTGCGGGCGGGGGCGGCCGGGCCGCTGCCGTCCTTGACCCCTGCCGCGCATCGTCTAGGGTGCGCGGCATTCCGCCACTCAAAGGAGCAACGCCATGGCCCAGCGTCTTCACCTCGTCTTCGGGGGCGAGCTCGCCAGCCCGACGAAGAATGTCTTCAAGGATGTGAAGGCCATCCATATCGTCGGCATGTTCCCGGACTATGCCTCGGCCTTCGCCGCCTGGAAAGCCGAGGCGCAGCGGACCGTCGACGATGCGCATGTGCGGTATTTCATCGCCCATCTCCATCGGTTGCGCGACGAGGAGCAGCCGGCTTCCGCCACCGAGGAACTCGGGAACTGACGCGACACACCATGGCGAACGCCTTCGGCCTCTCGCTCGGGACTGCCTTGCGGCGTGACCCCGCCGAGGGACCGGTGCGGCCTCAGAGACCGCTCGGGCGGCTGATCTGGCTGCATGCGCCGACGCGCGACTCGGCCCGGCCCATGGCCGAGCTCGGCCGGCGGATCATCCTCGACGAGGGCTTTCCGGTGCTGCTCACCACCCATGTCCCCGTCAGTTCGGGCGGCATCCTGATCGTGCAGCCGCCCCCGCCCGACACGCCGGCCGCCGTCGCGGCCTTTCTCGACCACTGGCGGCCCGATGCGGCCTTCATGGCCGAGGGCGAGCTTCGGCCGAGCCTCATCAACGCGGCCTTCGACCGGAACGTGCCGCTCGCGCTGGTCGATGGCGCGGCCCCGCGCATCCTGCCCGGCCGCGAGAGCTGGTGGCCGGGGCAGATGCGCAATCTCCTCGCCAAGTTCCGCCATATCTTCACCCTCGACGAGGCCGCCGCCCGCGCCTTCCGCAAGGCCGGAAGCTCCTCGCACGTCACGCAGGTGGCGGGCCGGCTCGAGGAGGGCAGCCTTGCGCTGCCCTGCACCGAGGCCGAGCGCGCCGCGCTCGCGCGGCTTCTGGCTCCGCGGCAGGTGTGGCTCGCCGCGGGCCTTCCCGCCGAGGAGGAGGCCGCCGCCATCGCCGCGCATCACGCGGCGCTCAAGCTCGCGCACCGGATGCTGCTCATCGTCGTGCCGCAGGAGCCCGACCGCGCCGCCGCTTTCGCCGCGCGCTGCGAGGCCGAGGGCTGGAAGGTCGCCCGCCGCGCGGCCGACGAGGAGCCGGACGCCGATACCGAGGTCTTCGTGGCCGACGGCATGGCGGAACTCGGCCTCTGGTATCGGCTGGCGCCGGTGACCTGGCTCGGCGGCAGCCTCAGCGTGGGCTGCGTGCTCGACCCGCTCGAGGCCGCCTCGCTCGGCTCGGCCCTGATCCACGGCCCCCATTTCGGTCCGCATGGCGCGACGCTGGCCCGGCTCTCGGCGGCGCGCGCCTCCCTTCCCGTGGCCTCGGCCCGCGGCCTCGCCGAGGCGCTGGCGGATCTGCTCGCCCCGGATCGGGTGGCGCGGCTGGCCCATGCCGGCTGGGCCGTGGCGTCGGAAGGGACCGAGGTCACCGACCGGATGGTGGCGCTCGCCGGCCGCCTCGTCGAGCGGGAGGCCTGATGCGTCCCCCCGCCTTCTGGTTCACCCCGCCGGACCGTCCGGCGCTTGCCGCCAGGCTTCTCGCCCCCCTCGGGCGCGCCTATGCCGCGGCCACCGCGCGAAGGCTCAGGGCACCCGGCCATCGCGCCGGCGTGCCGGTGATCTGCATCGGCAATCTGAATGCGGGCGGCACCGGCAAGACGCCCACGGCCATCGCGCTGATGCAAAGGCTCGCCGCGCGCGGGATCGAGGCCCATGTCGTCTCGCGCGGCTATGGCGGGCGGCTCGAGGGGCCGGTCGAGGTCGATGCCCGTCGCCACCGCGCGGCCGATGTGGGCGACGAGCCGCTTCTGCTCG
>NZ_MABH01000049.1 GCF_001720585.1 Cereibacter johrii | reverse complement strand
CGGGGCTCGGGCCGGGGGCGGGCATTCGAAGGCCCCCCCGCTGCCGGGAAGGTCGACGCCCGGCGCGCGGTCGAGATGGCGCATCAGGCTGCGGATCGCATTGGCATGGAGGCGCACCTGCTCGCCCCGGGCGCGGCGCGCGGCCTGATCGGCGGCCTCGGCCTGCCGCTTCAGCCCGGCCTCGAGCCGGGCCAGATCCTCGCCCGGCACCGCCTCGCGGCAGGCGACGGTGACGGCCCGGCCGCCCGTCGCGCGCAGCACGCCCCCCCGGATCGCGCAGAAGCGCCAGGGCCCCTCGGGGCTTCGCCAGCAGAGCACCCCCGCCTCGATCACCGTCAGCAGATCGACATGCCCGGGCAGGAGGCCGAAGCTCCCCGAGGCATCCTCGGCGCGGATCGAGGCCAGCCCCTCCTCCTCGAGCACCGCCGAAAGCGGCGTGGTCACGCGGAGCGTCAGGCTCATGCGGCCCCCTTCCGGCGGCGCGCCTCCTCGAGCGTGCCGATCATGTAGAGCGAGCCCTCGTCCCAGTCGTCGCATTCTCCCCCGAGGATCGCGGCGCAGCCCTGCACCGTCTCGGCCACCGGGACCGAGCGGCCCTCCATGCCGGTATAGGCGGCAGCGACGAAGAAGGGCTGGGTCAGGAAGCGCTGCAGCTTGCGGGCGCGGCCCACCATCAGCTGCTCCTCGCGGCCGAGCTCCTCGATGCCCAGAAGCGCGATCACGTCGCGCAGCTCGTGGTAATGTTCGATCGCCTCCTTCAGCCGCCCGGCCACGCGGGCATGGTCCTCGCCCACCACCGCCGGATCGAGCAGCACCGAGGTGGTGGCCAGCGGATCGATCGCGGGATAGATCCCCTCGGCCGCCAGCTGCCGCGACAGGACCACGGTACTGTCGACATGGGCGCTGATCGCGGTCACGGCGGGGTCGGTGAAATCGTCGGCCGGGACATAGACCGCCTCGATCGCCGTGACCGAGGCGCGCCCGACCGAGGCGATACGCTCCTGCAGCGCCGCGACCTCGGTCTCGAGCGTCGGCTGATAGCCCACGCGCGAGGGCATCCGGCCCAGAAGCCCCGAGACCTCGGCTCCCGCCTGCACGAAGCGGAACACATTGTCGATGAGCAGAAGCACGTTGCGCCCCTCGCCGTCGCGGAAGCCCTCGGCGATGGTGAGCGCGGTCAGCGGCACGCGCCAGCGCGCGCCGGGCGGCTCGTTCATCTGGCCGTAGACCAGCACGGTGCGGTCGAGCACGCCCGAGGCCTTCATCTCGCCCAGCATCTCGTGCCCCTCGCGCGACCGTTCGCCCACGCCCGCGAAGACCGAGATCCCGTCATAGCCCGAGACCATGGCGCGGATCAGCTCCATCACCAGCACGGTCTTGCCCACGCCCGCGCCGCCGAACATCGCGGTCTTGCCGCCCTGGGCCAGCGGGGCCAGCAGGTCGAGCACCTTGATGCCGGTGGAGAAGACCTGAAAGCGCGCGTCCTGCGCGGCGAGCGGCGGGGCGGGATGCAGGATCGGCGCGCGGGGCGCCTCGGCGGGGAGGGCCGGGCCCAGATCGGCGGGGCGGCCCGCCACATCGAGAAGCCGCCCGAGCACGGCCGGTCCGGTGGGCACCCGGAGCGGCCCGCCGGTGGTGCGGACCCTCTCGCCGCGGGCGATGCCTTGCGTGGAATGGAGCGCGATGGCCCGGACATCGGCGGCGCCGAGATGGGCCTGGATCTCCGCCACGACGGGGAGGGAGCCCACCTCCACCACGTCGCCGATCGCAGGCAGAGGTCCCTCGACACGGATGTCGAGGACCGGCCCTCGAACCGATGTCACTCGTCCAGTCATCTGCGCGGTCCCTGCCTTTCGGCGAAGTGCCCGAGTCGGCCCGGATCTTACGCCCCGGCCCCCCCGTTGCCCACCCCGCGCGGGGGCACGGCCGGGTCACCCCGACCCCGCCGGAATGGCTGACGGCGAGGCCGGGGTTCCGGTTCGCCCGCCCCGCCGCTATGGTCCGGCCCGAGGGGGACGCGGCCCCCGGCAGAAGGGGCTCTTCATGCGGCGCATCCTCGTCACCGGCACGGCCGGCTTCATCGGCTTCCATCTCGCGCGCCTCCTGCTGGCCGAGGGCTTCCGTGTCCATGGCTACGACGGGATGACCGACTATTACGACGTGGCCCTCAAGCGCCGCCGCCATGCGATGCTGCTGCAGGATCCGAACTTCTCGGCCACCGAAGGCATGCTCGAGGATCAGGCGCTCTTCGACCGGGTGGCCGATGAGTTCGCGCCCGAGGTGATCGTCCATCTCGCGGCCCAGGCCGGCGTGCGCTATTCGGTCGAGAACCCGCGCGCCTATCTCGATGCGAATGTGATCGGCAGCTTCACCGTGATGGAGGCCGCGCGGCGGCTGAAGGTCGCCCATCTGATGATGGCCTCCACCTCCTCGGTCTATGGCGCCAACGAGGAGATGCCCTTCCGCGAGACCGACAAGGCCGACCGCCAGCTCACGATCTATGCCGCGACCAAGAAGGCCAACGAGAGCATGGGCCATGCCTGGGCGCATGTGCATGGCCTGCCCGTCACGATGTTCCGCTTCTTCACCGTCTACGGCCCCTGGGGGCGGCCCGATCTCGCGCTCTTCCGGTTCGTCGAGGCGATCCTCGAGGACCGGCCGATCGAGATCTACAACCACGGCGAGATGTGGCGCGACTTCACCTATGTGGACGATCTCGTCCGCGCGATCCGGCTCTTGATCGAGGCCGTGCCCGGCGGCCCCGAGACGGCGGTCGAGGAGGACAGCCTCTCGCCCGCCGCCCCCTTCCGCATCGTCAACATCGGCAATTCCGACAAGGTGCGGCTGCTGGATTTCGTGGAGGCGATCGAGGAGAGCCTCGGGCGGCGCGCGATCCGCAGCTACCTGCCGATGCAGGTGGGCGACGTGCCCGCGACCTGGGCCGACGCGGGGCTTCTCCAGCGCCTGACCGGCTACCGCCCCCACACCGACATCCGCGAGGGCATTGCGAAGTTCGTCTCGTGGTATCGCGATTACACGGGGAAGTAGTCACACCCGTTTGCCTCGTCGGAAAGGTCGGGTTAGACAAGAGGCGCTGGGAGATCCGCAGGACTTTCCCGCAGGACAGAAGGCCAGGATGCGGCCCTTCGCAACAAGGAGATGACCGCTTGGCACGACTGCTTCTCCACATTGGCGCACACAAGACGGCGACCAGCTATATCCAGCGGCGCTTTCACCTCAATCGCGACCTGCTCGCCCGGCACGGCATCCTCTATCCCGACATCGGGCCGAACCGGGCCCATCACATTCTCGCCACGCCCTGGATCGACATTCCCGAAATTCCCGAGAGCTATTGGGGCCCCGAAGAAACAGGAGCGGCCGGGCGCACGAGGCAGGACGCTTTCTTCGAGAAATTCACGGAAGACTATGCCTCCCGCAAGGGGACCGTCTTCCTGTCCGCCGAGGTTTTCAGCCGGGCCCTGCCCCAGCATGTGGACATGGCAGATCTGGCCAAGCGCCTGTCGGATTTCGAAGAGGTGAAAATTGTCTATGTGGTGCGGCACCAGACGGAGTACATCCAGTCCATCTGGCTTCAGGTGGCCAAAAACGGCAAGGCGGGAAGATTTGATCCGTTCCTCGCACATGCCCTCCAGAAGCATCTGGCATCCGGGATATGGATCGATCATCACCAGGTGATCGAGAACGTGCTGAGCGGCTTCAGCCGCGACCAGCTCATCCTTCTGGACTATGAGACCATACGCAAACATCCCGAAGGGGTCATAGGACCTTTTCTCGAGCTTCTGGGATCTCCTCTCCATGTTCATGATCTCGCCGAACTCGACAATCGAGAGGCGAATATCTCTCCAGACCCTCTGGCAATCTGGATGACACATGCCGCCTTCTTCCCGAACCCGCTCAAGCTCGGCCTTTACCAGAAGCTGAAGGACGCGCTTGACAGGATCAGGGAAAATCGCGGCAAGAAGAAAACCAGCCTCTACACGCGCGCACAGTACGAAGCGGTCATTCAGGCCTCCAGCGAGATGAATATCCCGCTTCGGCCATGGCTTGAATCCGGTCAGTCGGAGTCCCTCATCTTCACGGCTCCGTCGGCAGACCAGCTACTTTTCCGTGACGATCTGACAGAAGCCGATTGGGACCCTCATCTCCCGGAGGGAAACGTGCGGATGCGCGAAAAACTCAGGGCCGCCCTTCCGCAATAGAAAGAACGCATTCATCCGGCTCGCAAGCTCGTTCATCGCCGTCTTCACCCAGTCAGGCGTCAGCCCGCTCTTCTTCAGGGCGGCGCTGCGAGGGTTTCTAATAGCTCAGCAGATCGCCATAGACCGACCGCTCTATCTGCGCCCACACCGGGTTTTTCTCGTAAAGGTTGTTAATTTCGGGGCGGGTGAACCAGAACCTGATGTCCTTCACATAACCGATCTTGCCGCTGTTTTCGCGGACCTCCTTCAGGGGCACGTCAGGGGGCAGCGGGAAGACGCGGGCCATGTCCTCCATCAGATGCTCGGTTCGCATCCAGTGGGTGACGTCGGAGGCGAAGTTCGTGATCATGTCGTCCGCACTGGCCAACTTTCCCGTCTTTCCCTCAGGGCCCGGCCGGCTGCGGAACTTGCCGTCGCGCAGTTGCGCACGGGTGACGAGGGCCGCGTCGCCAGCGCGCTGCAGTTCGAAATGGACGCGGCTGAGCAGCCAGTAGGGCAGCCGGCGGATGTTGCCGATTACCTTGCGCCCGTTGACGCTGAACGAAGGGTCCTGCTTCTGCCGGGCTTGGATGGACTGGTGCCAGATGACGGGCAGCTTCCGACCGACGGGATCAAAGGCCACGGAGGGGTCATCACCGTAGAGAGCATGCAACATCTTCTCCGTAGAGGTCCCCCCGCACTTGGGGACATGCAACCAGATCCAGTCCTTCGCAACGATCAATTTTCGGTTCCTGCCTGCATTTCATGGCTCTTTGCTAAAACTCATCCTTGAACCGCCGCTGCGACGCAAGGGGTTTCGAGTCACCATGTGCGGGGAGGTTAAGCGGGGCTGCGCCGAAGACGGATCTCCAGCCTGAGCCCCGGCAGCCGGGTCCAGAGCGAGCCGGTGGGAGATGGCTGCTGGCCGCGATTCAGCGGAGGCCTTCAAGCCGCTCGATCAGCCGCTCCATGTACCAGGCGTTGCTGAGTGGATTTACGCCCCAGGACTGGTAGTAGATGTGGGCCACATGGTCGGCGATGCGGGTGCCGTCGCGCAGGACGAGCTGCCGTGCCAGCTCTCCCCCGGGGCTCAGCTCATCCGCATAGGTGAAGCTGTCGCGCAGGTAGTCGGTGTCATTGTCCATGACTCCATCCCGGGCATTCGCCGCCGTATCCTCGCCGATCTGTGCCCTCTGGCAGGCTTCGCTGACGGATCCTGTCCCCCGGCGGAAGGTCAGGAAGGCCACGTCCGGCCTGCCCTCGCGTTTCAGGCAGGGATTCAGATAGCTGTGCGTGTTGACGATGAAACCCAAAGGCGGCGGATGTCCCGAACGGGGATTGAGGGCGCGCGAGGAAAGCCACAGGTTCCGGACCCGGATCGCATAGCGGTTCGGATTCTGCTGCCCCATGGCATAAGGGTAGCCGATCACCACCTCGGCGATTTCGAGGGCCCGCCCCGGCAGGTCCTGTTCGGCCTGTGCCTTGGCCAGAGATCGGACTGCATCGGCAAGATCAGTCGTGGGCTCAGCATCGGGGGCTGGTTTGCTGTAGACGGGATTTCGGGGAACCCTTCCCACTTGCCACAGCGGAAGATTGACCAGCCATCGGACCTGAACTGTCCGCCTGTCCTGAGCCGCCTCGATCCGATCGCGCAGTTCGACCATGTAGGCATGCACGATCTGCCCGGCGCTGCGCACGTCGAAGCCCGCACCGGCCGTTTCCCGGCAGCCTGCCGGCTTGTCCGAATCCGACAGGACCCGCAGCATCGGCCCGTCGACATTGAGTGCCGAGACGGGGATGCCGGCATCGGTCAGCCGTCTCACATTGCGCTCGAACTCGAACGCGGCGGCCGCACGGCCCAAAGCCTCCGGCGAGAGGCTGGCATCGCAGCGGGCACCCGACAGGCCCACGCCCGCCTCGTAGGTCACCTCCAGCCCCGTCCGCGCGACGATCTTCGCAAGCCCGGCCAGATCGTCATCGCTCAGATAGGTATCGGCCGGGCGGCGCTCTTCCCCCACGGCGCCGATCCACCGGAAGTCGGTGGTCATCAGGAAGGTGGCATTGAGCACGATCCCCTCCACCCCCGCGCGGTCGAGCTCCTGCCAGAGCGGCAGGTTCGCGGCAGCGAAGATCTCGCGGTTGTCGAGCGCCCGGGGGCCGGGCCCGTAGATCGCCTCGGGGGCCGCCTCCGCCCCCGTTCCCAAGGCGAGGGACAGAAGGGCGGCAGTCAGGGTCGTCCGGAGCAGGGTCATGGGAGCCTCCCGTGGCGGTTTGCCAGAGGATGGCGCATTTCCCGGGGCGGACAACCCCCCGCGCCGCGCTGGGGCCCCGGGCGGCGCTCCTCTGCCCAAGGCAGGCCGGGCGGCACCCGCCCTGCCCCGGGCCGCCTCAGAACAGGAAGTCGTCGCGGGTGAGCATCTCGGAGGAGATCCCCTCGAGCGTGATCCGGTTCGCGCCCGCCTCGATCACGACATGGCCGTTCACCTCCGACAGATGGTTCGCCATCAGATCGCCGAAGCCGGCGATGGCCCCCACCCCGCGCAGGTCGATCCGCTCGCCCGCCGTGTCGGGCGAGAAGTCGCGGATCCGGTCCCGGCCGAAATTGCCGGCGAAGACGAACCGGTCCGCCCCGCCGCCGCCGATCAGGAGGTCGTTGCCCGCCCCGCCCACAAGCACGTCGCGCTCCCGCTGGCCGTCGAGCCGGTCGTTGCCCGTGCCCCCGAGCAGGAGATCGTTGCCCGCGCCGCCGAAGAGCGCATCGGCCCCCCCCATGCCGCGCAGCACATCCGCCCCGCCCCGCCCCTCGAGCCGGTCGTTGCCGAGCCCGCCCGACAGCGTCTCGGCCAGACGGCTGCCCAGCAGCACGTCGGCCCGCGCCGAGCCCATGACGATCTCGATCGATTTCACCACATAGGGGCCGAAGGGCTCGGGCCGGAAGTCGTAGCGCCCCGCGACCAGATCCACCCGGAAGCCGAGCCGCAGGTTCGTGTAGCCGCTCAGGTCCAGCGTGTCGGTCCCCGCCCCGCCATAGACATCGTCGGCGAGATCCACGCCGCGGATGCGGAACGTGTCGTTGCCGGCCTGGCCGTAGCAGACGTCATGGTAGAAGCCGCCGTCCAGAAGGTCGTCGCCATTGCCGCCATAAAGCCGGTCCACGCCGTCGCGGCCGTTGATCGTGTCGTTGCCGTCCCCGCCGACCAGACGGTCGGCACCGGGCCCGCCGTTCAGCAGGTCGTTGCCGGGGGTGCCGGCCGGGGTCTGGGCGAGCGAGGCCTGCGAGAGCGCGCTCTGGGCCAGGGGCTCGAACAGCGGGGGCAGGGCAGGGAAAGGAGAGACTCCGGGCATTGTTTCCAAACTTCCTTCAATAGGACGCACTGAACGGGATTTTCTATGTCTGGTCTGAAATCGCGCGGCTTTCGGGAAGAAATCCGCGCCCTTCCAGCCTTCTGGAAAGAAGGCCCGCCGTCAATCTGCTTGGAAGGACAGGTTGCCGGGTCCCGGCCCCGCCGGGCCGGATGCGTCAATACCAGCGGCCCATCGAGATCAGCTCGACCTGCGCGGCAAGGCGCGTGTTCGTGGCGCTGAAGACCGAGACGCCGACGCTGGTCGTCGTCCGCCCGGTGAGCCGCGGGCTGAGCGCCTGGGCTCCGTTCGAGACCACGCTCGAGACCGTGACGAGGCCCGCGACGGTGGAGAAGGCGGCGGGAAAGGGGGCCACCACATCGGCGGAGGCCGAGGTGGTCACCTTCTGCCAGCAGCTCTGCGTCCCGTCCTGATGGCGGATGTAGCGGCCGTTGGCGTTGCTCGCGCTCTCGACGATCCCGCCCGCGACCCAGGGCGACCAGGCGCCCTCGCCGCGGGCGCGCGAGAAGAGGATGCCCGGCATGAGGCCCCCGCCCCCCGCCTCCACGAGGAAGAGCTGCCCCTCGCCCGCCCCCCGGCTCTGGTGGAGGAGGAGGCCCGCCTGCACGCCCGCAGGACCGCCGCTGCTGCCCTGCGCGCTGTCGTAGCCGTAAAAGCCCGGAGCGAGCGTGCCGGCCGCAGCCCCGGCATTGCCGACCAGCGGCGCCGGCGCCCCCAGCCCGAAGGCCCCCACCGCCAGAAGCCGGCCCGGGGTCGCATCGGCGGCCGAGGCCTGCACCGCGCTTCCGGTGAGGCTGCCCGTCACCACCGCCCCCTGCGGCAGCGCCACCCGCCCGCTCGCCCGGTCGGCGCTGAGCGCGGTGCGGAAGGAGGTGCCGTCCGGGCTGACCTTCAGCGCGAAGTCGTCGCTGCCCGCAAGCCCGATCTCGGCCCGGCCCGACCAGCCGGACTGGAAGAGGAGGCTCGCCGTCTCGGCCTCCGCGGCCTTGTTGACCTTGATCCGGTGGCCCGCGCCCGCATGGGTGAAGAGCGTGGCGGGGCCCGCCACCGCGAGGCGGTTGGTGGCATCGGCCGGGGTGGCGATGCCCAGCGAGGGAAATTCCGGCAGGAGGCCGATCAGCGTGCGCCAGCCCTGGGCGGTGAAGACGAGCCCCGCCCCCTCGGCCAGCACGAAAGTCTGCCAGCCCGGCTGCGGGGCGAGGAAGCGCCAGACCGCCGCCTCCGCGTCCCAGACCGCGAAGGCCTCCTCCCGCCCCGCCCAGGCCCCCTCGGCGCCCGGCCCCACCAGATGCCGCGCCCCG
>NZ_MABH01000048.1 GCF_001720585.1 Cereibacter johrii | reverse complement strand
CCCTCCGCCGCCCACCGAGCCGGTCTGGCATGTGGCCGCGAACGGCCAGTCCGAGGGGCCCATCGCTCAGGCCGATCTGGCCCGGCGCGTGGCCGCGGGCCAGGTGACGCGCGCCACCCTCGTCTGGACGCCCGGACAGGAGGGCTGGATCCAGGCAGGCGAGGTCGCGGCTCTGGCGCCGCTCTTCGCGCGCCTCCCGCCGCCGTTGCCGCCGGGCGCCTGAGGTGCAGGACGTCCGGCACTGGCCCTGCGAAAGCTGCGGGGCCGATCTCCGCTTTGCGCCGGGGCAGACCCGGCTCGTCTGCGACCATTGCGGACATGTGCAGGAGATCCCCGAGACCGCCCCCGCCGACCGCCGCGGCATGGGCGAGCTCGACCTCCATGCCGCGCTGGCAGACCGGCTGCCCGCCTCGGCCTCGGAACAGGTGCGCACGACCCCCTGCCCCTCCTGCGGGGCCCTCGTCGAGTTCGAGGGCGCGACCCACGCGACCCAGTGCCCCTTCTGCGCCACGCCGGTGGTGGCGGGCACCGGCGAGACCCGGCTGCTGAAGCCGCAGGCCGTCATCCCCTTCCGCCTGACCGAGCGCGAGGCGCGGCAGGCGATGACCGACTGGCTGGGCCGGCTCTGGTTCGCGCCGAACGGGCTCGTGCAATATGCCCGCAAGGGCCGCGCGCTCTCGGGCCTCTATGTCCCCTACTGGACCTTCGACGCCGCCACCCGCAGCCGCTACACCGGCCAGCGGGGCGATGCCTATTACACGACCCGCACCGTCACGGTCGAGGTGAACGGCCGCCCGCAGCGGCGCACCGAGCGGGTGCGCCAGATCCGCTGGACCCCGGTCTCGGGCCGCGTCGCGCGCGAGTTCGACGATGTGCTCGTGCTCGCCTCGCAGAGCCTGCCGCGCCACTATACCGAGGCGCTCGAACCCTGGGACCTGTCGGCGCTCGAGCCCTATCGCGCCGACTGGCTCGCGGGCTTCACCGCCGAGGGCTACACGGTCGGGCTGCCGGAGGGCTGGTCCCGCGCGCAGGAGATCATGGCGCGCACGATCCGGGGCGATGTGGCGCGCGACATCGGCGGCGACGAGCAGCGGGTGGGCCAGGTCGAGACCGCCTACGACCGCGAGACCTTCAAGCATGTGCTGCTGCCGGTCTGGATGGCGGCCTACCGTTACGGCGGCAAGA
Source organism: Cereibacter johrii (assembly GCF_001720585.1). GTDB lineage: Bacteria > Pseudomonadota > Alphaproteobacteria > Rhodobacterales > Rhodobacteraceae > Cereibacter_A > Cereibacter_A johrii. Next base: position 25,468 of record NZ_MABH01000048.1, on the reverse strand, counting down.
GCTACCGGTTCGTGGTCAACGGCCAGACCGGCCGCGTGCAGGGCGAGCGGCCCTGGTCGGCCTGGAAGATCGCCTTCGCGGTTCTCCTCGGGCTGATCGCGGCCGGGATCGCGGCCTATATCGCACAGGCGCGCTGATCCGGTGGACGGCCTCTCCGCGGTCCTTCTGCTCGCGCTCAGCGCCTTCGCCTCGGCCACGCTGCTGCCCGGCTCCTCCGAAGCGCTCCTGCTGGCCCTGCTGGCCGCCGGAGAGCCCGCAGCGCCTCTCGTGGCGGTGGCCACGGCGGCCAATCTCGCGGGCTCGCTCGTCAACTGGGCGCTGGGGCGGTTCCTCATCCGCTTCCGCGACCGCGGCTGGTTTCCCGTCTCCGCGGCCGCCCTCGCCCGTGCCGAGCGGGGCTACCGCCGCTGGGGGCTCTGGTCGCTCCTCTTCGCCTGGGTGCCGGTGGTGGGCGATCCGCTGACGGTGGCCGCCGGGGTGCTGAAGGTGGGCTTCTGGCCCTTCCTCCTCCTCGTGGGTCTCGGCAAGGCCGCGCGCTACACGCTTCTCGCCGCGGGCTTCTCCGCCGTGGCGGGCTGAGGCCCCTTCCCCGTTGACAGACGGACCCGCGGGGCCGATAGAGCCCGCAACAGCAGCGGAGGCCCCATGCCCGACCTCTCCCGCGTCCTTCCCGAGGCGCATATCCCCGAGCTTCCCAATCCCTATTACGGCAAGGTCCGCGACTGCTACGACCTGCCCGACGGGCGGCGGCTCCTGATCTCGTCGGACCGGATCTCGGCCTTCGACCGCATCCTCGCGGCGATCCCGTTCAAGGGTCAGGTCCTGACCCAGACGGCGCGCTTCTGGTTCGATGCCACCGCCGACATCTGCCCGAACCATGTGCTCTCCTATCCCGATCCGAACGCGGTGCTGGCCAGGCGCGTGACGATCCTTCCGGTGGAAGTGGTGGTGCGCGGCTATCTGGCGGGCACCACCGGCACCTCGGTGCTCACGCTCTACAAGCAGGGCGTGCGCGAGATGTACGGCCATCGCCTGCCCGACGGGCTCCGCGACAACGAGGTCCTGCCCGCGCCCCTCATCCCCCCCACCTCGAAGGCCTTCGACGGCGGCCATGACGAGCCGCTGACCGAGGCCGAGATCGTCTCGCAAGGGCTCCTCACCCGCGCCCAGTGGGACGAGGTCTCGGCCAAGGCCCTCGCGCTCTTCGCGCGCGGGCAGGCGATGGCGGCCGAGCGCGGGCTGATCCTCGTCGACACGAAATACGAGTTCGGCCTCGACGAGGAGGGCCGGATCCTCATCGCCGACGAGATCCATACGCCGGATTCGAGCCGCTATTGGATCGCCTCGGGCTATGAGGAGGCCTTCCGCACAGGCCAGCGCCCGCCGTCCTTCGACAAGGATGTGATCCGCGCCTGGGTGGCCGCGCGCTGCGACCCTTACCGCGATCCGATCCCCGAGATCCCCGAGGAGATGATCCGCCGCACCTCCGAGGTCTATGTCGAGGCCTTCGAGACGATCACCGGCCGGCCCTTCGAACCCGACCTCTCGGGCGCCACGCCGCTCGAGCGGATCCGGGCGAACCTCGCGCCCTACTTCACCCGCTGACCGGGAGACGCCCATGATCCTCTGCTGCGGCGAGGCCCTGATCGACATGCTCCCGCGCGAGACCATCGCGGGAGAGGCGGCCTTCGCGCCCTATGCGGGCGGGGCGGTCTTCAACACGGCGATCGCGCTCGGGCGGCTCGGCGCGCCCGTGGGCTTCTTCTCCGGCCTCTCGACCGACCTCTTCGGGGTGCAGCTCGCCGAGACCCTCGCCGCAAGCGGGGTCGAGACCGATCTCTGCGCCCGCTCGGACCGGCCGACCACGCTCGCCTTCGTGCGGCTCACGAACGGGCAGGCGAGCTACGCCTTCTACGACGAGAACACGGCCGGCCGGCTTCTGGCCACGGCCGACCTGCCCGCCCTGCCCGACCGGGTGAGCACGCTCTTCTTCGGCGGCATCTCGCTGGTGAACGAGCCCGCCGCGGCCACCTTCGAGGCGCTGATGGCGCGCGAGGCGGCGGGCCGCGTGACCATGCTCGATCCGAACATCCGCCCGGGCTTCATCGCCGATGCGACCGTCTACCGGGCCCGCATCGGCCGGATGATCGCGCTGGCCGACATCCTGAAGCTCTCGGACGAGGATCTGCACTGGCTCGAGGGGCCGGGAGAGATCCCGACCCTCGCGCGCGGCCTTCTGGCCCGCGGCCCGAAGCTCGTCCTCGTGACCGAAGGCGCGGCGGGCGCGCGCGCCATCACCGCCACGCAGGACCGCTTCTGCGCCGCAACGCCCGTGCAGGTGGCCGACACGGTGGGCGCGGGCGACACGTTCAACGCGGGCGTTCTGGCCGCGCTGCACGAGGCCGGCGCGCTCTCCGGATCCGCGCTCGCGTCCCTTTCTCCCGAGACGCTCGATGCGGCCCTCTCGCTCGGCACGCGGGCCGCGGCCGTGACCGTTTCGCGGCCCGGCGCCAACCCGCCCTGGGCGGACGAGCTCTGATGCGGGCCCTGATCCAGCGGGTGAGCGAGGCCTCCGTCACCGTCGAGGGCGAGTGTCTGGGCGAGATCGGCCCCGGCCTCCTGATCCTCGTCTGCGCCATGCAGGGCGACGGCGAGGCCGAGGCCCGCGCCCTTGCGGCCCGCATCGCGAAGCTGCGGATCTTCAAGGACGAGGCGGGCAAGATGAACCGCTCGGTCCGCGACACGGGCGGCGCTGCGCTGGTGGTGAGCCAGTTCACGCTCGCGGCCGACACGAGCCGCGGCAACCGCCCCGGCTTCTCGGCGGCCGCCCCTCCCGCCGATGGCGAGCGCCTCTACCGCCAGTTCGCCGCCGAGATCGCGGCCTGCGGCATCCCCACGGCCACAGGCCGCTTCGGCGCCGACATGAAGGTGCGCCTCCTGAACGACGGCCCCGTCACGATCTGGATGGAGAGCTGACGGCCGGGGGGGTACATCGCAGCCCACCCGAGGACGCGTCCGCTCGCTGACGCCCGTCCGGCCCCACACCCGATCCGCCACACCCCGCGACGCCCCCCGGCACCGCTCTACCCCGATCATCGGGCCGCCCTGCCCCCGGCAGACCTCACGCGGCCCCTTGTCCGGGCGCTCCGGCCCGCCCGCGGCTCCCGGCCGCAAGCGCCGCCGCCCGCAGCCCAAGCCCGCAGGACCCGTCCTCCCCGCACCGCCCCATCCGTCTGCCCCGAGCCCTATAGGCCGCGAGCTCCCGGCGGGGCTGCCCCATCCCGTCTTTCACTCTGCCCAAGTATCCTCGGGGGTGCGGGGGCAGACAGCCCCCGCGCGCCGGCGGCCCCACGTGCCTCCCGCCGAGAGCGCGCCCTCAGGCCCATTCCCACGGCCGGGTATATTCCCCCAGCACATGGGCCAGCCGCTCCTCGTCCACCTCGCCCGCCCGTTCCAGCCGCGCCACGAGGCCGCGCTTGCGGTCCTCGACCACCTCGGCCACGCGCACGGGCAGCCCGGCCGAGGCCAGCGCCGCATCGTAGACCCGCGCGATGGCCAGCCGCCGCAGGTCGGGCTTGAACACCTTGCCCACCGCCGTCTTAGGCAGTTCGGGCAGGATCTCGATATGTTTCGGCACGGCCGCCCGTTCGTGGATATGGGCCCGGGCATGGTCGAACAGCGCCGCCGTCTCGACCTCGGCCCCCTTCACCAGTTCCACATAGGCGCAGGGCAGCTCACCTGCGAAGGCGTCGGGCTGGCCGATGGCGCCCACGAAACTCACCGCCGGATGGCTCATCAGCGCCGCCTCGATCCCGGCCGGATCGATATTGTGCCCGCCCCGGATGATGAGATCCTTGGCGCGCCCGGTGATGAAGAGATAGCCCTCGGCATCGAGGCGCCCCAGATCGCCCGTGCGCAGGAACCGGTCCTCGGCGAAGAGCCCGTGGTTCTTGTCGAGCTCCGTATAGGTCGAGCCCTCGAAGACGCCCGGATTGGCCACGCAGATCTCGCCCACCTCGTCCACGCCGCATTCCTTCAGCACATGGCCGTTGCCGTTGGAATGAAGGATGCGGACATGGGTATGCGGGAAGGGCAGCCCGACCGAGCCGATCTTCTTCGCCCCCTCCGGCGGATTGACCGACACGAGGCAGGTGCATTCGGTGAGGCCGTAGCCCTCGACGATCTGCACGCCCGTGGCCTTCTCGAACCGGTTGAAGAGTTCGACCGGCAGCGGCGCAGAGCCCGAGAAGGCCCCGCGGAGCGAGCTCACGTCGGCATCGATGGGGCGCTGCATGAGCGCGGCGAGCGCCGTCGGCACCGTCACGAGATAGGTGCAGCGCCAGCGCTCGATCAGCTTCCACAGATTGTCGAAGACGCCCTCGCCGCGGTAGCCCGCAGGGGTGGGAAAGACCACATGCGCCCCGCTCGCGATCATCGACATCAGGATCGGATAGGCCGCGAAGACATGGAACAGCGGCAGCGGGCACATGACGGTGTCGGTCGGCTGGAACAGCAGCCGCTGCCCGCACCAGCCGTTGTAGATCATGCCCGAGACCTTGTGCTGGGCCACCTTCGGCATGCCCGTGGTGCCGCCGGTGTGGAAATAGGCCGCCACCCGGTCGGTCTCGGGATCGGGGAAGGCAAGCGTCGCGGGCTGGCGGTCGAGCTCCGTGTTGAAGGACAGCACCCGAGCCTTGTGCGCGGGCTTCAGCTTCGGCCGGATCAACGGCACGATCAGGCTCTTCGGCGGCCCGAGATAGCGCAGCAGATCGACCTCGAGCACCGTGCGCACCTCGGGCGCATGGCGCACGGCCTCGGCTACCTTCTGCGCCACGTCGGTCTTCGGGAAGGCGCGCAGCGTCACCACGACCCGCGCCTTCGTCTCGCGCAGGATGGACGCGATCTGGTCGGGCTCGAGCAGCGGATTGATCGGATTGACGATCCCCGCCACCGCGCCGCCGAGGAGCGTCACCGCCGTCTCGGTGCAGTTCGGCAGCACGAAGGCCACCACGTCGCGCTCGCCCACGCCGAGGCTGCGGAAGAGGTTGGCGGCCTGCGTCACGCGGCGGTGCAGCTGGCTCCAGCTCAGCGTCTCGGCCCGGCTCTTCGGCGCGGACAGGAGCTGGAAGCTCACCGCCGGCCGGTCGCCATGCTCGGACGCGGCCCGGCCGAGAAACCGGTGCATGGTGCGCGGCGTTCCGAGATCGGCCCATGCCCCTTCAGCCTCGATCGCCTTGAGATCGGCGGCGCAGGCGAAACTCCCCATATCTTCCTCCTCCCGGCTCCCGTTCCCCGGAAGCCCTCTTATTGGTCGGAACGATGGGGTCTTTTGTCACGCACGGCAAGGCGCGCGCCCGCGACAAACGCAACGTCAGACCGACCCGTCCGTGAACTGGAGCCGCGCGAGACGGGCATAGAGGCCCCCCTCGGCCACCAGCGCATCGTGCGTGCCGGTGGCCACGATGCGGCCCTTGTCGAAGACGACGATCCGGTCGGCGCGCTTCACCGTGGCAAGCCTGTGGGCCACGACCAGCGTCGTGCGGTCCTGCGCCAGCGCCTCGACCGCGGTCTGCACGGCACGCTCGCTCTCGGCATCGAGCGCCGAGGTCGCCTCATCGAGAAGCAGGATCTTCGCATCGCGCAGGATCGCCCGCGCCAGCGCCACGCGCTGTTTCTGCCCGCCCGAGAGCATCACGCCGCGCTCGCCCACATAGGTGTCGTAGCCCTGCGGCAGGAGGCTCAGGAAATCGTGCGCGGCGGCAGCGCGGGCCGCGGCCTCCACCTCGGCATCCGTGGCCTCCGGCCGGCCGAAGCGGATGTTCTCGCGCGCGGAGGTGGCGAAGATCACCGGATCCTGCGGCACGAGCGCGATGGCGTGGCGGAAATCGTCGCGCGCCATGTCGCGCAGATCCACGCCGTCGATGCGCACGGCCCCCTGCTGGGGATCGTAGAAGCGCAGGAGCAGCTGGAGGATCGTGGTCTTGCCGGCCCCCGACGGCCCCACAAGCGCCACCGTCTCGCCCGGCCGCACCACGAGATCGACCCCGTCGAGCGCCGAGACCTCGGGCCGCGCCGGATAGCGGAAGCGCACGCCCTCGAAGCTGATCTCGCCCTTCACCGGCCGCGGCAGCGCCACCGGCTCTGCCGGATCCTGCACCGGATCCTCGGCCGTCAGCAGCTCGTTCAGCCGCTCGGTCGCGCCCGCCGCCCGCTGCAGCTCGCTCCAGATTTCCGAAAGCGCGCCGACCGAGCCCGCCACCATCACCGCATAGATGAGGAACTGCACCATCTCGCCCGGCGTCATGGTGCCCGCGCGCACATCGCGCGCCCCCACCCAGAGCACGCCCACGATCCCGGTGAAGACGAGGAAGATCACGATCACCGTCATCAGCGCCCGCGTCCCGATCCGGTCCTTGGCCGACAGGAAGGACTTCTCGGTCACATCGCCGAAGAAGGCGCGCGACTGGCGCTCATGGGTGAAGGCCTGCACCGTCTGCACCGACAGGAGCGCCTCGGAGGCATTGCCCGAACTCTGCGCGATCCAGTCCTGGTTCTCGCGCGAGAGCCGGCGGAGCTTGCGGCCGAGAATGACGATCGGCACCACCACGAGCGGCACGAGCAGCATCACGAGGCCGGTGAGCTTGGTCGAGGTGAAGAGCAGAAGCACCAGCCCGCCGATCAGGATCAGGAGGTTGCGCAGCGCCACCGAGATCGAGGAGCCGATCACCGACAGAAGCAGCGTCGTGTCGGTCGTGAGCCGCGAGAGCACCTCGCCCGTCATGATCCGCTCGAAGAAGGCGGGGCTCATGCCCATCATCCGGTCGAAGAGCGCGCGGCGCATGTCGGCCACCACCCGCTCGCCGAGGCGCGTCACGAGATAGTAGCGCAGCCCCGTGCCCGCCGCGAGCGCCGCCGCGATGAAGAGGGCGGCGGCGAAATACTGGTCGAGCAGGGCCGCGTTGTTCTCCATGAAGCCGTCGACCACGCGCCGGACCGTCACGGGCAGGATCAGGCTGATGATCGCGGTGAGAACGAGCGCGCCCAGCGCGCCGAAGGTGAGCTTGCGGTAGGGTGCGAGGAACGGCACGAGGCCCCGCAGCGCGCTCATCCTCCTCGACTTCGGACGATCCTCGAGCTGGGTGGTGGGTCTTCGTGCCATGCGTCCCGTCCTCCTCTTGTCGCGGCGTGGTTTAGGCCGCAATGCCCCCCGCGGCAAGCGCACCCTTCGGACTGACTTCGCGGCAGAGGGGCCGACGGGGGGAAGGGAGGCGGATCCTGCGCGGGCCACCCGGCCGCCTGAGGGGGGAGCATCGACCGCCGCCGGTCCGAGACGGGCACCGAAGGCGGATCGCTGACCGCACCCGAGGCGAGCGCCGAGGTCCACGCACCGACCGCGTCCGGTGGGGCCGAGACGACATCGCATCCGGCGCAGAGGCCCCCCGTCCGGAGCATCCCCGAGCTAGTGCCCACCACCCGGTGCGGCTCATCGAAGCCCCTGCCCCCGTGCCCGCGCCTCTCGCACAGCCCGGGGCTTCGGGTGGCAGGGCCCTCCGGCCTTGATCGCCGCACGCGCGGGGCTTCCGCCGCGGGCGAAGCTGTGCAAGGCTCTCGCCCGACCGACGCCACGAGAGCCTTCCCATGACCCAGTTCTTCACCGCGAGCGACGGTGCCCGCCTGGCCTTCACCGACGAGGGCGAGGGCCTGCCGCTCCTGTGCCTCTCGGGCCTCACCCGGACCGGCGCCGACTTCGACTATCTGGCGCCGCACCTCTCCGGCGTGCGGCTGATCCGGCCGGACTATCGCGGACGGGGCCGCTCGGACTTCACCGGGGCCGCCACCTACACCGTTCCGCGCGAGGCGCGCGACGCGGTCGAGCTTCTCGACCATCTGGGCCTCGCCTCGGCGGCCATCCTCGGCACCTCGCGCGGCGGGCTCGTTGGCATGTTCCTCGCCGCCACCGCCAAGGATCGGATGCGCGGCCTCTGCCTGAACGACGTGGGCCCCGAGATCGAGCGGTCGGGGCTCGAGAAGATCTTCGCCTATGTCGGCCGCAACCCCTCGCCCGCCACCCATGCCGAGCTGGCGGCGGCCCTGCCGAAGCTCATGACCGGCTTCTCGGACGTGCCGGCGGAGCGCTGGCTTGCCGAGGCGCAGCTCCACTACATCCAGACGCCGCAGGGGCTGCGCATCACCTACGATCCCGCGCTGCGCGAGGCCTTCCTCGCCGCCTTCGAGGGCGAGCCCGCCGATCTCTGGCCGCTCTTCGATGCCTGCGAGGGCCTGCCGCTCGCGCTGATCCGGGGCGCCGGCTCGGACCTTCTGTCGCCCGCCACAGCCGCCGAGATGCGACGGCGCAGGCCCGACATGATCTTCGCCGAAGTGCCGGGGCGCGCCCATATCCCCTTCCTCGACGAGCCCGAGAGCCTTTCCGCGATCCGCGCCTTCCTGGAGCGGGTGGCATGAGCGACATCGCGATGATCGAGGCCGCAGCGACCCGGCTTGCGGGCCATGCCCGGCGCACGCCGCTTCTGAGTTCGCCCTTTCTCGACGAGATCGCGGGGCGGCGGGTGCTGGTGAAGGCCGAATGCCTGCAGCACACGGGCTCGTTCAAGTTCCGCGGCGGCTGGTCGGCGCTCTCGGCGCTGGAGCCGGCCCGGCGCGCGCGCGGCGTGATCGCCTATTCCTCGGGCAACCATGCGCAGGGCGTGGCGCTAGCCGCCGCCCGGCACGGGGCGCCCGCGGTGATCGTGATGCCCGCCGATGCGCCGCAGCTGAAGATCGAGAACACCCGCGCGCTCGGCGCCGAGGTGGTGCTCTACGACCGGGCGACCGAGGACCGCGACGCGATCGGCGCGCGGCTGGCCGAGGAGCGGGGTCTCACCCTGATCCGCCCCTTCGACGAGCCCCTCGTGATCGCGGGCCAGGGCACCACCGGGCTCGAGATCGCCGAACAGGCGGCCGAGGAGGGCGTGACCTCCGCCGATGTCCTCACCTGCTGCGGCGGCGGCGGGCTCACCGCGGGCATCGCGCTGGCGCTCGAGGCGCGCGCGCCGGGCCTCCGGGTCCGCCCGGTCGAGCCGGTGGGGTTCGACGACACCGCACGGAGCCTCGCCGCAGGCGAGATCCGGTCGAACGCGGCGCTTTCGGGGTCGATCTGCGATGCGATCGTGACGCCCCAGCCGGGCCGGATCACCTTCCCGATCCTCGCGCGGCTCTGCGGGCCGGGCCTCGCCGTCACCGACGAAGAGGCGCTCCGCGCCATGGCGCTCGCCTTCCTGCGGCTCAAGATCGTGCTCGAGCCCGGCGGGGCGGTGGCGCTGGCCGCGGCGCTCTTCCGGCCCGAGGCGCTCGACGGCAATGCCGTGATCTGCACCGCCTCGGGCGGCAATGTGGATCCGCCCCTCTTCGCCCGCGCCCTCGCGCAGGTGGCCCACTGAGCGCGCGCCCATGAGCCTCACGGCCCGCAAGCCTTCCTGCGGGCCGCGCCGAACACTCCTGCCATCCGCGCTTCGCGGATGACAGGCTTGAAGCCTCCCGCCCCTGGCACGTCGCCCGGGGCGGGCCGCAAGCCTCCTGCCGTTCGCGCTTCGCGGATGGCAGGCTTGAACCTCCCGCCCCTGGCGCGTCGCCCGGGGCGGCCCGCAAACCTCCTGCCGTTCGCGCGCAGCGAAAGGGCAGCCCCCAAGCCTCCTGCCGTTCGCGCTTCGCGGATGGCAGGCTTGAACCTCCCGCCCCTGGCGCGTCGCCCGGGGCGGCCCGCAAACCTCCTGCCGTTCGCGCGCAGCGAAAGGGCAGCCCCCAAGCCTCCTGCCGTTCGCGCTTCGCGGATGGCAGGCTTGAACCTCCCGCCCCTGGCGCGTCGCCCGGGGCGGCCCGCAAACCTCCTGCCGTTCGCGCGCAGCGAAAGGGCAGCCCCCAAGCCTCCTGCCGTTCGCGCTTCGCGGATGGCGCCCCCGAAGCCTCCTTCCGCGCCCGGAGCCCGCGATGCCCCATATAGAAATCGGCGATCTGCATCTGAACTATCTCGACGAGGGCCGCGCGACCGGCGCGCCCGTCGTCTTCGCCCATGCGCTCGGCTCGGACCTGCGGATCTGGGACAATCTCATCCCCCTCCTGCCGCAGGACCTGCGCCTCGTGCGCTACGACCTGCGGGGCCATGGCCGATCCACCACGCCCGAGCCGCCCTATGCGATGGGCGCCCTCATCCGCGACGCCGAACGGCTGATGGAGGCGCTGTCCATCCGCGAGGCGGTCTTCGTCGGCTCCTCCATCGGCGGGATGATCGCCCAGGGGCTCGCGGTGAAGCGGCTCGATCTGGTGCGCGCGCTCGTCCTCTGCGACACGGCCGCGAAGATCGGCACGCCCGAGATCTGGCAGGACCGCATCGATCAGGTGCGCAGCTACGGGCTCGAGTCGCTGGCCGATCCCACGATGAAGCGCTGGTTCGCGCCGGCCTTCCGGCAGGGGCCCGAGGGCCAGCTCTGGCGCGAGCGCTTCATCGAGGGCGATCCCGACGGCTATGCGGGCGGCGCGGCGGCCGTCGCGGGCACCGACTTCTACACGACGACGGCACGCCTCACCCTGCCCACGCTGGCGCTGGTCGGATCCGAGGACGGCTCGCCCCCGCCCGACCTCGTGCGCGAGACGGCCGAGCTGATCCGCGGCAGCCGGTTCGAGATCGTGCGCGGCGCGGGCCATGTGCCTTCGATCGACAAGCCGGCCGAGGTGGCTGCGCTCCTCACCGAGTTCCTCCGCTCCATCGGCCATGTCTGACCTCCTGCTCGTCCATGGCTCGGGCTATGGCGGCTGGTGCTGGGACGCAACGATCCGGGCGCTCGAAGCCCGAGGCGCCCGCGCCCGGGCCCTCGACCTGCCGGGGCGGATCTTCGCGCCCGGTCTGAGCCTCGCCGACCATACCCTGGCCATCCTTGGGGAAATCCGCGCGCCCGTCACGCTGGTGGGGCATTCGGCGGGCGGCTTCTCCATCGCCGGTGCGGCCGAGGCCGCGCCGCCGGGCCTCATCGAGCGGCTCGTCTTCCTCTGCGCCTACGCGCCGCGCGACGGCGCGTCCGTGGCCTCGATGCGCCGCGCGCAGGCGCGCCAGCCGCTCCGCCCCGCGATCCGGCTCGCACCCGACCGGCTGAGCTACAGCTTCGATCCGGACCTCGCGGGCGAGGCGCTCTTTCACGATTGCCCGCCCGAGATCCGCGCCGCGGCGCTGGCGCGCATGGGCCCCGAACCCGTGGGCCCGCAGGAAGAGAGGATCCGCCTGAGCGCGCGCTACCACGCCCTGCCCAAGCACTATATCCGCTGCCTTAAGGATCGCGCCATCCCGCCCGAGACGCAGGAGGCCATGACTGCGGACTGGCCCGAGGGCAGCGTCTCGACCCTGCCCGCGGGCCATTCGCCCTTCCTCTCCTGCCCCGAGGCTCTGGCAAAACGTCTCATCTCGGTGGCGGCAAATCCGCTTTCCTGCCGCCCAACCCCCGGCTAGGGTCCGCCCGCCCTTCCCGCGGATGCCCCATGCCACAGCCCCGGCTTGCCCTTGCCTTCATCCTGATCACCGTGGCGCTCGATGCGATCGGGATCGGGCTGATCTTTCCCGTGATGCCGGACCTCATCCTCGAGATCACGGGCCAGCCGCTGTCCGAGGCGGCGGTCTGGGGCGGCCTTCTGTCGGCCTCCTTCGCCGTCATGCAGTTCCTGTTCGGCCCGACCATCGGCAGCCTCTCGGACCGGTTCGGCCGGCGGCCGATCCTGCTCGGCTCGCTCGTCCTCATGTCGGCCACCTATCTCGCCATGGCGCTCGCCCCCACGATGGCGATCCTGCTCGCGGCGCGGATCGTGGCGGGGATCGTCTCGGCCACCTATGCCACCGCCTCGGCCTTCATCGCCGACGTGACCCCGCCCGAGGACCGCGGCAAGCGCTTCGCCCTCGTGGGGGCGGGCTTCGGGATCGGCTTCGTGCTGGGGCCGGCTCTGGGGGGCCTTCTGGCAGGGCTCGACACGCGCGCTCCCTTCTATGCGGCGGCGCTGATGGCGCTGCTCAACCTCGCGCTCGGAAGCCTCATCCTGCCCGAGACGGTGACGGACGCCACCCGCCGCGCCTTCTCGCCCTCGCGCGCGAACCCTCTGGGCGCCTTGCGCGCGGTCGCCGGCCTGCCCGGCCTGAGCCGTCCCCTGGCCGTGTTCCTGATCCTCGGGATCGCCATGAACGTCTATCCGGCTGTCTGGGCCTTCTATGGGCAGGCGCAGTTCGGATGGGGCGCGGGCATGGTGGGGGCGTCCCTCGCGCTCTACGGCATCAGCTTTGCGGTGGGACAGGTGGCGCTGGTGGGGCCTGCGATCCGGCACCTCGGCGAGCACCGCACGGCGCTGGTGGGGATCTGGGTGGACATCGTCACCCTCGCGGCTCTCGGCGTCCTTGCCTCCGGCACGGGCGCGCTCTTCCTCATCCCGGTGACGGCGCTTGGCGGCGTCGTGGTGCCCGCGCTCCAGTCCATCCTGTCGCGCGCCACTCCGGCGGATGCGCAGGGCGAGTTGCAGGGCGTGCTGGCCTCGCTGAACGCCATTGCCATGATCGCCTCGCCGCTGGTCATGACCGCGACCTTCCGCGCCTTCACCGCGACGGACGCGCCGCTGCACCTGCCCGGCGCGCCCTTCCTGCTCGCCTCCCTCCTGATGGTGGGCGCGCTGGTGCTGCAGGTCCGGGGTGCAGGACAGCGCGCGGGGAACGCGGCCTGAAGCGGATCGGGCGAGGCCGCGCTCTGGCTGCCGCGGCACTTCGAGCGGCTAACAGGGCAGCGCACCCCACCGCGACGAACGAGGGCCCCGGCGGCTCGGTCGAGGGATCCGGGTCGGGCAGCACGCCGCGACGGGGCGGCGGATGCCCCTCCGGCACCGGCTCGGGCAGCGCTCGGGCAGCGGGAGCGCCGCCGCAGGCGACGGCAGTGCCAGCACCTTCGGCTCCGGCAGCCGAGGAAGAGGGGCGGCCCGGATGCCGGGGCCGCCCCTTCCGCTTCAGGCCTGTTCGGCCAGGATCTTCTCGGCCTCGCGGCCCGACAGCTCCTGCAGATGGTCGAAGCGGCAGGGGTAGGTGCCGACGCCGAGGCTCTGCGAGCGGATCTCGACGATCAGCCCGTCCATCTCGCCCTGCGGGATCAGCGCCTGCACCTCGTCCCATCCCGGCCAGCCGTCCTTCGCATCGAAGCCGAGAAGCTGGCCGCGCCGCCCGGTGACGATCCGCTGCACCTTGGGCGTGAACTCGGATGGGACGGAGATCGCCACCGTCAGCACCGGCTCGAGCAGGACCGGCCCGCAGCCCGGCATGGCCTCGGCCATCCCCTTCTGCGCGGCCTTCTGGAAGGCCATGTCCGAACTGTCGACCGTATGATAGCTGCCGTCGGTCAGCGTCACCGCCACATCGACGACCCGATGCCCGAGCGGCCCCTTGCCGAGATAGGACTGAACCCCCTTCTCGACCGCGGGAAAGTAGGACTTGGGCACCCCCCCGCCGGTGATCCGCTCGTCGAAGGCGAAGCCCGCGCCGCGCGGCTGCGGCCGGATCTCGAGATGGACGTCCGCGAATTCGCCGTGTCCGCCGGACTGCTTCTTGTGCCGGGCGTGGATCGTGGCGGGCCTGGTGATCGTCTCGCGGTAGGGGATGGCGGGTTTGCCCGCGGTCACGGCGAGCCCGTATTCGTTCCTCATCCGCGCGAGCGCGATCTGAAGCTGCATCTCGCCCTGCCCGCTCAGCACCAGTTCGGAGGTCTCGGGCTGATGGGCCGCGGCAAGCGAGGGATCCTCCTCGGCCAGCCGCGCGAGAGCGGCCGAGAGCTTCACATCGTCGGACTGTTTCTCGGCCCGGATCGCCAGCGCATGAAGCGGCGCGAGCGGCGCGGGCCAGTCGGCCTCGACCACGCCGCTCTCGGTCAAAAGATCGCCCGTCGCGGCCCCGGCCATCCGGCTGAGCGCCACCACCTCGCCCGCCCGCGCCACGCCCCGGGGGGCGGTCCTGCGGCCCATCAGCGACAGCACCGAGCCCACGCGATCCTGACCCAGCCCGATCCCGTCCTTCACCTCGCCCGACCAGATGCGGGCGAGCGAGATCTTGCCGGACTGGCCCGCATAGACCGTCTTGAAGACCTGCGCCATCGTGCCCGCGGTGGCGATGCCCAGACGGTCGGCCGTGACCTCGGCCCCGGGCGCCTCGTGGCGCAGCGCCTTCAGAAGCCGCCGGATGCCGTTCTCGTTCTCGGCCGAGCCGAAGAAGACCGGCACGATCAGATCCTTCTGCAGATCGCGCGTCAGGTTGGCATAGATCTCGTCGGTCGAGGGCACCGCATCCTCGAGAAGCTCGGCCATCAGCGCATCGTCGAAATCGGCGAGCGCCTCGAGCATTCCCGTCCGCGCCTCGCCGCTCGCCTCCGCCAGCGTGTCGGGCAGAGCCACGAGATCCGAGGGCTTGTGCGGGTTCCAGCGCCAGGCGCGCTCGGAGACCAGATCGACCATCCCCGTGACCTTGCCCGCGCCGTCCCGGATCGGGATCTCGCGCAGCACGAGCGGCCGGCCCGAGATCGCCTGCAGCGCCTCGAAGGTGCCGCGCACGGTGGCCTCGGGGAGGTCCATCTTGTTGACATAGACGAGATGGGGGATGTTGCGGTCGTCGAGGAAGCGCAGGATAGGCGAGAGCGTGACCGCGCGCTCGGGCAGCGGCTCGGCCACCACCACGACGAGGTCGGCCACCATCATGGCGCATTGCGCCTCGTAGGTCAGCTCGACCGAGCCGGGGCAGTCGATCAGCGCCCAAGGTTCGCCGAGATAGTCGAAGCTCGCCACCGACAGTTCGGTGCTCATCGCCCGGGCGCGGGCCTCGGGGGCCGCATCGCCCACGGTATTGCCGTCCTTGACCGCGCCGCGCCGGTCGATGGCCCCCGCGGCGAAGAGCAGATCCTCGAAGAGGGTCGTCTTGCCGCAGGTATAGCTGCCGACCAGAGCGGCGCAACGCGGGCCTGATGGTTGATGGCTCATGGATCGTTCTCCCATCGCACAATCCGGAGGCGGAGAGCCGCCAACGCGCCTCTCCCCGGCTCAGTGTGCGTCCTTGCCGGAAGTCTGGCCAGTGTTTCGTGGCCTGCCTGCGCCCATTGCTCCACCTGCGCCCGCGCCACTGCCTTGACCTGAATCAATGGATTTCGGCCTCTCCCGCGGCCTTCCCTCGGCCCCGGCAGTTTCCTATAAGGTGGCCGACCGAGAAGGAGCCGCCCATGCGCAAGGCCGAGATCAGCCGCAAGACCGCCGAGACCGACATCTCCGTGACGGTGGATCTCGACGGCACGGGGCGCTACGACATCCGCACCGGCGTGGGCTTCTTCGACCACATGATGGACCAGCTCGCCCGCCACGCGCTGATCGACATCACGCTGCGCTGCGAGGGCGACCTGCATATCGACGACCACCACACGGTCGAGGATTGCGGCATCGCTTTGGGCCAGGCCCTGACGCGCGCACTGGGCGACAAGCGCGGCATCCGCCGCTACGGCAGCTTCCACCTCGCGATGGACGATGCGCTGGTGCGCGCGGCGCTCGACCTCTCGGGCCGGCCCTTCCTCGTCTGGAACCTGCCCTTCCCGACCCAGAAGATAGGCAGCTTCGACACCGAACTCGTGCGCGAATTCTTCCAGGCGCTCGCGACCCACGGCGGGATCACGCTGCATGTCGATCTGATCCACGGGCTGAACAGCCACCATATCGCCGAGGCGGCCTTCAAGGCGGTGGCGCGCAGCCTGCGCGAGGCGGTCGAGCCCGACCCGCGCCGCGCGGATGCCATTCCCTCGACCAAGGGGATGCTGTGATGCTGACGGTCCTCGTCGATTACGACAGCGGCAACCTTCACTCGGCCGAGAAGGCCTTCCAGCGCATGGCGACGGAGACGGGGGCCGGGCAGGTCCTCGTCTCGGACAGGCCCGAGGATGTGGCGCGCGCCGACCGGATCGTGCTGCCCGGCGACGGGGCCTTCCCGGCCTGCCGCCGCGCGCTCGGCAGCTACGGTGGCCTGTCCGAGGCGATCGAGGAGGCGGTGACGCGCCGCGCGCGCCCCTTCCTCGGCATCTGCATCGGCATGCAGATGATGGCCACGCGCGGTCTCGAACATGAGGAGACGCCGGGCTTCGGCTGGATCGCGGGCGAGGTGGTGCGGATCGCGCCCGCCGACCCGCATCTCAAGGTGCCGCACATGGGCTGGAACGACCTGACGGTGGACCATCCCCACCCGGTGCTGGCGGGGATCGAGACGGGCGATCACGCCTACTTCGTCCATTCCTACCATTTCCGGGTGGCCCACGACGCCGAGCGGCTGGCCCATGCCGATTATGGCGCGGCCATCACGGCCATCGTCGGACGCGACACGATGGTGGGCACGCAGTTCCACCCGGAGAAAAGCCAGAAGACCGGCCTGCGGCTGATCGCCAACTTCCTGACCTGGAAGCCCTGATCGGCGGCGAGGCCCTGTCGCGCGGACCCTGTCCGCCGAGGGCCGGGTCCGGCGACGACCTCTCCGGAGGGCGACGGGTTCGATCCCCGTCCCGCGGTCCCTGCCCGGCAGATCCGCCTGCCCCGATGCGCGCCGGCGACAGAGGGCCCTCCGTGCTCCCTCCTGCGGCGTCGAACCCCGCGAAGCCGCGCCCTCCCGCATCGCGGCGCCTCTCCGTCCCGGCGGCCGTAACGCGCGCGCGCCCTGGCCTCACTTCACCCGGACCCAGGTCTGGCCCCGGCAGAAGGGCCCGATGCAGCCCGAGACCTTCAGCCGGTCGCCCTCGAGCGCCATCTTCGAGCGGTAGATCCTGCCCGTCGAGGGCTGCCGGATGCTGCCCTCGCCGTAGCGCCCTTGGCCCTCGGGCACCATGTCCCAGACGATGGCCTTCCCGCGGTTGGGCGAGACATATTCCGCGCCGGCCTTGAAGGTGCGCCCGATCGTGCCGCAGATCTTCGGCCCGCAGGGCGCCATCGTCACATGCGCGAAGGCGCCCTCGTCAGGCTCCGTCTGCCAGACCCCCTCGACCGGATCGGCCAGCGCCGCGCCTGCCGCCAGCGCCAGACAGGCCGTCAGTATCCCGAGCCTCATCCTTCTCTCCTCCCCGAAGATCCCTGCGGCCGAGGATCGCGGCCTGAGCCGCCTGCGGGCAAGCATGACGTCGGGTCCTTGGCATCGGGGACGGGGCGTGCCAGAAGCCGCGAAAGAGTGACATCCCGGAGAGCGCCCATGATCCTCTATCCCGCCATCGACCTGAAGGACGGCCAGTGCGTGCGCCTCTTGCGCGGCGAGATGGAGGCCGCGACCGTCTTCGGCGACGATCCCGCGGCGCAGGCTGCGGCCTTCGAGGCGGCGGGCTGCGAATGGGTGCATCTCGTCGATCTGAACGGCGCCTTCGCGGGCCGGCCCGTCAATGCGGCCGCGGTCGAGGCGATCCTCGCGCGGATCACGGTGCCGGCCCAGCTCGGCGGCGGCATCCGCGACATGGCCACCATCGCCCTGTGGCTCGAGAAGGGGCTCGCCCGCGTGATCCTCGGCACGGTCGCGGTCGAAAACCCGGACCTCGTGCGCGAGGCGGCCCGCGCCTTCCCCGGCCGGGTGGCGGTCGGCATCGACGCCCGCAAGGGCCGGGTCGCCACGAAAGGCTGGGCCACCGAGACCGACGTGATGGCCACCGACCTCGCGCGCTCCTTCGAGGATGCGGGCGTGGCGGCCATCATCTACACCGACATCGACCGCGACGGCGCCATGGCGGGGCCGAACATCGAGGCCACCGACGCGCTCGCCCGCGCGGTCTCGATCCCGGTCATCGCCTCGGGCGGCGTCTCCTCTCTGGGCGACCTCCTGGCTCTGCGCGACACGGGCACCATCGCAGGCGCCATCTCGGGCCGCGCGCTCTATGACGGCGCCCTCGACCTGACGCGGGCCCTGCACGCGCTCCGCGCCTGAGCCTCTTTCACTCTGCCCAAATATCCCGGGGGTGAGCCGCAGAGCGGCGAGGGGGCGGAGCCCCCTTCCCCCCGCTCCCCCGAGGCGCTACGACAGGCCCTGACGCGGCCGCCCAGGGTTCAGGAGATCCCGCCATGCTCAAGACCCGCATCATCCCCTGCCTCGACGTGGCCGATGGCCGCGTGGTCAAGGGCGTGAATTTCGTCGACCTGCGCGACGCGGGCGACCCGGTCGAGGCCGCGCGCGCCTACGATGCCGCGGGGGCGGACGAACTCTGTTTCCTCGACATCCACGCTACGCACGAGAACCGCGGCACGATGTATGACCTCGTGACCCGCACCGCCGAACAGTGCTTCATGCCGCTCACCGTGGGCGGCGGCGTGCGGACCCATCAGGATGTGCGGGCGCTCCTTCTGGCCGGAGCCGACAAGGTCAGCTTCAACTCGGCCGCCGTGGCCGATCCGGACGTGGTGGCCGAGGCCGCCGACCGCTTCGGCAGCCAGTGCATCGTGGTGGCGATCGACGCCAAGACGGTGGCTCCGGGCCGGTGGGAGATCTTCACCCACGGCGGGCGCCGCGCCACGGGCATCGATGCGGTGGCGTTCGCGCGCGATGTGGCGAGCCGCGGCGCGGGCGAGATCCTGCTGACCTCGATGGACCGCGACGGCACGCGGGCGGGCTTCAACCTCCCCCTCACCCGCGCCATCTCGGAGGCAGTGCCGATCCCCGTGATCGCGAGCGGCGGGGTCGGCACGCTCGACCATCTCGTCGAGGGCGTGACCGAAGGCGGCGCCTCCGCCGTGCTCGCCGCCTCGATCTTCCATTTCGGCGAATTCACCATCGGCGAGGCCAAGGCCCACATGGCCGCCGCCGGCATCCCCGTGAGGCTCGCATGACCGTCCTCGAACGGCTCGCCGCCACCGTCGAGGCGCGCAAGGGCGCCGATCCCGACAGCTCCTGGACCGCGAAGCTCCTTGCCAGGGGCCCGGAGAAATGCGCCGAGAAGTTCGGCGAGGAAGCCGTCGAGGCCATCATCGAGGCGGTGCGCGGCGACCGCGCCCGGCTCGCTTCCGAGGCGGCCGATGTGCTCTATCACCTGCTCGTCATGCTCGCGGCCCGGGACGTGACGCTGGCCGAGGTGATGGCGGTGCTCGAGACGCGCGAGGGCACCTCGGGCATCGCGGAGAAGGCCGGGCGGGGCTGACCTGCCGGGCTTCCGCATGGGCGCTGGAACCTCCGGCTCGCGCCCAGTCGTCCGGTGGGAGCCTCCGGCGGGGATATTTGGGCCAGAATGAAAGCGAAGGGCCGTGTCTCGGGGTCCGATCCTCCAGTTGACGGCGCGATCCTTTCGCAGGAGGAACGGGCGCCCCATGGGATACCCTCGATCCCGCAGCTGGGGCGGTCGGCGCTTCATCGCTGCCCGCAGCCGTGAGCCGTGAGCCGTGAGCCGTTGCGGCGGCACGGGTTTGCGCCCGATGGCCAGTGCATTCCACATCTCCCGGATGTCGAGGCGGCACGCCCAGAGGCAGACGGTCGAGCGTCACCCCATCGCGGTCCTTTGCTTTTTCGGGACACAACGACGACGCGGATGTGCAGAGGCACGGAGGCACGCTCCATATCGGGATCGACGGCGCGGGCGCGTCGCCCACCTCGTTGCCCCGGTTGGCAGAACGACGGCACGGGTGGGTGAGCAAATGCTCGAAGCCGAGTTCCGACAGGTCGCCCAAGTCTTTGGGATTGCGACACTCGATTCCCAGAGCGGCCCCGGGATCTGAGCATCCTCCACCCGCGGCCCATGGGCTCTGGCCTGATCCGCAAGGCGAGAGGGACCCGAGTGCCGTCCGACCGAACCGACCCCGTCACGAAGACATCTGCAACGCCTGCACTCTGACCCGAATCGGCTCCTCGGCCACCCGGTCCCCGGATGCCGGGACCACACGGTCCGGTTCGGTCAGAGGCCGAGGCGAGGGATCTCGATGGCGGGGCAGCGGTTCTCCACCACCTGCAGGCCGCGGTCGCGCGCCTCCTTCGCAGCCTCGGCATTGCGGACGCCGAGTTGCATCCAGACCGTGCGCAGGTCAGGCAGATGCGCGAGAGCGGCCGCGACCACCTCGGGCACATGGTCCGAGTGGCGGAAAATGTCCACCATGTCCACCCCTTCGCCCGTGAGAGCCGCGAGATCGGGGCGGATCGTCTCGCCCAGAGCCTCCTGCCCCGCCTGCCCCGGGTTGACGGGAATCACCCGGTAGCCCCGGGCCTTCAGGAAGGCCGCGACCTGATGGCTCGGCCGGTCGGGGTTGGGCGACCAGCCCACGACCGCAATCGTGCGGGTGGACGCGAGGATCCGCCGCACCTCGTCGTCGGCCAGGGGCATGTCGCGCGCGGCACCGTCAGTCATGGGACCTCCTTGCCCGCCTTGGGCGGGTCAAAAAAAAGCGCCCTGACCAAGGGGCCGGGCGCTAGTGCGGAACGAGGGACAGTGAAGGTAGAACGGGGGTTCCGGCCCCGTTCCTTCTGTAACATGGGAGCCACAACAGCAAAGAAAAGAGCGGATCGCGCGTCCGTGAACACTTATCTGCTTGCGGCAGCGTAAAGAGCCACCGCCGCGGCGTTCGAGACGTTGAGGGAGCCGAATCCCCCCGCTGCCGGAATCCGCACCAGCCGGTCGCAGGTCTCGCGCGTCTTCTCGCGGAGGCCCGGCCCCTCGGCGCCGAGCACCAGCGCCACGGGGCGACCTGCGGTGCCCGCAAGCCCCTCGGCCAGCGTCGTTGCGGCCTCGCCCTCGAGACCGAGAAGGATGTAGCCCATGGCCTTCAGCTTCTCCATCGTCTCGCCCAGATTGCCCACGCGCAGATAGGGCTGGCGCTCGAGCGCGCCGCTGGCGGTCTTGGCCAGGGCCCCGGTCTCGGGCGCCGAATGGCGGTGCGGCGCGATCACCGCCCGCGCGCCGAACACCTCGGCCGAGCGCAGCACCGCGCCCACATTGTGCGGATCCGTCACCCGGTCGAGGAGCACGAGCAGCGGCTGTCCTGCACCAGACGCCGCCAGATCCTCGAGGCTGCCCCAGTCGAGCGGCTTCACCTCGAGCGCCGCACCCTGATGGACCGACCCCTCGTCGATGGGGACCGAGAACTTGCGCGGGTCGACGATCTCGGGCTCGAGCCCGCCCTCGGCGATGGCCTCGCCCAGACGGTCGGCGGCGTTCTTGGTCAGGACCAGCCGCAGCTTCTGCCGCCGCGGGTTGGCAAGGGCGTCGCGCACGGCATGGATGCCGAAGAGCCAGACGGTCTCCTGGGCGGCGGCGCGGCGCGACCGCTCCTTCTCGATCACCCAGGCGGGCTTGACGGGTTTCGGCATCTGGAACTCCTGAAAAACGGGTCGCAGAATGATCCCTGCCCGGGGGCGGCGCAAGGCGAAAGAAATGCGCAGATCGGCCCTTGACCGCCCCCGAACCCTCGGATAATCACGCCGCCAGTGGGCGACGTGCTGCAAGGTGCGGCAGCGGACTGTAACTCCGCCGAGGCGACTCGTGCCTGGTTCGATTCCAGGGTCGCCCACCATCTTCCTGACAGGATGATCTTTTTGCGCCGTCCGGCGCAGGGCCTCAGCCGGCGCCGTCGTGCCGGAGGCGGCGGCCTCGACCCGCAGGCGGGCCACTTCGCCGCGTTGAACCTTCCGCGGGCTGCGTCCCACCATGGGCTCGTATCGAGTTCGGTGGAGACACCCGTTTGCACGAAGAAAGCGACCGCAAGGGAGCCGCATCCGGCATCCCCTCGTTCCGCCGCCACACCCCTCCCGATCCGTCCGACTACCGATCCCGGCTGGCGATCGGGGCGCATGCGCTTCTGATCTCGCTCGCGGCGGGGGCCGTGACGGCCCTCCTGAGCGGTGCGCTCCGGGCGTTCTGAGGGGACGGACGCCGCTGGGCGCCCGAGGCGCGACGCGGGCGCGGGGGAGGCCGCAGGTCCGAGGCCTTGGGCCCCATTCCGCCGCCGACCCGGGCGGGGGCAATGCGTCGCAACCCCTGCCCTTGCGCCCGCCTGCCGGATGCTTATGTCGGCTCTGTTGGCCCTTCCGCGTGTCCCTTCCGCACCGAGGGCTTTGGCCGCGGGCGACCTCCCCATTGCGCCCGCGGCCAGTTTCCCGCTCTCAGTCCGCGTGAACGGTGACCGGCGCGCCGCCCGCCTTCGGTTTGCGCAGCAGGAGCGCCAGCGGAAGTGCCGCCAGAGTGATGAGCATCATCAGGCGAAAATCGTCGATATAGCCGATCATCATGGCCTGCTGCGTCACCAGCCGGTCGATCACCGCGAGCGGCTGCATGGCCCCCTGCGCGGCCTCGGGCGAGACCTGCCAGAGTTGCGGATTGTAGGGCGTCACATGGGCGCCGAGCTCGGCATGGTTGATCTGGCTGTTGTGGGTGAGCATCACCGTCACCATCGAGATGCCCACGGACGAGCCGATGTTGCGCACGAGGCTGAAGAGGCTCGTGGCATCGGCGCGGAAGCGCGGCGCGATGGTGGCGAAGGCCACGGTCGAGAGCGGCACGAAGACGAGCCCCAGACCGAGACCCTGCACGACGCCCGAGAGCACGATGGGCGTGCTGTCCATCTGCGGGCTGAAGCCCGTCATCATGTGCAGCGACAGGGCGGTGAGCGAGAGGCCCGCCGTCACCATCAGCCGCGCATCGACGAAGCGCAGCATCCGCCCGGCGATCAGCATCGAGATCATCGTCCCCACCCCGCGCGGCGCCATCACGAGGCCGGTGGTGATGACCGGATAGCCGAAGATATGCGACAGCATCGGCGGCAGGAGCGCGAGGCTCGCCAAGAGGATGATCCCCACCACGAAGATGAAGACGAGGCCGGTGGCGAAGTTGCGGTCGGCGAACATCGCGGGCTCGAGGAAGGGCTTTTCAGCGCCGAGGATGTGGATCACGAAGACCCAGAAGCCGGTCAGCATCAGGAACAGGTAGATCCAGATCTCGAGGGCCGCGAACCATTCCACCTCGGCGCCGCGGTCGAGCATGAGCTGGAGCGAGCCCAGCGCGATGGCGAGCATGGCGAAGCCGAAGAAGTCGAAGCGGCGCACGACCCGCTCGGCCCGCGGCAGCCAGGCGGCGCAGCCGAGGAAGGCCACGATGCCCACGGGAAGGTTGATGAAGAAGACCCAGCGCCAGTCCCAGCTCTCGGTGAGCCAGCCGCCGAGCGTGGGCCCGATGATCGGCCCCACCATGATCCCCGCCCCCCAGAGCGCCATGGCCTGCCCCGCCTTCTCGCGCGGGTTGATGTCGAGAAGGAAGGTCTGCGACAGCGGCACGATGGCCGCGCCGAAGACGCCCTGCAGCAGCCGGAAGCCCACCATCGAGGGTAGGCTCCAGGACAGGCCGCAGGCCATCGAGGCCAGCGTGAAGCCCACGATGGAGACGAGGAACAGCTCGCGCTTGCCGATCCGGTCGGCGAGCCAGCCGGTGACGGGCGTCATGATCGCCGCGGCGACGATGTAGGAGGTGAGCACCCAGTTGATCGTGTCGGCCGAGGCGTCGAGGTCGCCCGTCATCGAGGGCAGCGCCACGTTTGCGATGGTCGTGTCGAGCACCTGCATGATCGTGGCGAGCATGATCACGAGGGTAATCAGCCCGCGGTGCTCCACGGGCTGTTTCTGAGCAGCGGTCATGGCAGCCTCCGGATCAGTCGGCGGTGGCGGCGAAACTCGCGAGCCCCGGGATCTGGCGGACGCGGCCGGTATCGACCGACACTTCCGCCGACAGGCCCGAGGCGAGGCCTGCGATGTCGGCTCCCTCCTCGAACCGCAGCCGGACCGGCACGCGTTGGGTCACCTTCACCCAGTTGCCGGTGGCGTTCTGCGCCGGCAGCAGCGAGAATTCCGAGCCCGTGCCCGCGCCCACCGCCTCGACCGTGGCTTCATACGGCCGGTCGGGGTGCAGATCGAAGGTGACCTCGGCCTTCTGGCCGGGCGCGATGCCCGCGAGCTGCGTCTCCTTGAAGTTCGCGTCGATCCAGACATCGCCGGTCTCGACCAGCGAGAAGAGCGATTGTCCGGCCGTGACCATCTGGCCCGGCTTGAAGGAGGCAGCCTGATAGACGATGCCGTCGGCCGGGGCCCGGACCTCTGTCCGCGCCAGCTGGTAGGCCGCATCGTCGCGCGCGGCAAGCGCCGTCCGCACCTTCGGATGCTCGTCCACCGGCCCGTCCGCGACCCCGCCGAGCGCCGCGAGCGCACTCGCGGTGGTCTGGCGCGCGACCAGCAGCAGTTCCCGCGCACGGAGCGATTCGTGGCGCGCATCGTCGAGCGAGGTCGTCGAAGCCACGCCCTTCTGCGAAAGCGCCTGCTGCCGCTCGAGCTCATTGGCGAGATAGGCCGCATCGTCGGCCGCGAGCTTCTCCTGCGCCTGCGCCTGGGCATAGGCCACGCGCAGCTGCTCCACCTCGAGCCGCGCCGAGGCCACCGCCGCCTCGGCCTTGGCCAGCGCGATGCGGTGCGGCTCGGGGTCGATCTCGAACAGGACCTCGCCCTTCGTCACCGGGCGGTTGTCGGAGACCGAAACGCGCGTCACGCGGCCCGAAAGTTCCGAGGCCACGGCAACCACCGCCTGATGCAGATAGGCATTGTCGGTCGTCTCGTAGCGCCCGCCGGTCACCCACCAGACGCCCGCCCCGCCCAGAAGGGCCGCGGGAAGGGCCGCCATCAGCAGGATGCGGCGGGTCTTGCGGGGCTTCGGCTCGGCCGCCACGGGTATGGAGCGGGCCGTCTCGGGAGAGGTCTGGGCGTTCATTCGTTTGCCTTGAAGCAGGGAACGCAGGGCTCGGCCTCCGCGTCGTTGAGGTTGGTGACGATGGTCCGCAGCATCGCGACGAGTTCCCCGCGGCGGTCCGCCGGGATCCCCTCGAGCGCCTCGTCATAGACCTCGTCGGCAATGGTCTTGATGGTCGCGTAGGCGGCCTTGGTCTTGTCGGTCGGCGCCACCAGCCGGGCGCGGCGGTCGCAGGGGTCGGCCTCGCGGCGCACCCAGCCGCCCTGCTCCATCCGGTCGATCAGCCGAGAGACGCTGATCGGCTCGATGTCGAGCAGGTCGGCGAGCCGCGCCTGCGTGGCCCGCGGCTCGCGCGAGAGTTGCGCCAGAAGCCGCCACTGCGCCGTCGAGAGGCCCAGGTGGCTGGTTCGCTGCTCGAAGCGCTTGCGAACGGCGCGGGTGGCGTCGTGCAACAGCAGTCCCAATCTGTCGGTGTCCTTTTCCATGTGCAGGACATATAATAAGCGTGCTTATCATTGCAAGCCGCCTTCGCCGCGCGCGAAATCGTGAGCGGGAGGCGCGGTTGATGCCGAAGGACGGCGGACCATCTGCGCTGGAGCCCCCCGGAGGTCTCATGATCCTGTCCCGCCGTCTCTTTCTCGCTGCCGGCACCGCGCTGGCCCTGCCGCGCGCCGGTCGCGCGCAGGCGCCGCGTCGTCCACCCCTTGCCGCCACGC
>NZ_MABH01000047.1 GCF_001720585.1 Cereibacter johrii | reverse complement strand
GCCTGCTGGCGGGCGGCTCGGGCGGGGTCGTCTTCGTCTGCGGCGGCCTGCTCGCCGTGGGCCTCAGCCTGCGGGCGGGGTCGGGCGGGCTCGTGCTCGGCACGTTCTACGCAGGCACCGGGCTCGGGATGATCCTCTCGGCGCTCGCGGTGGCGCCGCTCCTCGGGATCGCGGGCGCCCCCCACTGGCCGCAGGGCTGGCTGATCCTCGCGGGCCTCTCCGCCCTCTGCGCGGCGCTGGCGCTCCTGCCGCTCAGGGACGGGCTCGGCGCGTCCGTGCGGCAGGCGAGCAGTCGCGGTCCCACGCCGCTGCGTTTCTGGAGGATCCTCGCCGGCTATCTCCTCTTCGGCCTGGGCTCCATCGGCTACATGACCTTCATTTACGGCCACCTCGCCGAGAGCGCGGGCGGCTGGCGGCAGGCGATGCTCTTCTGGTGCGCTCTGGGTCTTGCGGCGGTGGCCGCGCCCTGGATCTGGCGGCGGCTGATCGGCGGCGCGAGCCCCGAGCGCAGCTTCGCGCTCCTCGTGGCCGCCAATGCGGTGGGCTCGGTGCTGCCGTTCCTGATGCCGGGCGCGCTCGGCCTCTGGCTCTCGGCCTTCCTGTTCGGCAGCACCTTCTTCAGCACGGTGGCGGCCACCAGCGCCTTCGCCAGCGCCCTGCCGCAGGCCTTCGACCGGGGCCGCGCGATCCGCGCCTTCACCATCGCCTTCGCGCTGGGGCAGTTCGCGGGCCCGGTCGTCCTCGGCTGGACGGCCGACCTCACCGGGCGTCTCGATGCGCCGCTGATGTTTGCAGGCCTCGTCGTGCTCGCAGGCGCGGGGCTGGGCCTCATCGAGCAGAGGCCGGACGCCATCGACGGGGCCTGACCCGAGCCGCCGCGAGGGCCGAGGCGCCTTGCGGTAGCGGCCATCCCTGGGATCCGCGGCGCGCAAAGTGTGCTCGCAGGCGCGGGGCTGGGCCTCATCGAGCAGAGGCCGGACGCCATCGACGGGGCCTGACCCGAGCCGCCGCGAGGGCCGAGGCGCCTTGCGGTAGCGGCCATCCCTGGGATCCGCGGCGCGCAAAGTGTGCTCGCAGGCGCGGGGCTGGGCCTCATCGAGCGGAGGCCGGACGCCATCGACGGGGCATGACCCGCGCCGCCGCGAGGGCCGAAGCGCCTTGCGGTGGCGGCCGTCCCAGGGATCCGCGGGGCGCAAAGTGGCGGAAAATCAGGCAATCCGCAGCCGGCCGCCGCCCGCATGGCCTCTTGCCGCCCATCTGTCTGCTGCCCTGCGGCGAGATCGCGCCGGGACACATCGCCGTCATTTGACTCGGGCCCTCTGCGGAGGCAGGTTCCACATTCCACCGACAGAGGGATCACGGATGACTGGGCTGCTTCATTTCGGCACGATCGCGGGGCTGGCATCGCTCTTCGGCGTGCTGGTGCCTGCGCGCGCGCTGGATGAGCTGATGCTGCCGCTGATCGCCGTGCTGCCCGTCGTGGCCTCGGTGCTGGTGCTGCGGGCGGGCACGCCCATGCCCAGTGCGGGATGGGAGCGGATCGACCCGGTGCGCCGCCATCGCTTCACCCGGCGGCTCGTCGAACGGACCCTCGCCTATCGCCGCGCGGTCTTCATCCTCTCGGGCAGCTTCCTGGCGCTGGCGGCCATGTTCGCCGTGGGCAAGGGCGGCGTGCTCGACGGCCTCCTCTCGCAGCGGCAGGAACAGCTGGCCGCGGCGGTGGTGGGCGGCCTGATCGGGCTCTGCGGCAGCTGCCTGCCCGAGATCCTGCGGCGGGAATGCGCCGTGGCCGACATCCAGAAGCGGCTGGTGGACGAGCTGCCGGTCTTCCGCTCGAACCGGCCCGGCGCTCAGGTGATCCGGCTGGTCCCCCGCACAGGCGCCTGACGCGCGGTCCTGCCTCTTTCCCGTCCCCCCGCTTGTTCCGGGCGCCCCGGGGGCGCATATGTGAAAGAGACCCCGAGCAGGACCCTTATGACCTTTCGCTTCGACAACAGCTATGCCCGCGACCTCGAGGGCTTCTATGTGGACTGGCCCGCGGCGCCGGTTCCCGCGCCGCGGCTTCTGCGGCTGAACCGACCGCTGGCCGAGGAGCTGGGGCTGGATCCCGACCTTCTCGAGCGCGAAGGGGCGGAGATCTTCTCGGGGAGGTGTCTGCCCGAGGGGGCGCACCCGCTGGCGCAGGTCTATGCGGGCCATCAGTTCGGCGGCTTCTCTCCCCAGCTCGGCGACGGGCGGGCGCTGCTCATCGGCGAGATCACCGACCGCGCGGGCCGCAGGCGCGACCTCCAGCTCAAGGGCTCGGGGCGCACGCCCTTCTCGCGCGGCGCGGACGGCAAGGCGGCCCTCGGGCCGGTGCTGCGCGAATATCTGGTGGGCGAGGCGATGCACGGGCTCGGTATCCCCACCACCCGCGCGCTGGCGGCCGTCACCACCGGCGAGCCGCTCCTGCGGCAGGAGGGTGAGCGGCCGGGCGCGATCCTGACCCGCGTCGCGGCCAGCCACATCCGCGTCGGCACCTTCCAGTTCTTCGCCGCGCGCAGCGACATCGACCGGGTGCGGCGGCTGGCCGACTATGCGATCGCACGGCATTATCCCGAGCTCGCCTCCGCGCCCGAGCCCTATCTCGCCTTCTATGAAGCGGTGGCCGAGGCGCAGGCGCAGCTCGTGGCGCGCTGGATGCTGGTGGGCTTCATCCATGGCGTGATGAACACCGACAACATGACGATCTCGGGCGAGACCATCGACTACGGCCCCTGCGCCTTCATGGAAGGCTACGATCCGGGCACGGTCTTCTCCTCGATCGACCTGCAGGGGCGCTATGCCTATGGCAACCAGCCCTTCATCCTCGCCTGGAACCTCGCTCGGCTGGGCGAGGCGCTCCTGCCGCTTCTGGATGCCGATGCGGTGCGGGCGGCCGACAAGGCCAATTCCGTGCTCGAGACGGTGGGCGCGCGCTATCAGGGCCACTGGATGGCGGGGATGCGCGCGAAGCTCGGGCTGGCCGGTGCCGAAGAGGGCGACGCGCAGCTTGCCGAGGATCTGCTGGAGGCCATGCGCGGCCAGCGCGCCGACTGGACGCTGACCTTCCGCCGTCTCGCGGATGCGGTGACCGATGCGGGCACGCTCCGTCCGCTGTTCCGCGATGCGGCCGCGCTCGAGGCATGGCTGCCGCGCTGGCGCGCCCGGCTGGCGCCCGACGCGGCCGAGCGGATGCGGGCGACAAACCCGATCTACATCGCCCGGAACCACCGGGTCGAGGAGGCGCTGGCGGCCGCCCATGCAGGCGATCTCGCGCCCTTCGACCGGCTGCTCGAGGTGCTGGCTGACCCCTTCTCCGAGCGGGCCGACCGTGAGCTGTTCGCCGTGCCGGCCCCGGAGGGGTTCGACGACAGCTACCGCACCTTCTGCGGGACGTGAGCCGCCGGGTGTCGTAGGATCGGCCCACAGGGAGGGAGAGGGCGATGAGCGGACGGGACGCCTTTCTCGCGGGGATGCGCGAGCTGCTGGAGGGGATCGAGGCCGAAGGTCTCACGAAGCGCGAACGCCCCATCCTCTCGGCGCAAGGCACGCATGTGAGGGTGGGGGACCGCGACCTCCTGAACCTCTGCGCGAACAATTATCTGGGTCTCGCCAACCATCCGGCGCTGATCGAGGCCGCCCGCCGCGGGATGGAAGAGCACGGCTACGGCATGGCCTCGGTGCGCTTCATCTGCGGCACGCAGGACATCCACCGCGAACTCGAAGGCCGGCTCGCCCGCTTCCTCGGGATGGAGGATGCGATTCTCTTTGCGGCCTGCTTCGATGCCAACGGCGGCCTCTTCGAGCCGCTCCTCGGCCCCGAGGATGCGGTGGTCTCGGATGCGCTCAACCATGCGAGCATCATCGACGGCATCCGCCTCTGCAAGGCGCGCCGCTACCGCTACGCCAATTCCGACATGGAGGATCTGCGCCGGCAACTTGCGCAGGCGCGGGCGGAGGGCGCGCGCCATATCCTGATCGCGACCGACGGCGTCTTCTCGATGGACGGCTATCTCGCGCGGCTGCCCGAGATCGTGGCGCTGGCCGAGGAGTTCGGCGCGCTGGTGATGGTGGACGATTGCCACGCGACGGGCTTCATGGGGCCGAAGGGGCAGGGGACGCCCGCCCATCACGGCGTGACGGTGGATATCCTGACCGGCACGCTCGGCAAGGCTCTGGGCGGCGCGCTCGGCGGCTATGTGGCGGGCCCTCAGCCGGTGATCGACCTCCTGCGGCAGAGGGCGCGGCCCTATCTCTTCTCGAACGCGCTGCCGCCGGCGGTGGTGGCGGCCGGTCTCGCCGCGCTCGATCTGGTCGAGGCCGCCGACGATCTGCGCGCCGCGCTCTTCGAGAATACCGCCTACTGGCGCGCGGGCCTGACGGAGGCGGGCTTCCGCCTGCTGCCCGGCGCGCATCCGATCGTGCCGGTGATGCTCGGCGAGGCGCGGCTCGCGCAGGAGATGGCGGCGGCGCTCTATGACCGCGGGGTCTATGTCTCGGGCTTCTTCTTCCCGGTGGTCCCGCGCGGGCAGGCGCGCATCCGCACCCAGATGAATGCGGCGCTGACGCGAGACGATCTCGATCTGGCCCTCGCGGCGTTCCGCGAGGCGGGCAAGGCGGTGGGGGCGATCTGATGCGGGCGCTGGTGAAGGCCAAGGCGGAACCGGGCCTCTGGATGGAAGAGCGGCCCCTGCCCGAGATCGGCCCCGACGAGGTGCTCATCCGGGTCCGGAAGACGGGGATCTGCGGCACCGATGTCCATATCTGGAACTGGGACGACTGGGCCGCGAAGACGGTGCCGGTGCCGCTCGTCACCGGGCATGAGTTCGCGGGCGAGATCGTCGAGGTGGGCCGCGACGTGCGCGACCTCAGCCCGGGCCAGCGCTGCTCGGGCGAGGGCCATCTGATCGGCCATCATTCGCGGCAGGTGCGGGCGGGGCGCTTCCATCTCGATCCCGAGACCCGCGGCATCGGCGTCAATGTGCCGGGCGCCTTCGCCGACTATCTGCGCCTTCCCGCCTTCAACGTGGTGCCGCTGCCCGATGCCATCGACGACGAGGTGGGGGCGATCCTCGATCCCTTGGGCAATGCCGTTCACACGGCGCTCAGCTTCGATCTGGTGGGAGAGGATGTGCTCGTCACCGGCGCAGGCCCCATCGGGATCATGGCCGCCGCCGTCGCCAGACATGTGGGCGCGCGCCATGTCGTCATCACGGACGTCAATGCCGACCGGCTGCGGCTGGCAACCGAGGTGGCCGATGTGGTGCCGGTCA
Source organism: Cereibacter johrii (assembly GCF_001720585.1). Classification (GTDB taxonomy): domain Bacteria; phylum Pseudomonadota; class Alphaproteobacteria; order Rhodobacterales; family Rhodobacteraceae; genus Cereibacter_A; species Cereibacter_A johrii. Next base: position 16,606 of record NZ_MABH01000047.1, on the reverse strand, counting down.
ATGTGGCCACCGAGGATCTGCGCGCCGTGATGGGGCGTCTGAAGATCGTCCAGGGCTTCGACGTAGGGATGGAGATGTCGGGCGCGCCCGCGGGTTTCGATCAGATGGTCGAAGCGATGGTGATGGGCGGTCGCATCGCGATGCTCGGGATCCCGCCCGGCCGCAGCCCCGTCGACTGGAGCCGGATCGTCTTCAAGGCCTTGACCATCAAGGGCGTCTACGGCCGCGAGATCTTCGAGACCTGGTACAAGATGATCGCGATGCTGGAGAACGGCCTCGACATCCGGCGCGTCATCACCCACCGCTTTCCGGTGGCGGACTTTGCGCAGGGCTTCGCCGCCATGCGCAGCGGCGCCTCGGGCAAGGTGGTGCTGGACTGGGGCTGATCGGGGCCGCCCTGCGGCGCCTGCCGCTTTCGTCAAGCGGCGGCCCATCCGGCCGCCGCAGTCACATGTGGGTGGTCGCTGCGTCGTTCAGAAGATCAGGGCGAGAATGCCGATGATGACGAGCAGGCCCACGAGAAAGATGAGGCCGACGGTGCCGCCGATGAATTTGAGCATGGGAGTCTCCTTTCAGTTTCCGACTCAACAGTCGCCGGAAGCCTCTGTTCCCGAGCGTCGGCGGATCGCCGAAAGGATCATGCCGCTGCGGGGCTGCGCCGGCATCCGGTTCAGCCGCACGCCCAGATCCTGCGCGGGAACCTCGTACTCCATCTCGCAGCAGAGGAGGCGGATGGCCTCCTTCATCAGCTCGACGGTGATCATCTCTCCCGGACAGCGGTGGGTGCGGGCGACGTCACCCGCCCCCTGGGGGATGAAGGCATCGTCCTGTCCCGTCCAGCTCAGCATCCGCTCGGCGCGGAAGCGGGTGGGTTCGGGGAAGTGCCGCGGATCGTGCGTCGTTCCGTAGAGATCGAGCAGAAGCCATTGACCCTCCGGGAATTCGTGGCCCTCCCAGGTAACGGGCCGGGTGGTGACGGCCGCGGTGAAGGGGAAGAAGGGCGATGCGCGGCGGACCTCCTCGGCAAAGTCGCCCGCGAGTTCCAGATTGCCCGACCGGAAGAGCTCGCGCCATGTCGTCTCGCGATGCAGCGCCAGCGCCGCGAAGGTGATGTAGCGCCCCACCGCCACGATGGGGCGGAGCAGGTTCAGAAGCTCCACCGCTGCAACGGAAGGATCCAGAAGCGCGCCATCCTCCTCGCGGTGGAAGGCAATCGCATGGAGGGCGGTCGCGGCCTCCGGAACCACTTCGCCGGCCCGCACCTGCTCCACAAGATTGCGCAGACGCTTCTCGGTGCCGGCGCGGCGCATCTGCGCCAGCCAGTTGCGCGGGCCGATGCTGCCCGCCTTGTCGATCATGTCGAAAATCTCGCGGGCGAGCTGCGTCTCGGGCTGGTGCGCCACCCCGGCCCAGCGGCAGGCCGCCCGGGTCAGGAGGCGCGCCACCTCCTGCTGAAGGACGATCTGTCCTTCCGCTTCCCACGCGGGCAGCCGCTCGCGCCATGCCCGGCGGACCTCGGCGACCAGCGCCTCGACGCGGGCGGGATCCATGCAGATCGAGAGGAACAGCGCCTTCCGGTGCCGGTGGGCCGGCCCCTCGAGCTGCTGCACCGAGCCCTTGTCCTGCAGGAGATGCAGCACGGTCGAGGGCATCGCCCCCACGCGCGTGAGACCCTCGGCGCCATAGAGCAGCCGCGCGGCCGCGCCGCCGCGCAGGCAGATGACCTCGCGCAGACGCAGGCGGGTCGTCACCACGTCGCTGTCCATCCGGTCGCACAGGTTCGAGACGAAGCGGTAGCCCTCGCTCATCAACGCCATCGAGGCATCGAGCCGCGGATCCCGCGGAATGTCCTGCGGGCCTGCGGCCATGCGAGGCTCCTCCGTCCTGTCACGGCCCTCGTGTGTCGTCATGTTTCTATTCCTCGCGTCTCCGGCTGCCCCGAGAGGCCGGCCAGAATCTCAGAAGCTGGCCCCGGGACGGGGGCCAGCTTCCGGTGCTGCGCAGGTCGTCCGGGAGCCGCTCAATAGGTCGCGGGCGGATCGCTTGCCGGGAAGGACTCGTCCAGCGTCTCGTCCAGCCGGTCCCAGTCGCGGGGCGGATCGCGCATCGCATCGCGCCCGGCCGGCCGCACCTGCGGAAAGTCCGCGGTGCGGCGGCCGTTCATCAGATGGCGCACCGCGAGGGCCCCGAAGGCGCCCAGAACCACTGCCGAGGTGAGCATCAGGGCCGAGCTGCGGCTCTGCCGCTCATGGGCCCCGGTTTTCGCATAAGCCATTGTGGGTCCTCTCTCTTCATGCCCGAAGGGCTGTCACGGGGAAAACGTCCGGGCGAGGGGAGGGTTCCCGCCCAGCGTCGCCTCGCGCGGCCAGTGGCGCATCCCGCGGCAGGTCGCCACGAAACCGTCGATGTCGCTGCTCGAGCCGATCTCGACCCAGCCCTCGTCCATCTTGGCCCCGAGCGCGCAGGCCTCGATGAGCGGCTCTGCCCCGCGGTGGGCGATGAACTTGCAATGCGCGTGGGCGTCCGTGAGGAAGTCCTGCGCGGCCGGGTTGGCGGCCAGCATCGCCGCATCCGTGCCGGGCAGCACCGCCACCGCATCGAAGATCACCGACGGCCCGCCGCCCAGCTTCTCATCCGCCGGATGCAGCGTGCCCGCGCTGTCGGTGACGCCGCCGACCTGCGGGGCCACGAGCTTCATCATCGCCCCCTCGGCCTGCAGGATCGAGCGCAGCTCGGTCAGCAGTTCGGCCTCGACGCCATTGCCCGCCAGAACTCCGACGGTGCGGCCCGCAAAGCTCGGCGGCGGGTTCTTCAGCATGCTGAGCGCGTCCGACGGGGGCAGGTCGGTGCGTGTCGGCCGGGCCGCCGGGGCGGGCTCGGGCATCTCGGTCAGGCCCAGCCCGTCCGCCACCGCCTGCGCCAGAGCGCCATCGATGTTCAGGAGGTGCGCGACGATCCGGGCTCGGATCTCGACCTCATGGCACTTCGAAAGCTCGAAGACCAGCGCATCGCGGATGTGGCCCTGCTCGACCGGCGTCTGGCTCAGGAAGAACTGCCGCGCCTGGCTGTAATGGTCGGCGAAACTCTCGGGCCGCAGCCTCCGCTTCTCGCCCTCGTTGCGCACGGCATAGCTGACATAGCCTTCGAGCGGATGGGCCCGCGGGCCCTTGCCCCAGCCGTTCGGCTCGTAATTCACCCGACCCTTGCGGTTCGAGGTCTGCATGTGCCCGTCCTGCTGGAAGTTGTGGACGGGGCACCCCCGCGGCGCGTTGATCGGCAGCTTGGTGAAGTTGGGGCTGCCCAGCCGCTTGAGCTGCGTGTCGAGGTAGGAGAAGTTCCGGCCCTGCAGCAGCGGATCGTCGGTGAAGTCGATGCCGGGCACCACGTTCTGGGTGCAGAAGGCGACCTGCTCGGTCTCGGCGAAAAAGTTGTCCACGACGCGGTCCAGCGTCAGGGTGCCCACGATGGTCAGGGGCACGAGCTCTTCCGGGATGATCTTGGTGGGATCCAGCACATCGAAGTCGAAGCGGTTCGCGAACTCCTCGTCGAAGATCTGCAGGCCCAGCTCCCACTCGGGGAAATCGCCGGCGGTGATCGCCTCCCAGAGGTCGCGGCGGTGCCGGTCGGGGTCGGCGCCGTTGATCTTCAGCGCCTCGTCCCACAGCACCGACTGCAGGCCGAGCTTGGGCTTCCAGTGGAACTTGACGAAGCTCGACTGACCCTCGGCATTGACGAAGCGGAAGGTGTGGACGCCGAAGCCTTCCATGAAGCGGAAGCTGCGGGGAATGGCGCGGTCCGACATCTGCCACATGACCATGTGCATCGATTCGGGCGTGAGCGAGATGAAGTCCCAGAAATTGTCGTGAGCCGACTGGGCCTGCGGGAAACCCCGGTCGGGCTCCGGCTTGACGGAATGGATGAGGTCCGGGAACTTGATGGCATCCTGGATGAAGAAGACCGGAATGTTGTTGCCGACGAGATCCCAGTTGCCTTCGTCGGTATAGAATTTCACCGCAAAGCCGCGCACGTCGCGGGCAAGGTCCATGGATCCCTTGGAGCCCGCGACCGTCGAGAAGCGCACGAAGGTCTCGGTGATCTTGCCCTCCTTCTGGAAGGGGGCGGCCCGGGTGATCTCGGGGATGGCCTTGGTGCATTCGAACAGGCCGTGCGCCCCGAAGCCGCGAGCATGGACCACACGCTCGGGGATCCGCTCATGGTCGAAGTGGAAAATCTTTTCGCGGAGGATGAAATCCTCCAGCGCGGTCGGTCCCGGCGTGCCGCTCGTGAGCGAGTTCTGGTTGTCGGCGATGGTGACACCCTGGGCCGTGGTCAGACGCTCGTCTCCCTCGCCGGCGTGCTGGTGGAACTCGCCGCCCGCGCCGTAATCCGACACGAGGTTCTCGAAACTGCCGGAACGGGCGGCAGGTTTGTCTTCGGCCATCTGGCTCTCCTTGACAGGGGGAACGGCTGGAGTCTGTGCGGGGCGCGCGCGCCCCGCCATGGCTGCGGCCCGGTCGATCCTCGCCGGGCCGCGAAAGGGGTGGGGCCGCGTTACTGCGGCTTGAAGGAGGTCACGAACGAGCAGGCCTGCGTCCAGACCGAGGCATCGCCCGGAGAGGCCGGCGCGTCGGAGGCGTTCGTCGTGTCCTCGGGAACCGGGGCCGGCGTATCCGCGCCGCCGAGATCCTCGCCGGTCGTCTCGGCCTCTTCGGGATCGGGCGTCAGCGCGCCGCCGAGCCCGCCGGACGAGGCGCCGCCCATGGAGCCTGCGTCCATCAGATAGGCCTGACAGTCCCGCACGGCGCGCTCCTTGGCTTCCGGATCGAGCGCGGCCCACCGCTCCTCCATCTCGTCGGTCGCCCGGAGCGAGGTCATGGCCGGATCCTCGAAGAACACGTCGCGCACGTCGTCGGACCAGGTCTGCTGGCTGATGTCCTTGATGCTGCCCGTGCCGGTCTCGGGGGCCACAGGCCGGGTCGGGTCCATCCCGTCCGCGCCGCTCTGGGCGAAGCCCGGGGCCGCGGCCAGGGCAAGGAGGCTCGCGGTGAAAGCAATCTTCCTCATCGACAGTCTCTCCATTCGTGAACATCACCGGGGGGTCGCGCAGGCTGCGCGGGGTTGCGGAAGGAACGGCAGCGGGTGACGAATGTTCCGGGCGGCGGATGTCACACCGGCGTCAGACCGCGCAGAAAGAGGGGGGCAGATGGACGGACAGATAGCCTATTTCGCGCGTGAGGCCCCCGCGGTGGCGGTGGATCTCCTGGGGGCGCATCTGCAGGTACGCGGCGTGGGCGGACGGATCGTCGAGACGGAGGCCTATACGCCGGAGGATCCGGCCTCGCACAGTTTCCGCGGCCCCAGCCCGCGCAATGCGGCGATGTTCGGGCCGCCGGGCTGCGCCTATATCTACCTGTCCTACGGCATCCACCTCTGCCTCAACGTGGTCTGCGCGCCGGGCCATGCCGTGCTGATCCGCGCTCTGGAACCGACGGAGGGTCTTGCGGACATGGCGGCGCGGCGCGGCACCGAGGCCCCGCGGCTGCTCTGTTCCGGGCCGGGCCGGATCGGTCAGGCGCTGGGTCTGACCCTGGCGGACGATGGCACCGCCTTCGGCACGCGGGGCTTTGCGCTGCAGCGGGGGGCGCCGGTGGCGGCGGGAGAGATCCTGTCCGGCCCCCGCATCGGCATCAGCCGGGCGGCAGAACTGCCTTGGCGCTTCGGCCTGCGCGGCTCACCCTGCCTCAGCCGCAGGTTCTGAGGCGGAACAATCCTGCCCGGCGGCTCTTGGAAGGAAGGGGCGCGCGCTGCGCCCGCAGGAGAGGAGGATGCGATGACGAACGACCTGCAACTCGGCCCGAACGATCCGCCGGCTCCGGACCCGATGCCCGAGCCGAACCCCTATCCCGATCCGATGCCCGACCCGGATCCCATCCCGCCCGGCGATCCGGACATGCCGAACCCGGGCGAGGAGACGCCTCCGATCTACAGCTGAGGACGCATCCGGCCCGACGTGTCAGAACAGGAAAGAGGCTCCGGTCCGCGACCGGAGCCTTTTGTAGTCAAGGCAGAAGCCGGCCGAGGACGCCTCCGGCCCTCCGTGTCAAAGGGCGCCTCGAGACAGAACATGAAAAAGGCTCCGGTCCATGACCGGAGCCTTCCGCATCTTAAAACAGTCTCAGAAGCCCGAGCCTGCAACCTTGGGATCGGACGTGCCGGGCCCCTTGGCCGTCGAGCCGGTGGAGCCTGTCGAGCCCGAGGCCGCCGAGGAAGCGGCGGACCCGGTGCCGGTCGAAGACTTGTCCTCGTCCTTCCCGTGCAGCATGGGCTCGACCTGCGCCTTCGCCTCGGTGGCAGCCGCATCGGCGACGCGTCCCACCTTGGAGGCCAGCGTCTCGCCCTTTTCGGGCACCAGACCCTCGTCGCGCGCCGCCGCGATGGTGGCGTCATAGGTCTCGCGCGCGGCCTTCATCGCCCGCTCGCGCAGCTCCCACGACGAGGCCTTCGCCTCATCCCAGAGATCGTCGCTCGTGCGGCCCATCCACTCGTCCTCGGTGCGCGTCCGGGGAAGCGCGGCCCCGATCACGGCACCCAGCACCACGGCCGCAGCACCCACGAGCAGGGGCTGCTGCTCCATGCCGTGGCTCATGCTGTCGCGCATCTGATGCGCGCCGTGAGACGCGCGGACCCGCAGATGGCCGGCGCGGTCGCGCAGGTGCGAGGACCGCTCGCCCAGATCGTCGCGCCAGTGGCCGGCGCGGTCATAGGCATCGTCGCGCAGGCTGCCCGCGCGGTGACGGGCGTCCCCGAACGTTTCGGCGACCTTGTCGGTTGCGGAATGGGCCGCGCGGCTCACGCTTTCGGCGGCGTCGCTCACCGCATGTTTCACGCGCGAGACCACGCCCTCGCTCCGCTCCGAGCTATAGGAGGCGCCGCCGCCGTAGGGCTCGTAGGACCGGCCGGCGGAGCCGTAGTCGCTCCGGTAGTAATCGTCGCGGTCATGGGCCGCGCCGCTGCGCGAGCGGCTCGAGGAGCCGCCGAAGGCGAGCCACGCCAGGCCCACCCCGATGAGACCCAGAGCCACCGGATTGTCGCGCACCTGCCGGCCGGCGGAATGCATCACGCCCCGCACATCCTCGACGCCCACGAAATTCGCGAGATCGTCGACCACCTGATTGACGGACATCCGCTCCTTCAGCGCGTCGAGGGTGCTTTCGACCCGCGCGCGGTTCTCTTCCACTTCACGTTCGATCTTGTCGGAATTCATCAGATCTGCTCCCGTGCAAGCCGCACGTCGCGGCTGGTCTGTTCGATGGTGCGTTCCGGCACCAGATTGGCGGCGCTCATGTCCTTGCGGCCTCGGGCGATCAGAAGTCCGCCGATCGCGGCCAGGACGGCGCCAACGATGAGGGCGGCCCAGGCAGGACCGACCCAATGGGCGAGAAGGACGACCAGCGCCTGCACCAGCACCAGAAGCGCCACGAGGAGGAGGATCCCCCCCGCCGCGATCATCTCGGCGCCGACGGCCATGCTGCGTCCGGCCTCGGCAACCTCCGCGCGGATCAGGCGGCTCTCGCTGCGCACGAGCCCGGTGACGTCCCGCACGAGGTCCGACAGAAGATCGCCCAGAGAGCGATCCTCCGGGATGCCGCGCTTAGGAGCCTCCATCTTTACCTCCCGACGTCGGGCCCGAGCCAAGGGGCTTCACGCTGGCCGCGGTGGGTGCCATGCCCGAGCTGCGGGCCGTGGACTCGTTGGCGCGTCCGGGCTGGGTCGGCTCGGTGCCCGGCATCGCGGCTCCGCCCGGGGCGCTGAAGGGCGCGGCGCCCGGCTGGCCGGCCGTCGAGGGGCGGTTCTGGCCGCCGATATCGTGCGGCTTCGCGCCGAGAGGCTCGTGCGACGCACGCTCGTGGGCGGAGCTGCCCGGGGCGGCACCGCGCCAGCGGTCGTCGCGCATCGCATCTCCCTCATCCCAATCGCGCCCACGCGTACGGTTTGACGAGGAAGAGACGAGGAAGCGGCCGATGGCGAGCCCCGCAAAGAGGGCCCCGCCCACGAAGAGCGCCGGGTTCTCGCGGCCGAAGCGTGCGACCGACCGGGTCATCTCTTCCGCCGACCGGTGACGCATCCGGTCCGCCATGTCGTCGAGCGTGTGGATCGCGCGATGGATCATCTGCGGCGGAGCGGGCGCGTCATCGCGCTTTTCCGCTTCCTCGGCCCCTTTGCGCATCGACTGGGCGATGCCGTGGATGCTGTCGCACAGATCCTCCTTGCGGCGATCCATCTCGTCCAGCACGAGGCGCGAGACGCTGGAGCGAGCCCGGTGTGCCTCCTCGCGGGCACGGCCCGCGGCCCCATGAAGACGCTCGCGGGCGTCGTCCATCTCGCGGCGAGCGGTTTCTCGCGCGGCGTCGGTGAAGCCCGGACGGCCGGACGGATCCGAGGCTGTCCCCGAGCCGGTCATGTTCTTGTCGGTCTGCATCCTGATCTCCTCGCATTTCTGCGACCGGAGGCGCTTGCGGCGCGGCATCCGGCCTGTGTCGCCCAGAAACAGGTGCCGCCCGGCATTTGTTCCGCATGTCCGGAAGCGCCCGGCGGGCAACGGGGGCCGCCCGTCCGGATGGGAACCAACCCCGGCCGGGTCCGGTTGCTCCGCCAACGCACTGCAGATCAGGAGGGCCGAATGGCCGATACGAAACTCGCTCAGACCGATCCGAAGGCCGCGCTCTGGAAACAGCTCGGCAAGCTCCGCGCCGGGATGCTCGGCGTCGAGGGCTCGGGCCAGCATATGCAGCCGATGTCCCACCATTGCGACGAGGGCGCCGCGAAGCTCTGGTTCCTGACCAAGCGCAGCACCGACCTCTTCCGCGCCATCGGCGCGTCGAGCACGGCGCATTTCTGCATCATCGCGCATGACGAGGATTTCCACGCCTGCCTTTCCGGCCCGATCGGCGAGGAGACGGATCGCGCGAAGCTCGACGAGATGTGGAATCCGGTCGTCGCGGCCTGGTTCGAGGGCAAGGACGACCCGGATCTCGTGATGGTCTCGCTGAAACTGCGCAGCGCGGCGATCTGGGCCTCCACCAGCTCGACCGCGCGCTTCGCCTACGAGATCGCCAAGGCGAACGTGACCGATAGCGACCCCGACGTGGGCGTCCACAACGTCGTGACCTTCGCCTGATGCGGCGGCGGGCCTGCGCTGGGCAGGCTCGCCGCGAAATTTGTGCCGCCGAGCGGAACCGGCGCAGCCGTAGGCACGTTTAGCGCGCAAGAGGGAGGGTTAGATGGCAACCATGTTCGGAATCATCGTCTTCTTGGCCATGCTGGCCGTCTGCTGGTTTGGCTACATGGCCGCCGAGCGTCAGGCGAACCGCCTCCACCTCGCGGCCGCCCGGACCCGCGAGGCGGAGCCCGCGCGGAGCGCGTCGCCTGCGCCAGCGGCGCACCGGGATCACGCGCCCGCCCCGCAGCCCTCCACCGCGCAGCGCATCATGGAGGCCGACACGTCCGCGAAAGCCCCTGACGCGAACGCCGGCTCCTCGGGGCCGAAAGAGGTCTGACGGAACCGTGCCCGGCCCACATCCGGGCACGTTTGCCCGGGCATCTGCCCCATGCCCGGACAGTGCGGAGCGCAGCCTTCCCCCGGAGGCTGCGCTCCGGTCGTTTGAGGGGCTGCGCTTCGTGCAAACGGGCTTCCCGCAAGTGACCTGACAGTCTGGGCTCCCTGTTGGCGGCGGGGTCTGGCCGTCAACAGGCGTGGCCCCCTCCATCGAACCTGCGCCTGCGGGCAGGATGCCGGAGCGGATCGCCCGATCACCGGGGTCGATGGCTCTCGTCCGCCCCCCGAGGCGGGAGCTTTGACCGCTCCCCGGGTTCGCCCGGAGCGCCGCCCTCGCCGCAGACGGGTCTTTCGGGCCTCCGCTGGCGATCCCGGCTGGCGATGCCGGACGCGCCCGAAGCGACGCCCTCGCCGCGGGCGGGTCTCGCTGGCGCCCCCGGTCGCCACCGGTTGGCGGGCCGCTTCGGGCCTGTTACTCTTCGGCCCGTGAAGAGTTCGGGGGATGTGCCTGTGACGGAAGACGAAAACGATGGGTCGGTGGACGCCGGCCGGACCGAGAAGCTGGTGATGGTGGCCGCGCTCGGGGTGATCGAACGGGGACTTCTGATCCTCGTGGCGCTCATGACCCTCGCCGCCACCTCGGTCGAGGTCCTGTCCATCATCGAGCGGCGGAGCGTGAACCTCGGCGACATCCTGCTGATGTTCCTCTATACCGAGGTCATGGCCATGGTCGCGGTGTTCTACACCGGCAAGGGCCTGCCCTTCGTCTATCCGATCTTCATCGCGATCACGGCGCTCGCGCGGCTGATCGTGCTGCAGGGCAAGGACATGGACCCCCAGAACATCGTGCTCGAAGCCTCGGCCATCCTGCTCCTTGCCATCGCCGCCGTCGTGCTGCTGCGCTTCGCGCGGCGATAGGCTCAGGCCGCGCTGCGGGCAGCCTCGGGGAACAGGGCTGCCATCGCGCCGGCCTCCGCCGCGCAGATCCCGCGCTCGGTGATGAGGCCCGTGACCAGCGCAGCCGGCGTCACGTCGAAGGCCGGATTGCGGGCGCCGGTGCCGTCGGGAGAGATCTGCACCGAGATCACCGATCCGTCCGGCGCCTTGCCCTGCACATGGGTCACTTCGGCGCCCGACCGCTCTTCGATCGGGATCTCCGCCACCCCGTCCCGGACCGTCCAGTCGATGGTGGGCGAGGGCAGGGCCACATAGAAGGGCACGCCGTTCGCCTTCGCCGCCAGCGCCTTCAGATAGGTGCCGATCTTGTTGCAGACATCGCCCTGCGCGGTGGTGCGGTCGGTGCCGACGATCACGAGATCCACCTCGCCATGCTGCATGAGATGGCCGCCGGCATTGTCCACGATCAGATCGTGGCTCACCCCGTGCGAGTTCATCTCCCAGGCGGTCAGCAGCGCGCCCTGATTGCGCGGCCGGGTCTCGTCCACGAACACATGGACGTCGATCCCCGCCTCGAGCGCATGATAGATCGGCGAGGTGGCGGTGCCCCAGTCGACGGTGGCGAGCCATCCCGCATTGCAATGGGTCAGGATGTTGACCCGGCCGCGCTTCCGCTCGGCGATCTCGCGGATGAGCGTCAGGCCGTGCGCGCCGATCCGGCGGTTGATCTCCACATCCTCGTCGCAGATCTCGGCCGCACGGCGCGCCGCCGCGGCTGCCCGCTCGGACGGGGGCAGAGGCGCCAGCAGACGGCGCATCTCGTTCAGCGCCCAGCGGAGGTTGATCGCCGTGGGCCGCGTCGCGTGCAGCACCTCCCATGTCTCGGCCAGCGCGGCGTCGGACGGATCATCGGCCATCTGCACCGCCATCCCCCAGGCGGCGGTGGCTCCGATCAGCGGCGCGCCGCGCACCCACATGTCCCGGATCGCGGCCGCGAACTCCGCGCGCGTGCGCAGCGGCACGATCCGCAGCTCATGCGGCAGCCAGCGCTGGTCGATGATGCGGACCTCGCCCGCCTCGCACCAGATCGAGCGGAAAGGGGTGCCGTTGATCTTCACGGAATGCCTCCGGGTCAGTCGTGAGGGTGGAACGCGCCCAGAAGGCCCCGCCCGCCGGCCAAGGTCAAGAGAGGCGCCGCTGCTTGCGACGATCCCGCGCGGGTCAGGGGCAGCGGTCAGTTCACCTTGCGCTGCGGCAGGAAGGGCAGGGGGGCCACCGGCACGCCGTCCTCGATCAGGCGGCGCGCCTCCTCGACCTTGGCCTCGCCATAGATCGCCCGCTCGGGCGCGTCGCCCTCGTGGATCTTCCGGGCTTCGGTCGCGAAATTCATGCCGACATATTCGGAATTCTCCTCGACCTGCCGGCGCAGGGCGCGGAAGGCTTCCTCCATCTGCGAGGCGGGGGCGGAGAGAGGCTTCGGCGGCGGTTCTGCGGCAGCCTTGCGCGCGGGGCGCACGGCCGGGGCCATCAGCACCTTCTCGACCGACGAGGAGCCGCAGACGGGGCAGGCCACCCGGCCCGCGGCCAGAAGGTCGTCGAAGGCGTCCGACGACTGGAACCAGCTTTCGAAGCCGTGGTCCTCGGGACATCTGAGAGAATAGCGGATCATTCGGGGCACCGGAGCGGAGCCGCCTCCATGCGGCTCCTCATCCTGTCAGGTAAAGGTGGATCCTTCGAGGTTCAATAGTCGCCCAGCGGCAATCCGTCGTCGGGCCCGGGGCCGGGATCGAACCGGACGAGGATCTCGCGCAGCCCCGGTTCGGCCACCTTCCGCGCCGCCATGTCCGGCGTGAACCATTTGCGCTTGCGTTGACCGCGCTCGGGAAAGCTGTCCGACATGCCCTCGACCGCCAGCGGGAACACCACGACCTCGCAGGCGATGCTGGCGGCGTTCTTGGCGATCTTCTGGTAGGTGAAGCTGCCGAGGGGCTGCGGCGCGATCTCGCCCTGGATGCCGGCCTCTTCCCAGGCTTCCTGCGCGGCCGAGCCCGCATCGTCGAGCCCCTCGATGCGCCCGCCCTTCGGGATCACCCAGCGGCCGGTATCGCGGCTGGTGATGAGCAGCACCTGAAGCTCGCCCCCCTCGAGGCGCCAGCAGATGGCGCCGCACTGCGGCCGGATCTCGCCCGATCCGATGCTTGTCATCCCGATGTGACGGCCGTCGCCCATATGACTCTCCCGCCGGGCCGCGGTCCCGGTCTCATCTTGTCGGTGTCTCGCTTAGATTTCTCATTTTGCCCAATTTAGGCGCGGCAGCTGCCTTATCAATGTTCACGGCCGCCCGACATCCGGAAACTGTCGCACGCAGGGGCGCACAGGCGCAAATGAAACGGGGCAAATCGTCGCGCATTTGACGTATTTCGTTCGCCGCCTATGCTTCAGGATCAGGCGGAGCCCGAGGGGCCCGCTCCGCGCGCCTCCGGCAGAGGCGCCTCGTGCCGGGACAATGCCATGACCGTCCGTCCGCACCTTGCGCTCGCCTTTGCCTGTCTCGCCGCGCCCGCCCTCGCCGCAGGGCCACCGCCGGTCACGTTCGACTCGATCGACGGCGGCCAGATCCGCCTCGACGAGCTGCGCACGGCGGGCCCGGTGCTGGTGGTGAACACGGCCTCGCTCTGCGGCTTCACCCCGCAATATGACGATCTCCAGGCGCTCTGGGACCGTTACCGCGACGCGGGGCTGACGGTCCTCGCCGTGCCGTCGAACGATTTCAAGCAGGAGCTGGACGACGCGGGCGCGGTGCGCGACTTCTGCGCCACCAATTTCGACCTGACGCTGCCCATGACCACCATCACGCCGGTGACCGGCGCCGAGGCCCATCCCTTCTACCGCTGGCTCGCAGAGGAACACGGGGTCGAGCCCCGCTGGAACTTCCACAAGGTGCTGATCGACCGCGACGGGGATCTGGTGGCGAGCTGGTCCTCGCCGGTGCGGCCGACCGACCGCGAGATCGTGGGCCGGATCGAGGCGCTCCTGCCGTGAGGCCGGAACGGTGAACCGGACCGCTGCCGCGGCCTTTCCGGCCGCGCCTCTCTACATCGGCTCCGAGATCTATCGCCGGTCGAGCTACGGCGGCAGGCATCCGCTGCGCGTGCCGCGTGTCTCGACCGTGACGGATCTCGGCCGCGCACTCGGCTGGCTGCCCCCCGCGCGCTTCCGCACTGCGCCGCGCGCCAAGCCCGCCGCGCTCACCCTCTGGCACGATCCGGCATATGTGGCGGCGCTGGCGGCGGCCGAGGCGGGACTGGCCGGGCCGGAGATGCTGGCGGCCCACGGGCTCGGCACGCTCTCGAACCCGGTCTTTCCCGAGATGTTCCGCCGGCCCGCGACCGGCGCGGGCGGGGTCATGCTGGCGGCCGAGCTGCTGCGCGGCGGCGGCGCGATCCATGTGCCGGGCGGGGGCACGCACCACGGGATGCGCGACCGGGCGAACGGCTTCTGCTATCTGAACGACCCGGTGCTGGGGATGCTGGTCCTGCGCCGGATGGGGCTCAGGCGCATCGCCTATGTCGATATCGACGCCCACCATCCCGACGGGGTGGAGGCGGCCTTCGCGGGCGATCCCGAGGCGCTCCTGATCTCGGTTCACGAGGAGGGGCGCTGGCCCTTCACCGGCGCGCTCGAGGCGGAGGGCGGCGGCACCTGCTTCAACCTGCCGGTGCCGCGCGGGTTCAACGACACCGAGATGCGGGCGGTGCTCGAGGGGCTGATCCTGCCGAGGCTCGCGGCCTTCCGTCCCGAGGCTCTGGTGCTGCAATGCGGGGCCGATGCGCTGGAGGAGGATCCGCTGTCGCGGCTGGCCCTGTCGAACAATGCCCATTTCGAGGTGGTGGCGGCGCTGCGTCCGGTGGCGCCGCGCTTTCTCGTGCTGGGCGGCGGCGGCTACAACCCCTGGTCGGTCGGCCGCTGCTGGGCGGGCGTCTGGGCCACGCTCGCGGGCCAGGAGATCCCCGACCGTCTGCCGGAGGCGGCGCGGGCGGTGCTGGCGGGCCTCGACTGGGGCGGGGGCGGGCGTCCGCCGCCGGCGCCCGCTTTGATCGAGACCCTGCGCGACGCGCCGCGGGAAGGGCCGGTGCGGCCGGAGATCCGGGAGAGGCTCGCCCGCCTCGCGCGGCGATGATCCGCGCCTTCGTCGCCCTCGATCTGCCCGCCGAGGTGCGCTCGGCGCTGGCCGTCCAGCAGTTCCTGCTGCCGCTGCCGCGCAAGGTCGAGCCCGAGAATTTTCATCTGACGCTCCTCTTCCTCGGCGAGGTGGCGGAGCCGGTGCTGGAAGCGGCCCACGAAGGGTTCGAGGCCATCTTGCGGCCGCCCTTCGATCTGGAAGTGGCGGGGCTCGGGCTGTTCGGCGGCGAGCGGCCCCGCGCCGTCTGGGCCGGCATCCGGCCCTCGGAACCGCTGGCCCGCCTGCAGGCCAAGATCGAACGCGCGGCGCGGGTGGCGGGCATCGAGCCCGAGCGCCGGCGTTTCTCGCCCCATGTCACCCTCGGCCGCTTCGCACCCCCGCCCCCCGAGGAGCGCTTCCGCCTCGAACGGGCAGTGGCCGAGGGCGCCTCGTTCCGTGGCGGCCGCTTCGAGGTCACGCGCTTCGTCCTCTACCGCTCGCATCTGGGGCCGAAGGGGGCGCGCTACGAGGAGCTCGCCACCTATCCGCTGCGCGGGCCTGCGCAGACCGGGGGCCTCAGAAGTAGTCGCCCATGAAGGGATTGTGGTTGAGGAAGATATGGGTCGAGGTGATGGCGCCGTAGAGCGCGAGGCCGATGCCCACCAGCATCGCATCGCGGCGGAGCGGACCCGGCGGCGGGCGCACCCATTCCCCTTCCTGCGCATTGATGAGCAGGATCGACCCCGCAGCCCAGAGCCACATGCTGCCGAAGAGCAGGATGGCCGCCAGATCGCCGTTCACCAGGAGATGGGCCGTGGCCCAGATCATCGTGGCGAGAAACTGCGGATGGCGGATGCGCGTCCAGATCACGCCCTTCAGCACGCCCGCGCCGAGGAGCACGATCGCCACGAGCATGAGCAGGTTGTTGAGATAGCCCGTATCGGGAAGGGGCACATAGACCGGAACATAGTCGGCGGTCCGGTAGCCGTGGATCATCAGCACGAGGCCCAGGGTGATGATGAGGGTGACGAGGCCCTTTCCCGGATCGCCCATCCGGGCGCGGAGGTCGGGGAAAACCCGCTTGAACAGATGGCCTGCGACCCAGAGAAAGATCCCGAGTGTCAGGAGGATCATGGCACGATAACTCCGGCAGACTGACAAGATGCGGGAGGATGCATCCGGACCTGTAAAAGTTCCCCTTTCTGCCGGCTGTCGTCGGGTCAAGCAGGGCGCGCGCGCCCTGTGGTTGCAGGCCGCAGGGGCTCGCTGCCGCCGGACGTGTCGGAGGGGGCGTCAGTGGGTCTGTCCGGAGGGGGCGGGACGGGGAGCGGGGCGCCGGTTGGGGCGGTCGCGTGGGGGCGCTGCCCCCACACCCCCGGGATATTTGGGCCAGAATGAAAGGGTGGGGGAGGGGCTTGCCCCTTGGGTCAGGCGGGGCGGGTGAGCCGGTCGAGTGCTGTGAGGATGGGGGCGGGGTCTGCGGCGCGTGGCTGGGCATGGGCGGCGGCTGTGAGCGCTTCCTGACGCTCGGGCGTGAGCCGGGCCAGCGCCGCGCCCAGATCCTCGGCCGAGCCCACGGGCAGGGCCGCGCCGGCTGCGTCGAGCGCCGCGAAGACCTCGGCGAAATTGTGGATCGAGGGGCCGTGGACCAGCGCCGAGCCCGCTTCCATCGGCTCGAACGGCGTATGGCCGCCGCGCGGTGCGAGCGTGCCGCCGATGAAGGTCGCGCCGCAGAGCCCGTACCAGAGCCCCATCTCGCCCAGCGTGTCCGCGACATAGACCGGCGCGTCGGGCGTCTCTCCGCGCGAGCGGAGGCGGGCCTCGACCCCCTGGGCCCGGGCCAGCGCCAGGATCTCGGGGCCGCGCTGCGGATGGCGGGGCGCGATCACGAGAAGGTCGAAGAGGTCGCGGGCGCTGCCGAAGGCCCGGAGGATCGCGGCCTCCTCGCCCTCGTGGGTCGAGGCCGCGAGCAGGCAGCGCGCCCGCGGCGG